>CANQXY010000048.1 GCA_947627935.1 uncultured Clostridia bacterium | reverse complement strand
TATCTACCTTTTCACTTGATTTTATTTTTCTAGTTTCTCTTCTTTCAGTCCATTAGCCTTATATACAAAAAAAGGAAATCTTTTCTATTTATAACTTCTTTCATATTTAACCCGGCACTATTCTATTCTTTTTTATCCATCAAATTTATACTCTCAAATTTTTAAGAACATCAACTTTATTTACAAACTTTTTTTCGTATTTTTTATCTAATCTTCTTCCAAAAATATTTATAAAAATTTTAATAAAGATCTATCACTTTTTTCATAAATATCTTTGTTTATTTCTTTTGTTTATTATTAACATAACTACATTATTTTTCTTTATGATTGCATTAAAGAATAAACTTTTTGCTGTTTGTTATAAAAAAATTTTTTCATCTTACCTTCCTTATTTTTTAATTTTATTATTTTAATTATCTATAAAAAAGCGGATTAACAAATTCTAAATAACAAAATTATTAAGAATTTGTAACATTCGCATAATTCTCTTTCATAGCATAACTTATCTGTAGCTCATTTCATTTCGCACAGCTAAGAAAAGTACGGAGCTTTTCTCTTTCTTTGAAAGAGAAAATTCCTACTATATAAAAAAGCGAACCTAAGATTTTTCTACAACAAAAAAAATTGTTATTTTATTTTTTTCTTTTAACTTTTTTATTAATATATTTCTTTATTAATTATTTTAATTATTAGTTTTTTTACTTTTTTATTTCGTTAAAAATATTTTTATTTAGTTATAATATTATTTATAAATTATTTTTTTATTATTTTTAATTATTTTTAATTTTTATTTATTTAATTATTTTAATTTTTATTTATTAAATTATTTTATTTTTTATTTATTTAATTATTTTATTTTTTATTTATTTAATTATTTTATTTTTTATTTATTTAATTATTTTATTTTTATTTATTTAATTATTTTATTTTTTATTTATTTAATTATTTTATTTTTATTTATTTAATTATTTTATTTTTTATTTATTAAATTATTTATTTTTTATTTAAAATTAATTATTATATATTTTTTTAATTATTTTATATTAATTATTTTTTATCTAATTTATGAAAAAAATCTAGTTTTATAATAAAATAATTTTATCGTAAAACTAGATTTTTTCACAAAACTTTAATTAATTAAGTCTAATATCCTTGATAAATCATCATTTGAATTATATTCAATTACTATTTTTCCTTTTCTCTTTCCTGGATCCAATTTTACCTTTGTTCCAAAAAAAGATTGAAACTTATTTTCTATATCTTGATATATTGCTTCGTATTGTTGTGCTTTCTTTGGCATTTTCTTTGCTTGTTGTGCCTTTTTTTCTATATCTCTAACAGTTCCTCCTATATCAATCATATGTAATGCTGTTTTATACTGTTTTTCATTATCTTCTATTGCTAATAAAGCTTTGCAGTGCCCTTCAGTTAGTTTTCCTTCTTTTGCTAATTCTAGTACTCTCTCATCTAAATTTAATATTCTTATCGTATTAGCAACAGCACTTCGACTTTTACCTATTATTTCACCTACTTCTTGCTGTGTTAAAGAATATTCTTCCATTAAAACTTTTATTCCTGTAGCTTTTTCAAATACATTTAAGTCTTCTCTTTGTACATTTTCTATTAATGAGATTTCTTTATTTTTTCTTTCATCGTTTTCCCTTATTATCGCTGGAATTTCTGCTATTCCAGCTTTTTTTGAAGCTCTCCATCTTCTTTCTCCTGCAACTATCTCATAATAATTATCTTGCTTAGTAACAATAATTGGTTGTATAACACCATATCTCTTTATTGATTCTGCCAATTCATCAATTGCTTCTTCATCAAAATGCCTTCTAGGTTGATTTTTATTTGGTTCTACATCAATAACCTTTAATTTATGGATTAAGTTTTTATCATTTATGTCAACTTCTTCTTTTGTATTATTACCTATAAATAATGCATCTAAACCTTTTCCCAAACCAGTCTTCTTCGTCATAAAAAAACTCCTTTCTTTATAATTTCATATGTTTGCCTTTTTGTAAATTTTCATTTCTTTTTAAAACTTCTTTAGCTAATTTTTCATAAAATTTTGCACCTTTTGATCTAGGATCATATACACTTATTGGCATTCCATAGCTTGGTGCTTCACTTAACTTTATATTCCTTGGTATTATTGTTTTATATACCTTATCTTCAAAATACTTATTAACTTCTTTTATAACTTGATTTGACAAATTTGTTCTTGCATCTTGCATTGTCAATAGAGCTCCCTCTATTTCTAAATCTGTATTAAGATGCTTTTTTACTAATTTAACTGTATTTATTAATTGTCCTAATCCCTCTAAAGCATAATATTCACATTGAATTGGTATTAAAACACTGTTTGCTGCTGTTAAAGCATTTAAAGTTATTAAACCTAATGATGGAGGACAATCAATAATAATATAATCATAATCATCTTTAATTTCTTCTATTTTACTACACAATCTTTTTTCTCTATCTTCTATTGAAACTAATTCAACTTCTGCTCCGGCTAAATCAATATTTG
>CANQXY010000047.1 GCA_947627935.1 uncultured Clostridia bacterium | reverse complement strand
GATATTATATTCATTGAGAAAACAACTCCTTAAAACCTTTTAAGCTTCGAGCTTTTATTAAAGGTCTGTATATTTTGGTGATAAATTAATTATATAACAGTTTTAAAATCTTGAGTGTTTTCTCTTTTTTTTATATAATTTTATATTTTCCCACATCTAGTTTACTACATCAGTTGGAAGTACATAGTTGACAAAACTATTAAAAATTGTATAATATAAGGCACCTAAAGGGGGAATTATAATGAAAACTGAAGATATTAGATTAAAAGAATTAAGAAATTATTACAAAAGTATGGGATTAACAATAATAGGATTAAATGACTCACAAGGAGTTAATACAACATCATTTCTAAACAAAAAAGGATTGTTAGAATATTTAAAATTAGCACTAACAACAGATGATTTTTCACCAGAAGTAATTAATGCTTTCTCACTTTTAATGAACAAAACAGAACACATAGATTATTTTATAAAAAATAATTTAAGTGTTGAAGAAATAAAGTTATCACAATTATATAGTGCAGTCACAGCATTTGAAAAAGTAATGAAAGATGTAAAATTACCTAAGTTTCTTGGCGATATAGCTTATTTATATAAACTTGCATACAAGGTTAAACCTGGAGATGAAAATATATTTATTACTGATGAATTAGTTAATGGTGAAGAACCAACAGTAATATATTCTAGTGGTGCTAATGACTTAATGAGAGAAGTATATAATAATCCATTTCAATTACAAGGTGATTATAAACAACGTGATAAAAAACCTAATTACTATTGGACACTTGAAAAAGCAGAAGATCCTCAGTCTTTAGAAAACGTAATAAATAATGTTAAAAGTAATTTTGAAATGATTCTAAGTTTAAATAATAAAACTGATATATATGCATTAGGTATTTATGGTCCTAAATCATTACAAAAAGAAGAATTAAAAATATTTAGAGATTTAATTGGGAAATATAATGAAAAGTTTGTTGAATTATGTGAAAAATATCATATAACATATATTAATACAGAAGTTATTGGACAAAAATATAATACACAAAATAAGAATTTTCATATAACAAGTGCAGGTCATAATAGCCTTGCTAATAGCATATTAGGTCATATGTATAATAGAAAAATAGTTGGTAGTAAAAAAACAATATATATTCCTAAATCAGAAATTAATCTAGAAGATACTAATGGTGCAAAAGATATTATAAATGATTTATCAAAAGATAAGTTTACACATGAAAATGAAGTTGAAAATTCTAATGGATATGATAGAGAAGTTGCATCTTTAAAAGTAATAGAAGCAGATAGTCAAATAAAAGTATTTGAAAAAGTGATGAAAAAATCTCATAGAGAATATAAATAAAATGAGCAGAAATATTTTTCTGCCATTTTTAATTTTACTATTCATGATTTTCAATAAATTTCAGTTAAAATATATATATATTATTTAAAATATGATATAATCAAATTATAAATTTGAATTTATAAAGGAGATTGTTATATGTCAAAAGTTAGTGTAATAGTTCCTGTTTATAATGCAGAAAAATATTTAGAAAAATGTATTTCATCTATTGCAAATCAAACATTAAAAGATATTGAAATAATTGCAGTAAACGATGGATCAACAGATAGTAGTCTAGATTTACTAGATAAATTATCAAGTAAATATAAAGGTAAACTTAAAATATTTAATAAGGAAAACGGTGGGGCAGGTTCTGCAAGAAATATTGGTATAGAAAACTCGAGCGGCGAATTTATAAAATTTGTTGATGCAGATGACTACTTAAAATTAGATATTTTAGAAAGAATGTATACAATTGCAAAAGAAAATAATGTCTCTTTAGTTAGAGGCAACTATCAAACAATTATTGGACCTTTTAAAATGGAAGATAAGTGTAGTTGGAGTAATATATTAGGCAATCAAATTATAGATGTTAGAGAAAATAAAGATTATATTGTTACCGAAACATCTGGTATAGGAAATAAACTTATAAAGAGAGATTTAATTGGCAATTTAAGATTTCCAGAAAAAACAAAATGGGAAGATCTTGCAATCATGCCTGTAGTAGTTGCTAGTAGCAAAAAATTATTTCACATGGATGAACCAATTTATAATTATAGAGTTAATATGAATACTACAATAAAGGATTTTATAAATAAAATACCAAATATTTTAGATATAATAAAATGTGTAGAAAGTATAGAAGAAAATATGAAAAAAATGGGATTATCCGAAGAGTATAAAAAGCAAATAGAAGATTTATATATTTTACATACTTTATTTAGAGTTGAAAATGCAATGCTTTGGGTTAATTTTCCACGTTCTAAAAAAGAAATTGTAATAAGTTCTTTAATAGGAATATTAGATGCAAAATATCCTAATTGGCAAGAAAATAAAATTGTAGAAAGATACAGAAATAATAATGGACTATTTAATTTTGATATGGAAAGATTACCTAAATTTATAAAAAACGAATATAGAAATGTAGATAGAGATAGAGCTGTGGAAAACATAGGTAAAAGTTTCAAATAAATGCAAAAAAAATAACTGACGCACCAAATTAATGGCTATCAGTACTAGACATTTATAATTATGCTATTTTTTGACTAAATGTCAATACATTTGCTATTTTTTCCATATTCTTCTGAATTCTCAAAGTAAATACTACTCTCTAAAATTAATTATATTTACTTTGAAAATTCAGACTTTTAAGCGATTGCCATATATTAATTTACATTTCAAAATATATAATGTATAATAACCTTGGAAGAGTGATTATATGAAGTGTAAAAAATGTGGTTATGAATTAAAAGATGAATGGAAAATATGCCCTCAATGTCATGAAGTATTAGATGATAAAAATAGAGTTAACACTAAAAAATTAGAAGATGAAAATAAAAAAGAAATTACAAAAAAGAAAGAAGATAATAAATCTAATGAGTATATTGGAGCATACTTATTAATATTTTTTCTAAGTTTACTACTTGGAATATTTATTTCTGAAATTAGATGGATTTGTTTAGCAATTTCTTTTATCACGATTATTACTGCTCATATAAAACTTCCTAATAGTAAAGTAATAAAAGTAATATTTTGGTTATACATAATTGGAATTATTATTTATATTTTATATATACTATTTATTTTATTTCTATTTGTTAAATATATTCCAGAGTTTTTAGATTCATTATCATCTTGTCCAGGATAGAGTTATGTTTAATACTAAATTTCCAATTTATGCTTTTACAATTTTAATTGCACTCATATCAAATATAATAGTCGTATTATTTACTTCTAAAAAAAGTAAATTTACTAAAAAAGAAATATTATGTATGCTAATATATGAAAACATTGGAATAGTTATAGGTGCTAAAATATTTACATTTTTATTAAATCCAGAAAAAGGATTTAATTTTAATAAATTAGGTTTATCTTCATATGGAGCTTTATTTGGTTCAATATTATTTTTATTATTATTTTCTTTTCAATTTAAAAAGAGTATAAAGGAAATTATAACTATATTTGCTCCATCTTTTCCACTTATGTATAGTATTGGAAAAGTAGGGTGTTTTATAGTTGGATGTTGTTATGGAATAAAATATAATGGATTTGGGAAAGTAGTTTATCATTATTCAAAAATTGCACCTAATGGTGTAACTTTATTTCCCATTCAGTTAGTAGAATCTGTTTTATTTTTATTAATATTCATTTATATGTTAAATTGTTATGTGAAG
>CANQXY010000046.1 GCA_947627935.1 uncultured Clostridia bacterium | reverse complement strand
CCAATTCAGTATAGAACTGAACTGGGATTTAAGTAAGTTGCTTTTTTATTGTCTACTTTTAATTGACAACTTCAATTTCTCCTACTTTTTATTATTACATTTCTTTCATTCTGAAATGTCCTGTAATTGGTTCATATTTAATATATAATTCTAATATATCTTCTTCTCTTATTGGTTGTCCACCATTATGTAATAAATATGGAATGCCTCTTTTATTTCTTTTATCAGAAATTATTCCTATATGACTACTTCCAAAAACTACAATATCTCCTGGTTGCCATTGTTCTATTTTATCTAAATCTGTTGTTAAAACCAATTGATTTCTTTCAAAATATACCTTTAAATTTGGAACTCTTCTAAAATCTATATTAGGATCTGGCTTTCCATTAATCCTTGGATATTTGTTTAAATTATTCTTAATATCTTCATCTACCATATCTTTTAATGAATATCCTGCATTTTTTAAAGCTCTCCATATAACATCTGTACAAACACCTTCTCCATCTGGTGGATATCCTCCAGAATAATATTCGCTTTTATATATTGGTTTTTTCTCAGCTTCAATTTTAGCACCTTGTAAAATATCTGTATAATCATCTATTCCATCATTATCATAATCTGTTTTACTAATTAATGTTTCTATTCCAAAATCTTCAGAAGAATACCAATTTTTATATTTATTATAATAGTTATAAAATATAAATCCTATTAGTAAAATACATATTATTAAAAATACAAGAACAAATAATATACATAGTCTTCGCATAATTTTCATGTTTATTATTCCTTTACTTACTAAATAATATAATATTATAATACTTGATTTTATATATAAAATCAAGTATTTAAAACTATTCACTACATAAATTACTTCTTATATTTTCAAGTTCAATAACACCTTCACTTTGCTCTTTTATAATTGTTTGTGCTACATTTATTAATCTTGGATCTATATGATATTGTAACAGATTTTCACACATAGATATTGCTCCTTCATGATGTGGTATCATTTCATTTACAAAACTTAAATTTACATTTATACATCTTGGACTATTTTTCATTCTACAAATCATAGTTTCAGTTATAGATAAATATTTTCGCATATAACAATTAACATCTACTATAGAACTAGAAAAACCTGTTGTTGTCTTAGCAATTTCTTTCATTTGTTCTATTCCTCTAGTTTGCATATTTATTATACCTTTAGCTATTTCTTCTAATGGCTTATAATTAGTATATTTAAGTAAATTTTCACACATATATATAGCTGCCTGATGATGTGGTATCATACATTGAATAAAATCTATTGTTATGTTATTTATAACATTAGAAGAAAGCATTTTTCTAGCCATCTGAGATAAAATTTGATCAAACCTTAATAAATAATTTTCAGATTCTGATTTCTTTTCACAATCCATTTTAACACACTCCTTTTTATATATTATTTAAGTTTTATAAAATTGTTACGAGATGTTAAAATTATTTTCCATATTTGGTATATATTTATAAATTTTGGAAATTATATTTTTAGGTGGTGATATTATGACAGAAAAAGAACTTTTATATGTTGAAGATGCTTTGGGTCATGAAAATATTATGAAATCATGTAGCAAAAAAGTATCTGGTCAATTAAAAGACCCTATTCTTTCTACTTATATGGGAGAATTAGAACAAAAACATACAGAATTATTTAACAAATTTTTAAATTTATTATAAGGAGGCAAATATGGAAGAAGATAAAGATTTAATGGAAAAAGAGCTTTTAATTATTAAAGGTGTTTGTGATTTATATCTTCATGGAAGTATAGAATCAACTACTGCTGAAGTTCATACAGCTTTTAAAGATGCATTAAATGAATCATTAAATATTCAAAATAAAATATATAATTTAATGGCTGAAAAAGGCTGGTATAAAACTCAAACAGTAGAACAAACAAAAATAGATACTGTAAAGCAAAAATTTGCAAATAAATAAAACATAAAGACTTATGATTTTCATAAGTCTTTTATATATCTTCTATCCTTTATATTCTCCACCATTAATATGCATTACTTGACCTGTAACATATGATGAATCTGAACTTGCTAAATAAATAAAAAGTGGTGCTATTTCATAAGGATGCCCTGCTCTTCCCATTGGTGCATCTGAACCAAGTGTTGGTATTTTTTCCGCTTCCCAACAAGCTGGTTGTAAAGGAGTCCAAAATACTCCTGGTGATACTGCATTTACTCTTATATTTTTTGAAGCTAAATTTGTTGCTAAAGATCTTGTAAACCCTACGATTGCTCCTTTACTTGTCACATAATCTATCAATTCAGGTTCACCTTTAAATGTTGTAATTGATGTTACATTAATAATGCTACTACCAGGCATCATATATTTTAGAGCTCTTTTTGTTAAATAAAACATAGAATATATATTAGTTTTCATTGTTAAGTCAAATTGTTCATCTGTTATATCTAATAAGCTTTTTTGTTGATATTGTACTCCTGCATTATTTACTAATATATCAATTTTACCAAATTTATTTATTGTTTCTTCTACAACTTTATCACAAAAATTCGTATCTTTAATATCACCTGATATTAATAAACATTTTCCTCCCATTCTTTCTATAAATTCTTTCGTTTCTTCTGCATCTTTATGTTCGTTATAATAGACAATTATTACTGTTGCACCTTCTTTTACAAAACCAACTGCAACAGCTCTTCCTATTCCTGAATCTCCTCCTGTTATAATTGCTACTTTATTCATAAGTTTTCCAGATGCTATATAATATGGATTATTAAATATTGGTCTAGGTGTCATTAAATATTCCATTCCTGGTTGTGTATCTTGATGTTGTGGTGGAAATTCTAGTTTATAATCTTTGCATATTAATCCATATCCTTGATCATCTATGTATTTTAATCCATAATCATCTTGCCCTTGATGGTTTGAAGTATAATATTTATAATTCATTTTTTTCACCTCTCTTATTTATATTCCATATAAAAAAATTGGTGAATTTATTTTATAAATAGAACTATTTTTATTTTATTCATAATATATAATAGGTGATTTTATGAAAATTTTAAGACGTGGTTCTACCGGTCCAATGGTGGAATTTTTACAAAATTTATTACAAATACTTGGCTTTTACTTTGGTAACATAGACGGAATTTTTGGACCTGCTACCTATAACTCAGTAATTGCATTTCAAAGTAATTTTGGATTATCTCCTGATGGAATAGTTGGCAACAATACTTGGAATGCACTTTCTCCTTATATTAATGGTGCTCTTGGTTTTATTGTTCCTACTAATATAAACTATAGTTCTAGTATTTTGAATATTAATTTAAATTCTTTAAAAAGACTTTATCCTTTTTTAACTATTGGTTCTTCTGGCAAAAGTATTCTACAAAAAGATATTCCTTATGTAAAAATAGGTCGTGGCCAAAAAAAAGTATTTTATTCAGCTTCTATTCATGCAAATGAATGGATTACTTCTGTTGTTTTAATGAAGTTTTTAGCTGATTATTGCTATGCATATCAAAATAATCTTAATATTTTTGGATATCCTGCTAGGTATTTATATGATAATGCATCTCTCTACATTATACCTATGGTTAATCCTGATGGTGTTGATTTAGTTACTGGTGAAATTATTCCAAATTCTAATAACTATCTTTTTGCTAAACAAATATCTAGTAATTATCCTTCTATTCCTTTTCCAAATGGTTGGAAGGCTAATATTAGAGGTGAAAGTTTGATTAACTTCCACCTCTATTTTTAAAATTAATGTAGGTTAAACTACATTTTCTTTATTATCTAAAATCTGTTCAATTGGAGTAAAGTCATCTATATTTTCACTAATTGTATTTA
>CANQXY010000045.1 GCA_947627935.1 uncultured Clostridia bacterium | reverse complement strand
AGCACCTTCAGGTGCTGCAATGTTATATGCCCTTATAGGGCAAGTGAAAACCACCCGTTTCACGGGTGGTTATTATTTTTTAAACTGACCAACCAGACTAATCTTTATTATGAAATATTATGATATAAATAATATATTAAAATAAATAATTGAAGGATGATAATAGTGAACGAAAGGTTATATGATTATATTGAAATTACAGATTTGAAAGATATGCTAAATAAAACAAAAGAAATATATAGAGAAAAACCAGCATATAAAATTAGAATTAGAGAAGGAGAATATAAAACATTTACACATAAAGAAGTTAGAGAAATGATAGATAGTTTGGGAACTGCTTTAATAAATCTAGGACTAAAAGGGAAAAAAATAGCAGTTATTGGAGAAAACAGATATGAATGGGAGATAGCTTATTTATCAATAGTCTGTGGGACTGGAATAGTAGTACCATTAGACAAATCTTTACCAGAAAATGAATTAGAAGATTTGATAGCAAGATCTGAAATAGAAGCTATATTTTATTCAAATAAATATGCAGAAGCAATTGAAAGAATTAGATATAGTGAAAAAAACAAATTAAAACATCTAATAGCTATGGATTTACCAGTACATTCTGAAGGAGTATATTCTCAACAAGAATTAACCAAAAGAGGAAGAAAACTAATAGAAAATGGGGATAGAAATTTTATAGATGCTAAAATTAATCCAAATGAGATGAGCATTATGCTATTTACTTCTGGTACTACTTCTAAATCTAAAATTGTAGCATTATCACATAAAAATATATGTTCAAACTTAATGGATATAGCAAGTATTTTAGATGTTACTTCAGATGATACTTTTCTTTCAATTTTACCAATACATCATGTGTTTGAATGTACAGTTGGATTTTTATTTTCATTATATAAAGGAGCACAAACAGTATTTTGTGATGGACTAAGACATGTAGTTGATAATTTAAAAGAATATCAAGTTTCAGTAATGGCTTGTGTACCTGCTATATATGAAAGAATTTTTGGAATGATTAGGAAAAAACTAGAAAAACAAGGGAAGGTAGAAAAAATATTAGAAGATGAAGAAAAATATAGATATCTTTCTATGGAAGAAAAAAAACAAGTATTTAAAGAAATACATAACATGCTTGGTGGAAAAATTAAATTATTTATAAGCGGTGCAGCTGCATTAGATCCAAAAATAGAAGAAAAATATAGATTATTAGGATTAAATTTAGTTCAAGGATATGGATTAACAGAAACTTCACCAGTTGTAGGAGTTGGAAGTAATAAATATAATAAAATAGGTTCAATAGGAAAACCAGTTCCAAGTATTAAAGTAAAATTGGCTGATAAAAACAAAGAAGGAATAGGAGAATTACTTGTAAAAGGACCAAGTGTAATGCTTGAATATTATGAAAATAGAGAAGCAACAAAAGAAGTTATGGAAAATGGATGGTTCCATACAGGTGATTTAGCTAGAATTGATGAGGAAGGATATATATTTATCTCTGGAAGAAAGAAAAGTGTAATAGTATTAAAAAACGGAAAAAATATTTTTCCTGAAGAGATGGAAAACCTTGTAAATAAAATAGAAGGAGTAACAGAATCATTTATTTTTGGAAAACAACAAACAGATGATAAAGATAACATCAAAATAAATGTAAAGATAGTGTTTGATAGAAAAATTGTAAAAGAAGTTTATAAAGTTGAAACAGATGAAGAAATTTACAATGTATTATTAAAAAAGATTAAAGAAATAAATCAAACTATGCCACGTTATAAATCAATTAGAGGAATGATATTAACTGAACAGCCATTAATTAAAACTACAACAAATAAAATAAAAAGGCAGGAAAACTTAGATGCAATTAAAAAACTTAAAAACTAATTTTCTTGGAAGAGATATTATTTATTATAAAGAAATCGATTCAACACAAAATGAAATATGGAGAAAAATAAAAAATAGAACTATCAAAAATGGAACATTAATTATTTCAGATATTCAAACTAATGGTAAGGGGACTCATGGTAGAACGTGGTATACCGATGAAAATAATAATATTGCATTTTCTTTGTTTGCAGAAATTAACTGTAATATAAGACTTTTAAATGGAATAACTATAGAAATTGCAAAAATTATAGTTAATATTTTTAATACTATTTATGGAATAAAGTTAGACATTAAAAAACCAAATGATATTGTAGTTAAAGAAAAAAAACTAGGAGGAATACTAACAGAAACATTATTAGAAGGTGAAACTGTCAAATATCTAATAGTAGGAATAGGAATAAATACACATAAAGAAAAATTTACAGAAGACATAAAAAATAGTGCTACTTCTATAAAAAAAGAGTTCAATATAGATGTCGATAGAAGCGTATTTATAGCAGAATTTTGTAATAAATTTGAAAAAGAATTAACAAAAAGGATAGGTAATTAAAATGAAAATAGGTTTTTTATTTCCTGGACAGGGATCTCAAAATATAGGAATGGGAAAAGATATATATGATGAATATAAAGAGGCAAGAGAAATATATGATAAAGTAAGAAATATAACAGGTATAGATATAGCAAAAATATCTTTTGAAGGACCAGAAGATATTTTAAATGAAACTAAATATACGCAACTTGCAATACTAACAATGAGCTTAGCAATATTAAATATTCTTAAAAAAAATAATATAAAAGCTGACATATCAGCAGGATTAAGTTTAGGTGAATATACAGCATTAATAAATAGTAATGTAATTTCTTTTAAAGAAGGAGTTGAAATTGTTCAAAAAAGAGGAGAATATATGCAAAATCTTTTACCAAAAGGAGATTGGCAGATGGCAGCAATTATTGGTTTAACTGATGAACAAGTTGAAGAAGTTTGTAAAAAAGTAAATACAGGTTTTGTTGTTCCTGCAAATTATAATTGTAAAGGACAGGTCGCAATTTCAGGTAAAAGAGATGCTGTACTAGATGCAACAAAAATTGCAAAAGATATGGGAGCAAAAAAAGTTATGATTTTAAATACTGCTGGACCATTTCATACTAATAAATTAGTAGAAAGTTCAAAAGCGTTAAGAGAAGAACTTGAAAAAATTACAATAAATAAATTTACTACAAAAGTAATAAAGAATTTAGATGGAGAATTTTATAAAGATACTGATAATATTAGAGATATTTTATCAAAACATATTATTAACCCAGTAAGATTTTCAAAAACACTAGAAACTATGTTAGATGAAGGAATAGACACATTTATAGAAATAGGACCAGGAAAAACTTTATCAGGTTTTGTAAAAAGAATGAAAAGTGATAATGATATAAGAATATTTAATATAAATAATCTAGAAAATTTAAAAAATACAATAGATTTAATTACATGTAATTAATTTTAAAAAGTATAGAAAGGAGAAGATAAAATATGAACAAAGTTGCTTTTATAACAGGTGCAACTCGTGGAATAGGAAAGCAAATTGCAATTACGCTTGCAAAAAATGGATATGATGTAGTAGTTAATTACAGAACGGAAAATGATGCTTTGATAGACACAAAAAAAGAAATAGAATCACAAAGAGTTAGATGTCTCGCAGTACAAGGTGATATATCTAATTTTGAAGATTGTGAGAGAATTACAAAAGAAATTATAGATGAATTTGGAAGAATTGATGTATTAGTAAACAATGCAGGAATTACTAAAGATATGCTATTAATGAGAATGAAGGAAGAAGATTTTAAAGAAGTAATTGATATAAATTTAGTAGGTACTTTTAATATTACTAAAAATGTTATTGGACATATGATGAAAGCACGATCAGGACGAATAATAAATTTATCATCTGTAGTTGGAATAGTAGGTAATGCGGGGCAAACAAATTATTCTGCTTCAAAAGCAGGAATAATAGGATTTACAAAAAGTTTAGCAAAAGAAGTAGCATCAAGAAA
>CANQXY010000044.1 GCA_947627935.1 uncultured Clostridia bacterium | reverse complement strand
TCCTCCTTTAATCACAACTATTTTTTCTTATTAGCAACTACTTTACCTCTACCCTTGCGAGTACGAGCATTTCTATTGGTTCTTTGTCCTCTTACAGGTAAACCTTTTTTGTGACGAAGTCCTTGGTAACAATTAATTTCCATCTTAGTTTTTATATTCATGTTTACTTCACGACGTAAATCTCCTTCAGTCGTGTATTTATTAACTTCATCACGAATTTTGTTTAATTCGTCATTTGTAAGTTCTCCAGCTCTTTTATTTGGATTTACATCAGCATCTTTCAATATTCTATTTGAAAGACTTCTTCCAATTCCATATACATAAGTAAGTGAAATTTCTATTCTTTTATTATTTGGTATATCTACACCTTTAATACGTGCCATAAAACACCTCCTATTAACCTTGTCTTTGTTTATGTTTAGGGTTTTCGCAAATTACCATTACTTTTCCCTTACGTTTGATAACTTTACATTTATCGCAAATTTTTTTTACTGATGGTTTAACTTTCATATCCATACCTCCTATTTTCTGTAGGTTATACGACCACGTGTTAAATCATATGTTGATAATTCAACCATTACTGTATCACCAGCTAAAATTCGAATCATGTTCATTCGCATTTTACCTGAAACGTGTGCCGTAATTACATGCTTATTTGCTAGTTCTACTTTAAATACGTAGCCTGGCAATACTTCTAATACTTTTCCTTCCATTTCGATAACATCGTCTTTTGCCACTATTTCACCTCTTCGTTAATATTTCATACCCATCTTTGGTAATTAACACTGTATGTTCAAAGTGAGCGGATGGCTTGTTGTCTAACGTTACTACCGTCCAGTCGTCATCTAATAGACAAACATCTGCAGTACCTAAATTAACCATAGGTTCAACTGCTATAACCATTCCTTCTTTTAAGATAGGTCCAGTATTCTTTTTCCCGTAATTTGGAACATCTGGGTCCTCGTGAAGATTATTTCCAACACCATGTCCTACAAGTTCCTTAACTACTCCTAATCCGTGAGATTCTACATATTTTTGGACTGCTTCTCCTATATCACCTACATGAGATCCTGCTTTTATTTGCTTAAGTCCTTCATACAATGATTTTTCTGTATGTTCAAGTAAATATTTTTTTTCTTCCGATATATTTCCTATGGCATATGTCCAAGCACTATCCCCGTGATAACCTTTGTAACATGCACATATATCAAGCGTTACTATATCGCCATCACATAACTTTCTTTTACTTCTAATGCCATGTACAACTTCTTCGTTTATAGAAATACATATATTTCCAGGATATCCATTATAATGATAACAAGAAGGAGTCGCTCCTCTTTTAATAATATAATCGCGAGCTAGTGAATCAATCTTTTCTGTAGTTATTCCTGGTTTTAAATAAGGAATTAAATACTTATGTGTATCTCCTACTATCTCACCAGCTACACGCATTAAGTCAATTTCTCTTGGAGTCTTAATATTAATCATTTTATTCACCCAATATTTTTACAACTTGTCTGTGAGTAGAATCTTTTCCATTATTTCCATCAACATGGTAAACAACACCTTGTTTATCATAAAAATCAATTAATGGAGAAGTCTTTTCTATATATGTATCATATCTATCTAAATATGTTTCTTCATTATCATCTGCTCTTTTAACAAGCTTTTCTCCACATTTATCACAAATGCCTTCCTTTATAGGTGTTAACTCTTTTGAATTTGTATTATAAACCTCTTTACAGTTTGGACAAGATATTCTACCTGCAATACGTGATGCAGCTATATTTTTATCTATATCTATAACTATTACAAGACCAAGTTCTTTACCTAGTTCTTCTAACATTTTTTGATATGCTTCAGCTTGAGCCACATTTCTTGGAAAGCCATCTAAAATGTAACCATTGTTACAATCTTTTTTTGAAATTCTTTCTCTTAATATATTAATTATCAATTCATCACTGACAAATATTCCATTGTTAATTTTATAATTAATATCTCTACCCATTTCAGAATCTTCCATACTCTTTTCCCTTAGTATGTCTCCCGTTGAAATATGTGGTATATTATATTCTTTTTTTAATAGTGCAGCTTCAGTTCCTTTACCTGCAGCTGGAGCTGCTATTAAAATAATATTTTTCATGCTCTTCTTCCCCTTCTACCTTTTACATAAGTTCTACTTACAAGTTGACTTTCTAGTTGTTTATAAGTTTCAAGTGCAACACCAACAACAATTAATAAACCTGTTCCACTAATAGATATCGATGTTGTTAGATTAGAAAATTTGTCAAATACTATTGGAAGAATTGCAAGTATTGTAAGAAAGGTTGCACCTACAATTGTTATTTTTTTCAACACTGCCTTTACATAATTGATAGTTTCTTTTCCTGGTCTAATACCTGGAATATATCCACCATTTTGATTTAAATTATCTGACAATTCTTTTGGCTTGATTTGCATAAAAGTATAAAAGTAAGCAAATGCAAAAATCAATACAATATATATAATCAATCCAACACCATCTGTATAATTTAAATATTTTTGTACAAAGATTGTAAACCCATCTTTCTTTAACACAGATGAAAGTATTTGTGGAATTGCCAAAAGTGCTGATGCAAATATAACTGGCATTACTCCCGCACTATTTAATTTAAATGGTATATAATTCTGTTTTCCAAGAGTACTTGTAGATTTATTAGCATACTGAATAGGAAGTCTCCTTTCAGCTGATTCAATGTATACAACACCTACTATAATTGCAATAAATACAAGTACAAATGCTATAAATATTAAAATACCTAAAAAACCACTTGCATATAATTCAATCCATAAATTTTTAAACATATCAGGTAAAACACTAATAATACCTGCCATAATTATAAGAGACATACCATTGCCAATCCCTTTTATTGTTATTTGATCAGCTATCCACATTACTAATGCTGTTCCTGCTGTTAAAATTAATGAATACAACATATAATCCATCGGATTACCATTTCCTATATATGCAAATGAATACATATAGCCTTGTAAAAATGCAAGGGCAATACCAACAATTCTTGTTATTTGATTTAATTTTCTTCTGCCCACACCACCCTGCTTTGATAACTCAGCTAAATAAGGAACAATGTCTGCACAAAGTAATTGTATAATTATTTGGGCAGTTATATATGGTGTTACTCCTAAAGCAAATATAGATGCTTTTGTAAAAGCTCCACCACTCATAGCACTCAAAATTTCAAGATACGACATTTTTTCAGGATCAACATTTACACCTGGCACTAATATAGCTGTCGCACCAATTTTAAATATGAATAAGGCAGCTAAGGTAAACAAAATTCTTTTTAATAAATCTCTATTTTTTGAAATAAATATTTGCCTAAACTTCGCAAACATATTAAATCACCTCAGCTTTTCCACCTTTAGCTTCAATTTTTTCTATTGCGGTATTTGAAAATTTATTTGCTTTAACAGTTAATTTCTTAGTCAATTCACCATTACCAAGAACTTTAACCCCTGCAAGTTGTTTTTTCAAAATTCCCATTTCTTTTAATAATTCTGGAGTTATTACTGCTCCATCTTCAAATTTGTCTAAATCACTTACATTTATTACTGCATAAACTTTTTTAAACATAGCATTTGAGAAGCCCCTCTTTGGCAAACGTCTAAATAATGGTAATTGTCCACCTTCAAATCCAGGTCTTACTCCTCCACCACTTCTAGCATTTTGTCCTTTATGTCCTTTACCACTAGTTTTTCCATGTCCTGAAGCAACTCCACGACCAACTCTTTTACTAGTTTTAAACGCACCCTCATTAGGTTTTAATTCATGTAGTTTCATATTATCTTATCTCCTCTACTTTTTTGCCACGTAAGCGTGCTACTTCCTCTATTGTTTTTTGTGATTTTAATGCTTCAAGTGTTGCATATGCCATATTAACTTTTGTACTTGATCCAAGTGATTTAGATAAAATATCCTTTATTCCAGCCATTTCCAGTACTGATCTTACTGGACCTCCTGCTTTGACTCCAGTACCTTTATTAGCTGGTTTTAACATAACACGACTTGCGCCACAGACACCAGTTGCCTCATGTGGTATTGTACGTTCTTCTACTATAGAAACCTTAACTACATTCTTAGCTGCTGCTTGACTAGCTTTCTTTATAGCATCTGGTACTTCATTTGATTTTCCAGTACCAAGTCCTACTTTACCTTTTTTATCTCCAACTACTACAACTGCTGAGAAACGGAAGTGTCTTCCTCCTTTTGTTACTTTAGTAACACGCCCGATAGAAATAACTTCTTCTTCATATAATTTCTGTTGTCTTTGTCTTGGTTGACGCTTATCATTTATTTTACGAGGTTTTCTTTCAGTCTTCTCTACTTTAGGAGTAGATTTAACTTCTTCAACTTTTTCGATTTCTTTTTTCATCATTACCCTCCTATTAGAATTCAAGTCCGTTTTCACGTGCAGCCTCAGCAAGTGCTTTTACACGACCATGATATAGGTATCCACCTCTATCAAAAACGACTTTTGATATTTTTGCTTTTTTAGCTCTTTTAGCGAGTAGTTCTCCTACTTTCTCTGCAGCTTCTATGTTTCCACCATTTTCTAGTTTTAACTCTTTATCGATAGAAGATGCACTGACTAAAGTTTTAGAAGCTTCGTCATCAATGATTTGAGCAAAAATATTACTGTTTGATCTAAACACATTCAATCTAGGAACATAAGATGTGCCATTTACTTTATTTCTAACACGAGTATGTCTAGACTCGCGTGCTTTATTACGGTCTACTTTTTTGATCATAACTATTCTCCTTTACTCTTATTATTTAGAAGCTTTCTTTCCTTCTTTACGACGAATATGTTCGTCAGCATAACGAATACCTTTTCCTTTATATGGTTCAGGTTTTCTAATTTTTCTTACATTTGCTGCAAATTCTCCTACTAATTGTTTATCAATTCCTCTTATGAATAACTCTGTATTACTTGGAACTTCTAACTTAATTCCATCAGGAATATCTACATTAACAGGATGAGAATATCCAGCAGTTACAACTAATTGTGTACCTTTTAATTGAAAACGATAACCTACACCAACAGATTCAAGTTTTTTTTCAAATCCTTTAGTAACACCAATAATCATATTGTTGATATTAGCATTAGCTGTTCCATGGAAATTTTTATATTCATCACTAGATCTTGTTAGAGTTACTTCATTCTCATTAATGTTTACAGCAATGTTTTCATTTATTACAGTAGAAAGTTCTCCTTTTGGTCCTTTTACAGTAACCTTATTACCATCAACTGTAACTGTTACACCAGTTGGCACTTCTATTTTTCTATTTCCAACTCGACTCATCAAGTATCATCCTTTCTACCAAATATAGGCAAGAACTTCTCCACCAAGTGAGTTTGCTCTAGCTTCTTTATCTGTCATAACACCTTTAGATGTTGAGATAATTGCTATACCAAGCCCATTTAATACTTTAGGAACTTCTTCAGCCTTAACATATACGCGCAATCCTGGTTTAGAAATTCTTTTAAGTCCAGTTATTACACGTTCCTTGTCTACATATTTTAAAGATAAAACAAGGATATTTTGAATATTATTTTTCTTTTCTTTATAATCTGTTATAAATCCTTCTGCTTTTAATATTCTAGCAATTTCTTTTTTCATTTTTGAAGCGGGTACTTCAACTTCTTTATATCGCATCTGATTTGCATTACGAATGCGCGTTAGCATATCTGCGATTGGATCTGTTACCATAATATCCTCCTTTTCTACCAACTTGATTTTTTCATCCCTGGTATTTGTCCCTTATAAGCTAATTCACGAAAACAAATTCTACAAATTCCGTATTTTTTTAGTACAGCATGTGGACGTCCACAACGACTGCAACGAGTATATCTACGTACTTCGAATTTAGGTTCTCTACTAGCTTTTATTTTCATACTTTTCTTAGCCATATTTTCCTCCTAAGTTTATTTTTTGAATGGCATTCCGAAACCTTTTAATAAATCATGTGCTTCTTCGTCAGTTTTTGCAGTTGTAACAAAAACTATATCCATACCGCGCACTTTTACTACATCATCATATTCAATTTCTGGAAATATCTATTGTTCAGTAAGTCCTAATGTGTAGTTG
>CANQXY010000043.1 GCA_947627935.1 uncultured Clostridia bacterium | reverse complement strand
GTATATTTAATATATCAATAAAAAATATAAGACCTACAATTGAGCTATTTAAACAATATGGAATAGACCAATATGTATCTAATAGAGCATTAAGAAGAAACGTAAAAAAACAAGCTATATTGCTAAAATATATGAAAAACAGAGGAATATCTTTATTAGAAGAAGATAAAGATGGAAATAAAAAGCTTAATAAAATTATAAATGCAAGTAATGCTGAATTAAAAAATAAATATCATATTGATTTGGAAATAATAGAAAAAAGTGAAAGAATCGGACCAAGTTTGGATGATTAATCATTTTGTGAAATTACAATAATGCAAAAAAACAATGGTTCAAAAAGAGTCAAACTGACTCTTTTTTGATGTGCCTTAAAGTGCAAAATTTATCTTTCTAAATCCCACTTTTTTCTCTATCTTCATTTTTATTTTCCAAACTTGGAACTTCTGGTAATTCAAGTTTATATTTAACGACTTAAAACTTCACTTCTTTTTAATCCTTAAAAACTATTTCTAAAGGATTATCTTTAGGTTCTTTGTATAATGTTTCTAGTTCCTTCAATGTTATAAAAATCTCTTTATCTAGCATAAAATCACTCCTTTCAAACATTATATTATAAATAAAAATATTTGAATATATTAAAAAGTATTACTTTACAAACAATAAACACTATGATATATTATTTACGAAAAATATATTTTATAATTTTCATTTTAAAACAAATATGATAGATTAAAAATGAAATAAGAAAGGAGATGTAAGAAATAAAAAATTAAATCTTTAGTAATTTTTGCAGCAATGCTTTTAGCAGTTTTATTATTTAATACAAATATAGTAAAAGTAACAGATAAGATAAATAGAAAATTCGTTTATAAAATAGAGAATAATTAAGTTAAAATTATAGGTACAGTAAGTAAGAATGTAAAAGAATTTATAATTCTAGAGAAGATAAATAAATTAAATGTAAGGGGAGATAAAAAATGAAAACAAAAACAAAATTTTTATTATTAATAATTGTTTTATTATTTGCAATAGCATTATTACCTAGTAATGTATTTGCAGGAGAAAAAGGGGATTTGACATATGAAATTGATTCAAATACAAAAGTTATAACTATAACTAAATGTAAAGAGACAGCTACAAATGTAACAATTCCAAGTAGAATAAATGATTATCCTGTTACAGTAATAGGAAAAAATGCATTTGCTAATTGTACTAATTTAAAACAAGTAAATATACAAAGTGGTATAAAAACAATAGAATCAGGAGCATTTGAAGGATGTACAAATTTAACAAATATATCAATACCAAATACTGTTACTAATATAAATGATTATGCATTTAAAGGATGTTCGAGTTTAGTAACTATAAAGTTACCATTAAAACTTATGGAAATTTGTGAAGGAACTTTTATGGATTGTAGTAAATTACAAAATATTACAATACCAAATAGTGTTACTAAAATTGGCGGAGATGATTTAGTATTTTTTGGAAGATTATCTTCAGGAGCATTCGAAAATTGTGTAAGTTTAAAAACTATTGTTATACCATCATCAGTTAAAGAAATAGATGGATGGGCATTCTGGGGATGTACAAGTTTAAATAATGTAACAATACCAAGTTCAGTTGAAGAAATACAAAGAGGAATATTTTATGAATGCACTAATTTAAAAACAGTTACACTAAAAAATAAAAATATTTCTAATGATATGTTTAATGGATGTACAAATTTAACTACTGTTAATATTAGTAATAATATTGAATCAATAGGTAGTGCAGCATTTAAAAATTGTAAAAATTTAAAAAGCTTTAATGTTCCAAGTAAAGTTACAGAATTAAAAGAAGGTTTATTTGAAGGTTGTACATCTTTAAAAAATGTAAAAATACCTATGTTTGTAACAAATTTAGGAAGCGATTTATTTAAAGATACATCAAGTAACTTAGTAGTTAGTGTTGTAAAAGGTTCTGAAGCTGAAATGTATATGATAAATAATAACATAAAATATACAACATATATAATATCTTTATCAGATTGCTCAATCCCAAATATAACAAATAAAGTTTATACAGGAAAAAATATAGTTCCTAGTGTTACAGTAAAATATGGAAATATAGAATTAGTTAAAGGAACACATTATACAGTTTCATGTGTAAATAATAAAAATCCAGGCAGAGCAACAGTAACTATCAGTGGAAAAGGAAGTTATACGGGAACAGTTAAGAAATATTTCTATATAGTACCTAAAAAAGTATCAGGATTAAAAGTAAAAAGTCAAACAACAAGTTCAATAACATTAAATTGGTCAAAAGCAACTGGTGCATCAGCATATGAACTTTATAAATATAATTCATCAACAAAAAAATGGCAAAAATTTGCAACAACATCAAAAACATCTTATACTATTAAAAAATTAAAAGCAGGTAGAACATATAAGTACAGAGTAAGAGTATATAGAACAATAAATGGTAAAAAATATTATGGTTCTTATTCAAATGTATTAAACGCAGCAACAAAAACATCAACACCTAAGATTTCAAAAATAACAAGTAAAAGTAAAAAAGCAACACTAACATGGAAAAAAGTAAGTGGAGCAAGTGGATATGAAGTATATATGGCAACAAGTAAAAAAGGAAAATATAAAAAAATAACAACAGTTGGTTCAAGAACATCAAAATACACAAAAAGCAGTTTAAAGAAGAAAAAAACATATTATTTTAAAATAAGAGCATATAGAACAGTAAATGGAAAGAAAGTATATAGTTCATATAGTAGTATAAAAAGTATTAAAATAAAATAAGTCTAAAAGACCACTAATAGATAATTTAGTGGTCTTTTAGATTAATAATAATATATTATAAACAGTAAAATATTCCTTAAATAATCATAAAATTATATTATATCTAATATAATATACGGTGCATTTTAAGGAGATGATATTTTGAATAAATTTAAAGAAACTTTAAAAGTAATAAAACAAGGAAATATACAAATTTCTAAAAAAGATAGAAAAAAAGAAATAGATGAAGAGATTAGTGCAACTATTGCAAAAACATTATTTGATATGTTAGACAATTCTAATGATGAAATTGAAAGAAAACAAATTCTTAATAGAATGTTAAGTATTAATACTTTATTTGATAATGACTTTGATGAAGAAATGAAAATTTTAAAAGAAAAAAGAGAAAAAAAGAAACAAACTAACCAACATATACATTAATAATTGTTCTATTTAATATATTTATAGAATAAAAATGTATTAAGTAGAGGAGAGATGTATAGTGGATAATTCTAGTAGTAATAATATAAAAAATATATTAAAAGGAGTTATTGTTTCAATAATAGCTACTTTGATATTTTTATTGATTTTCTCAATTATTCTTACATACACAAATATAAGTGAAAATTCTATAGAACCAGTAATTATAACTTTAACTGCGGTAAGTATATTAATAGGTAGTTCTATCGCAAGTCTTAAAATAAAGAAAAATGGAATATTAAATGGAGCAATTATTGGAGCACTTTACTTTTTAATAATATATTTAATATCAAGTATAGTTAATTTTAATTTTATGATAAATATGAAAACGATTATACTTATTTTTATAGGAACAGTATTTGGAATATTTCGGAGGAATAATAGGAGTAAATAAAAAATAATAATATGAAAAATGTCGACCATTTATTTTTAAAAATGGTTGATATTTTTTTGCTTTTAATATAAAATCTATAAAGATTTAATATTGGGAGGAAATAATGATAACTTTAAAAGATGTTAAGAATAATCCAGAAGTACAAGCTTTAGTTAAAGGAGCACAAAAGCAAATAGATGCAATTGGATATACAGAACATTCAACTAGGCATATAGAAATTGTTTCAGAAAGGGCAGGAGATATATTAAAAAATTTAAATTTTGATGACCATACAGTCGAATTGGCCAGAATTGCAGGATACTTACATGATATAGGAAATTGTGTGAATAGAGTTGATCATGCACATACAGGAGCAGTACTTGCATATAACATTTTAAAAGATATGGGTATGCCTGTAGAAGATAGAACAGAAATTATGATGGCAATAGGAAATCATGATGAAAAAACAGGAACAGCTATAAGTGATATTTCTGCAGCATTAATATTAGCAGATAAATCAGATGTGCACAGAGATAGAGTATCAAAATTAAATATATCAACATTTGATATTCATGATAGAGTAAATTATGCTGTAACACAAGCAAATTTAGAAATGGATAGCGAAAATAGAAAAATAATATTAGACTTAACAATAGATACAAAAATATGTCCAGTATTAAACTACTTTGAAATTTTTATGGAAAGAACTATGATGAGTAAATATGCTGCAAAATATTTAAAAATCTGGTTTGAATTAATAATTAATGGAACGAAATTATTATAATAGGAGGAATAAAAAGTGAAGATAGAAAAAATATTAAAAATAATAACAATAGCTTTAATAATAGTTTTAATTAGCTTAATTTCATTTATGGGATTATATGTACAAGTACAAAATAGAATGGAGAACAAAATAAAAGATTATAAATTATCAATGGATTTTAAAGGAAGTAGAGTAATATCTTTAAAAGTAACAGATGAAGTTGAAACAATAATTAAAGATAAAGATGGAAATGTAATAGAAGAAGCAACAGATGAAGAAATAGAAAAGAACGGTTATACAAAAGAGGAAAAAGCTATTAATGCAGAAGAAAATTTAAATGTAGAAAATTACAACAAAACAAAGAAAATAATAGAAAAAAGATTGAAAAAACTAAATGTACAAGATTATAATATTAGATTTAATGAAGAAAATGGAACTATATATATAGAAATTCCAGAAGATAAAGAAACAGACCATACTGTTAGTAATATAAGTGAAACAGGAAAATTTGAATTAATTGATGCAACTGATAAATCTGTTTTAATGGATAATAGTATGATTAAATCTGCAAATGTATTACAAAATTCAACAGAAAGTGGAATAGCAATATATCTAAACATTGAATTTAATAAGGAAGGAACAGAAAAATTAAAAGAAATTAGTAATAACTATGTAAAGGTAGAAGAGGATACTAATAAAGAGGAAGAAACAAATACAACAGAAGAAAATGCTACAACAACAGATGAAACTACTACTGAAGATTCAGAAAAAGATAATAATGAAAAACAAGTAACTTTACAAATAGATGGAAATGAAATGATTACAACAAGTTTTGATGAAGAAATTTCAAATGGAACTATTCAACTATCAATGGGTGCTGCAACTAATAATAAAGATACTTTAAATGATAATATACAAAGTGCATCAACAATAGCAATATTATTAAATGAAGGTAATTTACCACTAGAATATGAAATTGATGAAAATAAATATATACAATCTGATATAACACAAGATCTAATTACTAAAGTTATGATATGTGTTGTAGGTATAACTTTAATAGCTTTAATTATATTAATTGTAAGATATAAATTATTAGGACTATTATCTTCAATTTCATATATAGGATTAGTAGCTTTGTATTTATTAATTATTAGATATACTAATGTTAATGTATCAATAAATGGAATTTTCGGAATTTTAGTTATATTAATATTAAATTATATATTTAATTTGAATTTATTAAAGAATATAAAAAATAATACTGATGAAAAAGTATCAAATATTATAAATAATACATATAAAGGTTTCTTAATAAAATTAATACCTATTTGTATAATAAGTATTGTATTTACTTTTATTAGATTAATACCTATAAATAGTTTAGGAATGTCAATGTTTTGGGGAATTATTGTAATTATAATATATAATATTACAATAACTAAGAAAATATTAGAAATAAAGGCAGAAAAATAAGGAGGTATTAAAATGGAACAATTAGAAAATAAAAAGAAAATAATCTATGGAATTGCTATACTTATTATAATAATAGGAATAATTATGGTTGTTACTAAAGGATTTAATGTAGGATTAGATTATATGCCTAATCAAAAAGTTGAAATGTATATAGGTAAGCAATTTAATATAGAAGATATAAAAAATATTACAAATGAAGTATTTGGAAATCAACAAGTGAGTATTAAAAAAGTAGAATTATTTGAAGACATGTTATCTATCTCATCTAAAGAAATAACTGAAGAACAAAAAAATAATTTTGTGCAAAAAGTAAATGAAAAATATGGATTAGAAACAAGTGCTGAAAGTATAGATATTGTTTCAGTGCCAAATATTAGATTAAGAGATATAGCTAAAAAATATGTTTTTCCAATAGTAATATCATTTGTTATAATATTAGTATATATGGGAATAAGATTTTTAAAGATTAATCCTTTAAAAGTTATTGCAAAAACTATTATAAATGTAGGTATAATTCAATTAGTATTTGCAAGTATTTTAGCAATAACAAGAATACCAATAGGAAGATTTATAATACCTGTAGCTTTAGCAATTTATATTTTAGATATATTCTACTTGATAAGTAAATTTGAAATACAATTAGCAAATAAAAAATTAGAAGAAGAAAAAGAATAAAAACAATTTAAGGAGAGTATATATGTTATATGCTCTCCTGTAAATTTCGTAAAATTATAAAAAAATATTAAAAACATATTGACAAGGTTAAAAAAAAATAGTATACTAAATCTCGTCGGAAGGACATGGTCGCATAGCTCAGCTGGGAGAGCATCTGCCTTACAAGCAGGGGGTCATAGGTTCGAGCCCTATTGCGACCACC
>CANQXY010000042.1 GCA_947627935.1 uncultured Clostridia bacterium | reverse complement strand
CAAACAAATTATTCTGCTTCAAAAGCAGGAATAATAGGATTTACAAAAAGTTTAGCAAAAGAAGTAGCATCAAGAAATATATTAGTAAATGCTATAGCACCAGGATTTATAGAAACAGACATGACAGGAGTGCTTAAAGAAGAAGTTAAAGAAGAAATTGCAAAATCAATACCATTAAAGAGAATGGGAAATGTAGAAGATGTTGCAAATTTAGTAAAATTTTTAGCTTCTGAAGAAAGTTCTTATATTACTGGTCAAGTTATTAATGTAGATGGTGGAATGGTAATGTAAATTTAACTTACGGTAAAATATAATAAGAAAGGAGATTTATATGGAAAAGAGAGTTGTAATTACAGGCCTAGGAGCAATAACTCCAATAGGAAAAGATGTAGAGCAAACATGGAAAGGTATAGAAAATAAAGTCTGTGGTATTGATAAAATTTCTTTATTTGATACTACAAATTTTAAAACAACTTTAGCTGCAGAGGTTAAAAATTATCAACCACTAGATTATTTTGAGCCAAAACAAGTAAAAAGATTTGATAGATCATCTCAATTTGCAATAATTGCTGCAAGAGAGGCAGTTAATGATAGTGGTATAAAAAATGAAAATACTAACTTTGATAGAGTTGGAATTTTTGTTAGTTCAGGAATTGGAGGTTTAACAACTATTCAAGAACAATGTAAAATAAACTATTTAAAAGGTAATAATAAGATTTCTCCAATGTTTATACCAATGGCCATAGCAAATATGCCTGCAGGAAATATAGCAATAGAATTTGGATTTAAAGGTGAATCAGTGTCAATTGTAACAGCATGTGCATCTTCAACTCATGCAATAGGAGAGGCTTATAAGACTATAAAACAAGGATATGAAGATGTAATAATAGCAGGTGGAGCAGAAGCATCAATATGCGAAATAGGAATTGCAGGTTTTGAAAACATGAAGGCACTACATACAGGAACAGATAAGCAAAGAGCGAGTATACCATTTGATAAAGAAAGAAGCGGATTTGTAATGGGAGAAGGAGCAGGTATAGTTATACTCGAAGAATTAGAACATGCTAAAAAAAGAGGAGCAAAAATTTATGCAGAAATTATAGGCTTTGGTTCTACAACAGATGCATATCATATAACTTCTCCAGATCCAGAAGGTAAATCAAGCGCAAGAGCAATGACTAGAGCTATAGAAGATGCAAAAATTAAACCAGAAGATATAGATTATATAAATGCACATGGAACTTCAACTCATTTAAATGACTCAATAGAAACTTTAGCAATTAAAAAGGCTTTAGGTGATGCAAGTAAAAAAGTAATGGTAAGTTCAACTAAAGGAAATATAGGACATTTATTAGGAGCAGCAGGAGGAGTTGAGGCTATATTTTGTGTTAAAGCTATTGAAAATCAATTAGTACCTCCTACAATAAATTATAAACAAAAAGATGAAGAATGTAATTTAGATGTTGTACCTAATGAGTTAAGAAAGAGTAATATAGATATTATAATGTCAAATTCTTTAGGATTTGGCGGACATAATGCATGTATTATACTAAAAAAATATAAAAATTAGGAGTGAGTTTAAAATGGAATATGAGAAAATAAAACAATTAATGGATGATATGGGAAGTTCTAAATTAACATCTATTGATATAGATTTTCCAGATGGTACTAAAATTAGTATGAAAAGAGATGTAAAACAAGAAACTATCGTTGTAGATCAAAAAGTTAAAAAGGATGAACAAGAAGAACAAGAAAGAGTTAATATACAAGATAAAAAACAAGAAGGTAATATAGTAAAATCTCCTATGGTTGGAACATTTTATACAAAACCTTCTCCAGCATCGGAAAATTATGTTGAAATCGGAAAAACAGTAAAAAAGGGAGATATACTTTGTATAATTGAAGCAATGAAATTAATGAATGAAATCGAATCAGAATTTTCAGGTGAAGTAATCGAAATTTTAGTTAAAGATGGAGATACAGTAGAATACGGAACACCTTTATTTAGAATTAAATAGAGAAAGGAAAATTAAAATGTTAGATAAAGAGCAAATAAAAAATATTATACCACAAAGAGAGCCATTTTTAATGATTGATGAAGTAGAAGAATATATACCAGGAGAAAGTGCAATAGCATATAAAAATGTAGATGAGAGTGAATGGTATTTTAAAGGACATTTTCCAGGAAATCCTATAATGCCAGGAGTTTTAATAACAGAGTCTCTTGCACAAACAGGAGCAGTAGCAATTTTGTCAGTTAAAGAAAATGAAGGCAAAAATGCCTTTTTTGGAGGAATTAATAAAATGAGATTCAAGAAAACAGTAGTGCCAGGTGATAGATTAAAATTAGAAGTTAAAATTATAAAAAGAAAAGGACAAATAGGAATTGGCGAAGGAATAGCAACAGTTAATGGAATAATTGCAGCAAAGGGAGAATTTACCTTTGCTGTAGTTTAAAAAAATTATTGCTACTTTACGCTATTTTTTAGAAAGGAAATGATACTAATATGAATAAAATATTAATTGCAAATCGTGGAGAAATTGCAGTTCGTATTATTAGAGCTTGTAAAGAAATGAATATTAAAACTGTTGCAGTTTATTCTGACATAGATAAAGATGCACTACATACTCGTTTAGCAGATGAAGCAATTTGTATAGGACCAGCAGTTGCAAATAAAAGTTATTTAAATATAAAAAATATTATTGAAGCTGCATATATAACTGGGAGTGATAGTATTCATCCTGGTTTTGGATTTCTATCAGAAAATTCTGAATTTGCCAAAATATGTGAAGAATCTAATATTAAATTTATAGGACCTAGTTCAGAAGTAATAAATTTATTGGGTAATAAATCAAATAGTAAGAAAATAATGAAACAAGCTGGAATTCCAATTATACCAGGATCAGATGGAAGCATAAAAGACTTAAATGATGCAATAATTATTGCAGAGCAAATAGGTTATCCAGTAATGTTAAAGGCAGCAGCAGGTGGTGGAGGAAAAGGAATTAGAATAGTAAATAGCAGTAGTGAGTTAGAAAAAAATTATAAAATTGTAAAACAAGAAGCAAAAAATTCTTTTAATGATGACGAAATTTATATAGAAAAATTCATAAAAAATCCTAGACATGTTGAAATTCAAATATTAGCTGATGAACATGGAAACATAGTTCATTTAGGTGAAAGAGACTGTTCAATTCAAAGGAAACATCAAAAAATAATAGAAGAAACACCATCAACAATTATAGATGAAAAATTAAGAAACAAAATGGGAAATGTGGCAATAAAAGCAGCAAAAATTGCAGGATATACTAGTTGTGGGACAGTAGAATTTTTAGTTGATGATAATAAAAATTTTTATTTTATGGAAATGAATACAAGAATTCAAGTTGAACATCCAATAACTGAAATGAGAACAGGAATAGATATAGTAAAAGAACAAATAAGAATTGCAGGAGGAGAAAGATTAAAATTTAAACAAAAAGAAATAGAATTTAAAGGACATTCTATAGAATGTAGAATTAATGCAGAAAATCCTATGAAGAATTTTATGCCTTGTCCAGGAAAAATAAATGAGATAAATCTACCAGGAGGTAACGGTATAAGAGTAGATACAGCAATATATAATGGATATACAATACCACCTAATTATGATTCAATGATTGCAAAAATCATAACATATGGAATAACAAGAAATGAAGCAATAGCAAAAATGAAAAGAGCATTGCAAGAATTAGTAATAGATGGAGTTGAAACTAATATAGATTTTGTATTTGATATAATAAGAACTCCAGATTTTATTAGGGGTAATTTTAATACTTCATTTATAGAAGATAAAATATTAAATAGATCAACTATTAAGAGAGGATTAGAATAATGATTGTTGATAAAATAAAGAAACAAGAATCAAAGAATGTCAAAAATAAAAAATCTAATATAGACATACCTATAGGTAAATGGATAAAATGTGATAATTGTAAAGAAATTATATATAAAGAAGCAGTTAGAAAAAATTTAAGTATTTGTCCTAATTGTGGACATTATTTTAGAATGCATATAGGAAAAAGATTAGAACTTATAATAGATGAAAATACTTATAAGAGATTTGATATAAATATTGACACTACAAATCCTTTACAATTAGAAGATTATCCAAAAAAACTAAAAAGTTTAAGACAAAAGACAGGACTTGAAGAAGCTGTAAGCTGTGGTACAGGAAAAATAAATGGAGAAAAAGTAGTAATTTGTATAATGGATAGTGCTTTTTTAATGGGAAGTATGGGTATTGTAGTAGGAGAAAAGATTACATATAGTATAGAGCAAGCAATTAAACAAAAATTGCCACTTATTATATTTTCCGTTTCAGGTGGAGCAAGAATGCAAGAAGGAATAATATCTTTGATGCAAATGGCAAAGACAACAGCAGCACTTACTAAATTACATGAAGCAGGATTATTATATATATCAGTATTAACAGATCCAACTTATGGAGGAGTTACTGCTTCATTTGCAAGTTTAGGAGATATTATCTTAGCAGAGCCAAAAGCTATGATAGGATTTGCTGGACAAAGAGTAATACAGCAGACAATAGGAGAATCACTACCAAAAGGTTTTCAAACTTCTGAATTTTTGTTAGAACATGGATTTATAGATAAAATAGTAGAAAGAAAAGATTTAAAAGAAACCATTTATAAATTGATAAAATTTCACAAAGGAGGTGTATCTGGTAGTGAATAAAAAAATTACTGCTTGGGAAAAAGTTGAAATAGCAAGAGATCCTAAAAGAAAAACATCTCTTGATTACATAGAAGAAATATTTGATGATTTTATAGAGTTACATGGAGATAGAAACTTCAAAGATGATAAAGCAATAGTTTGTGGTTTAGCTAGAATAGGAGAGCAAAATTTTACAATAATTGCTGAACAAAAAGGAAGAACAACAAAGGAAAATATAGAAAGAAATTTTGGAATGCCAAATCCAGAAAGTTATAGAAAAGCAATAAGATTTATGAAACAAGCAGAAAAATTTAATAGACCAGTAGTTACTTTTATAGATACAAAAGGAGCATATCCAGGTATTGGCGCAGAAGAAAGAGGACAAGGTGAAGCTATTGCTAAATCTATGTTTGAAATGGCAAAATTAAAAGTGCCAATAATTACAATAGTTATAGGAGAAGGTTCAAGTGGAGGAGCATTAGCAATAGGAGTAGCAAATAAAGTATTTATGTTAGAAAATGCAATTTATTCAATACTTTCACCAGAAGGTTATAGTAGTATTTTATGGAAGGATGCAAATAGATTTAAAGAAGCTGCAGAAAAAATGAAACTAACAGCAAAAGATTTATATGATTTAAAAGTAATAGATAAAATAATAAAAGAACCAACTGGAAATGAAGAAGAAAGTTTTAATAAGATAGTTTGTAGTTTAAAAAAAGAAATTAAAAATGTTATAAAAGAAATGAGTAATTTAAAAGCACAAGAAATTGTACAACAAAGATATGACAAATTTAGAAATATGGGTGAATTTATAAAATTATAGGAGGAATTAATATGTTATTAAAAGATAAAAAAATATTAATAATGGGAATAAGAAATAAATGGAGCATAGCATATGGAATTGCAAAATCTGCTTATGATAATGGAGCAAAATTAATATTTACATATATGGGAGAAGAAAATAAAGACAAAATTGAAGAACTTATAAGTGAGTTTAAAGGTAGTAAAGCTTATATACTAGATGGAGCTTCAGAAGATGAATTAGTAAAAAAAGTTTTTTCACAAATCAAAAAAGAAAATGGAAAAATAGATGGATTAGTTCATGCTATTGCACATGCTAATACAGAAGATTTACACAATGATTTTATATTCACAAGTAAAGAAGGATATGCTCATGCAGTAGATGTAAGTGCATATTCATTTGTACTTTGTGCAAGAATGGCACAAGAATTAGACTTACTAAATGAAAATGCTAATCTAGTAACTTTAACATATCATGGATCAACAAAAGTGCTAGAAGGATATAATGTTATGGGAGTAGCAAAAGCAGCGTTAGAGACAAGTGTTAGATATTTAGCAGAAAATTTAGGAAAGAAAAGCATTAGAGTAAATGCTATTTCAGCAGGACCTATAAAAACATTATCAGCAAAAGGAATAAAAGATTTTTCATCAATATTAACGTTTGTAGAACAAAAATCACCTCTACATAGAAATGTAACTACTACACAAGTAGGTAATGTCGCAACATTTTTATTAAGTGATATGTCAGATGCTATAACAGGTCAAATAATATATGCTGATAGTGGATATAGCATAATGGGAGTATAATTGATTAGAAAGGAATACTAAAGTGGAACATAGAGAAATTTTAGAAAAATTAAAAAATATTATAGCAAATCAATTTGATATTGATAAAAAAATCATAAAAGAGGAAGCAACATTTGTAGATGACCTAGAAGCAGATTCGTTAGATATTGTAGAATTAATAATGAACATAGAAGAAGAATTTAATATACAGATTCCTGATGCAGATACTGAAAAAATTGTTACTGTAGGAGATGTAGTAGATTATATAAAAGAAAATAATTAAGATAGATTTATTAATATAATTTACTTTATAAAATTAAATAGATGTGATATAATGTTTTCGATTTAAATTAATCTAGTATATTGAGGAGAAAATTAATTGAATTTAATATGTAAATTGACTGACGAAGATATAGGAGAAAAATATATTGAACTTGAAAATCCAAGATTATGATTAGGTGCAAGAGGTATAGTAACTAGAGATGATGGAAAAATTGCTATATTTAACAAAGCTAATAAAAATGAATACGAGCTTCCAGGCGGAGGAATAGAAAATGGTGAAAATCCAGAAGTAAACTAAAAAATAAGCTATATCTAAAAATAATAGCTTAAATTATAAATATATAGATGAAAAATTAATAGAATATAAAAAATGAAAAAATTATTTTTGGATCAAGTATATATATGAGAAAATATAAAATTATTAGGAAATAAAAAATAAAGGAGAGAGAATTATGGAATTAATTTATAAAAAGATAGAAGAGAAAGATAAAGAACAATTATTTAAACTTATTGATATTGTATTAAGCGGCCTACAAGACCAAGCGTACTTTATACCATATGAACAATGGGAATTAGATAGTATGTTTGATGAAGTTAATTATGCCCCTTTATATGGTGCATATGATGGAGAAAAATT
>CANQXY010000041.1 GCA_947627935.1 uncultured Clostridia bacterium | reverse complement strand
GAACACAGAAGTCAAGCTCCTATGTGCCGAAAATACTTGTAGGTTACCCTGCTGGGAAGATAGGTTGTTGCTAGTTTTTTTATTTTTTTAGAAAAGTAGAAATCAGATAATAAATTTGATTTGTGCTTTTCTTTTTTTATTTTAAATGTTATAATTTATAAAGTTATTAAGATAAAGGAGAAATAAAATGAGTAAAGTAATTTGGAAACCAGGTACTTTTTTATACCCATTACCTGTTGTAATGGTATCTTGTGGAACAATGGAAAAATCAAATATAATAACTGTTGCATGGACAGGTATATTAAATACAAATCCAGCAATGGTATATATATCTGTAAGACCTACAAGATATTCATATAATTTAATAAAAGACCAAGGTGAGTTTGTTATTAATTTAACTAATAAAGATTTAGTAAGAGCAACAGATTGGTGTGGAGTAAAAACAGGTGAGAAAGTTGATAAATTTAAAGAAATGAAATTAACTAAAGAAAAATGTAAATTTGTAAAATGTCCTAGTATAAAAGAAAGTCCAGTATCTGTTGAATGTAAAGTAAAAGAAATAAGAGAACTTGGAAGTCATCATATGTTTGTTGCAGAAGTTTTATCAATTGATGCAGATGAAAAGTATATAGATGAAAAAGGTGCTTTTGATATTTCAAAATGTGATTTAATATCATATAGCAATGGAAATTATTATTCTATGGGTAAAAAGCTTGGAAAATTTGGATATTCAGTTGAAAAAAAGAAAAAAAGAAGATAATTATTAAAAACTTTAAAAAAACTTTATAAATCCATTGACATACCTATTAAAAAGTGGTAAAATATTCTAGCGTATGTAACTTAGAACATACGATCACATCGTTTCAAATAAAGGTTAATAAATACGGAGGTGTATTAAATGGCAGCAAAAGGACCAAGAGAAAATATTATATTAGAATGTACAGAATGTAAAAGAAGAAATTATATGACTTCAAAAAATAAAAGAAATAATACAGATAGACTAGAAATAGTTAAGTATTGTAAATTCTGTAAAAAACGTACAACACATAAAGAAACAAAATAGTATAAGCTATTTTAAGGAGGAAATAAAATGGCTAAAAAAGAATTAAAACAAAGTAAAGATAAAACACATTTTTTTAAAGATTTTAAAGCAGAATTAAAAAAAGTTAGTTGGCCAACACCAAAGCAACTAGTTAATAATACAGCTGTAGTAATAGTTATAGTTATACTTACTGCTGTAATAGTTTTTGCTTTAGATTTTGCATTTAATTTTATACATGAATCTGGAGTAACAAAATTACAAACTGTAGTACAAGAAAAATTTTCTAGTGATCAAGAACAAACTTCACAAGAAGATGAGGTTATAGAAGAAAATACTTCTAGTGAAACTACAGATGAAGTAAATGAAACAGAAACAAACGAAAATTAAATTTATAGTCAATAAATAAAGGAGGCTAAAAATAATGTCTCAAAAAGATTATGATATGGTTCCAAGATGGTATGTTGTACATACTTATTCTGGATATGAAAATAAAGTAAAAACAGACCTAGAAAAAACTGTAAAAAATAGAGAACTAGAAGATTTCTTTTTTGATATAGTTGTTCCTATGGAAGAACAAATTGAAATAAAAGATGGAAAAAGAAAAACTAATTTAAAAAAAGTATTTCCAGGTTATGTTTTAATAAAAATGATTGTAACAGAAGAATCTTGGTATATAGTTAGAAATACAAGAGGAGTTACAAGTTTTGTTGGTTCAGGAACAGATCCTATACCTCTTACAGATGAAGAAATAAGAAATATGGGATTTGAAGAAATACCAGTAAATGTTGATTATGATGTAAATGATCAAGTACAAGTTATGAATGGTCCATTTGAAGGTTTTATTGGTACAGTTCAGGAAATAAATAAAGAAAAAGCTAAAGTTAAAGTTCTAGTATCTATGTTTGGAAGAGAAACACCAGTAGAATTAGAATTTTCTCAAGTACAAAAAGTAAATTAGATAAACATATATTTTAAGGAGGTGCCATAAAAATGGCAGAAAAAGAAATATCAAATTTAATTAAATTACAAATAGAAGCAGGAAAAGCATCACCAGCTCCACCAGTTGGTCCAGCTTTAGGTTCAAGTGGTGTTAATATTATGCAATTTGTAAAAGAATTTAATGATAGAACTGCAAATCAACCAGGTATGATAATACCAGTAGTTATAACAGTTTATAAAGATAAATCTTTCGACTTTATAACAAAAGTACCACCTGTTGCAGTATTAATAAAAAAAGCTATTAAAATTGAAAAAGGTTCAGGAAAACCAAATAAAGAAAAAGTTGCTAAAATAACTAAAGAACAAGTTAAAGCAATTGCTGAACAAAAAATGCCAGATTTAAATGCTGCATCATTAGAAACAGCTATGAGTATGGTTGAAGGAACTGCTAGATCTATGGGAATAGTAGTTACTGAATAATAAATATTATATTTGGGAGAGCAAAGCTCGTTATTACCAAGGGAGGTTTAAAAATGAAAAAATTATCAAAAAAATATGATGAAAGTTTAAAATTAATTGAAAAAGACAAACAATATGATGTAAAAGAAGCTTTAGACATAATTGAAAAAATGCCAAAAGCTAAGTTCGATGAAACAGTTGAATTACATGTTAAATTAGGAGTTGATTCTAAACATGCAGATCAACAAGTTAGAGGTACAGTAGTACTTCCAAATGGTACAGGTAAAACACAAAGAGTTTTAGTTTTTGCTAAAGGACCAAAAGCTGATGAAGCTCAAAAAGCTGGAGCAGATTTTGTTGGAGCAGAAGAATTAATACCAAAAATACAAAATGAAAACTGGTTTGATTATGATGTTATAGTTGCAACACCAGATATGATGGGTGTTGTAGGAAGACTTGGTAAAGTATTAGGACCAAAAGGATTAATGCCAAACCCTAAATCAGGAACAGTAACAATGGATGTTACTAAAGCTATAAATGAAATTAAATCAGGTAAAGTAGAATATAGATTAGATAAAACTAATATTATTCATTTAGGATTTGGAAAAGTTTCTTTTGGAGCTGATAAATTACTAGAAAACTATGAAACAGTAATAAATGCTATTTTAAAAGCTAAACCAGCTGCAGCAAAAGGACAATATATTAAAAGTGTATCAATTTCTAAAACAATGGGACCTGGATTATATATAGATCAAAAATAAATTTATTTAGCCAAAGACAGTAGGCAAATTAAGTCCTACCGAGGTATGTACAGAGTATTATAGACACTCTTTATATGCCTTGTAGGCAATAAAGAGTGTTTTTAATTTTAGAATATATAAATTTACAGGAGGTGAAAAACGAAATGGCAAGTGAAAAAATACTTAACCAAAAGAAAGAAGAAGTATCAAAATTAGCAGAAAAATTTAAAGATGCTAAATTAGTACTTTTAACAGATTACAGAGGAATTAATGTTGGAGATGTTACATCTTTAAGATCAGATTTAAGAAATACTAAAGCAGAATATAAAGTTATAAAAAATAATATAACAAAAAGAGCTTTAGCTGAATGTAAAATAGAAGGTCTAGATGACCAATTAGAAGGACCTACAGCAGTTATAATGAGTACAGAAGATTATCTTGAACCATTAAAAATTATTTATAAATTTAGTAAAGATAATGAGTACTATAAAATTAAAGGTGGTGTAGTAGAAGGTAAAGTAATGACAGCACAAGAATTAATTACTTTAGCAAAACTACCATCAAAAGAAACATTATTATCTATGCTTGCAGGTGCATTACTTGGAAATATTTCAAAATTTGCAGTTGCACTTGACCAAGTTAGAGTACAAAAAGAATCAGCAGAAGCTTAATATTAAAATTAAAGAGTTGTAGACTTAAACTACAAATTAAAAAATAAATTTTAGGAGGATTTAAAAATGAATAAAGAAGAAATGATAGAAGAAATCAAAAAAATGACAGTAGTTGAATTAGCTGACTTAGTAAAAGCTATAGAAGAAGAATTTGGAGTATCTGCAGTAGCAGCAGCTGCACCAGCAGCTGGAGGAGCAGTAGCAGGAGCTGCAGCTGAAGAAAAATCAACATTTGATGTTGTACTTGCAGAAGCAGGAGATCAAAAAATAAAAGTTATTACAGCTGTTAAAAATGCATTAGGATTAGGATTAAAAGAAGCTAAAGATTTAGTAGATGGAGCACCAAAAACATTAAAAGAAGGTGTAGCTAAAGAAGAAGCTGAAGAATTAAAAGCTAAACTTGCAGAAGTTGGAGCTGTAGTTGAATTAAAATAATTTAAGTTTTAAAAAAGTATTAGGGATTGACCTAATACTTTTTTTTATATATAATTGTATTGGTGATTGATATGAGTAAAGTAGCAATTATTGCAGCTATGGAAGAAGAAGTAAATGAAATAAAAAGAATAATGAAAGACATAAAAGAAAAGAATATATATGAATTAATTATATTAGAAGGAAAAATTCAAAATAAAGAATGTGTATTATTAAAATGTGAAGTTGGTAAAGTTAATGCTGCAAGATGTACTCAAATATTGATAGATAATTACGATATTGAATATGTAATAAATGTAGGAACAGCTGGAGCAGGAAATGATTCATTAAATATTGGAGATATAGTAATAGGAAAAAAGTTAGTGCAACATGATTTTGATATAACAGCATTTGGACATAAAAAAGGATATATAAGTAATATTGGTGAAAATATTTCTAGTAATATAAATTTAGTAGATAAATTTGAAAAAACTGCTAATAATATTAAAAATAGGACATATAATATTAAAGTTGGTACAATTGCTTCAGGAGATATATTTTGTAATGATATAAATATGAAAGAAAAGATAAATAATAAATTTGATGCAGATGCAATTGAGATGGAAGGTGCAGCAATTGCACAAGTTTGCTACTTAGATAAAATACCTTTTATAATTATAAGAAGTATATCAGATACACCTAATGGATCTAATGAAATTACATTTGAGCAATATCTTAAATTGGCATCAAAACGTTGTGCAGACCTATTAAATGAATTTTTATTGGCTTAGGTATTGATTTTTTTTCACTTTTATGTTAATATATATAGTATAGATAAAATTAAAGAGAGGTGAATACTTAAGGTTAAACCTTAAGAAATATATATGGCTATAGTAAAATTAGATTTTAAAGAATTATTCAAACAGTTTTTAGCATCTGAACCATCAGATAATGCAGTAGAAGATATAATTAATAATTCAGAAAATATAACTGAACAAGAAAGAAAAGAATTAATTGCTTCATTAAAACGTAATGAAAAATTAGCTGAACAAAGTACAGGAATACCTAAATTAATAAAGACTAATCGTAAACGTGCAATAGAAACATTAGAAAAAAATTCTGTAAGAATTGATGCTAAGACGGGTGAAGTTATTAAGCAAAAAGATGATGAAAGAGAATTATAATTATTATAAAATACAAGAAAATAGAATTTTCTTGTATTTTTATATTGACAAATGGAAAAACTACCAGTATAATAAATAATGTTCTGAATATGGCGAAGTAGCTCAGTTGGCTAGAGCATCCGGTTCATACCCGGCAGGTCGAGAGTTCGAATCTCCCCTTCGCTACCAGATAAAGAGATAGTCTTTTTGATTATCTCTTAAATTTATATAGAGGTGTAAATAATGGAAATAGATGATAAAGTTTTAAAAGAATATTTAAAAAAATCAAATTGTAGAGGATGCCATAATAAATGTCCGTTAGATAATCCTATTTGTGGTAGAAGCAAAATATTTATAAAAGAGATAATTGAAAAGATAAATAAAAACCAATCATTAATCTGATTGGTTTTCATTATTTAATAATAGATTTAAAATTTTTGGATATATTTCTTTAGCGTTATTATTCCAATTATCAATTATTTTTTTTGCCCTATCATTAGAACCTGCAAATGTTTTTATTTCAAAAATATTTTCATTATTTTCTACTATTTTACATTTTACAATAAAATCTTTTTCATTTTTAGGAGTATACTCTGCTGAGACAGAAGAAGCTTCTTCTACTTCATATAATTCTTTTTTAAATATATTGTCTGCTTTTAATTTCATAATTCCAGGTAAAACTTCTTTTGTAAGAGAAAAGTTATTTTTACCATCAGATGTTATTTTAAAAACAGTTTCATCATCTTTTGTGTAAGTTCCGACTAGTTTTGAATCTACTAAATCTGTTAAGAGTTGCTGAAAATAAAAATAATTAATACCATTTATTGAAGATATTATTTTAAATAATCCATCATTTGTTATGTCTTTATTTAATTTATCTAATATATATAAAATTAAAACTTTATTTTCAGCTAAATTTGTATTATCTGAGTTTAATTTCATAAAATAGTACTCCTTACTTTGTTTTTTTGTATTATATCACAAAATATTACAAATGTAAAACAATTTTAATTACTAAATTTTAAACTCAAATTTGTTTTACTTTTTAAACAATAATTGTAAGAAATACTAATTCCCTAAGTATATTTATTGTAATATTTTTGTAATATTGGATTTTTTTTCAAATAATGTGTTGACATAGGCTAAAAATCATTGTATAATAATAGAGCATGAGTTTTAGCGTTGAAGCTGAATGTGGCTACATCCTTACGGAAGACTAGGATGGAGGGAACTTCAGTGGAGTATGTCTTGGCTTAGACCAGGCGGTAAGTTTAATATAAGCACTTATCCCAAAATTGTCATGCATGTTTTGGGTTTTTATATTGGAGTTAACAAAACACCAGGGTGCGTTCTAACTTGCCAGCTAAGTAATTTAATATATAAAGAGGAGGGAAATTACAATGGCAAAAACAGTAGTAGGAAGTGAAAAGATAAGAATAAGATTAAAAGCTTATGATCACGTTGTTTTAGATCAGTCTGCTGAAAAAATAGTAGATACTGCTAAAAAAACAGGAGCTAAAGTTTCTGGTCCTATTCCACTACCAACACAAAAAGAAGTCGTAACAATATTACGTTCTCCACACAAATACAAAGATTCAAGAGAACAATTTGAAATGAGAACACATAAAAGAGTTATAGATATTCTTTACCCAACACAAAAAACTGTTGATAGTTTAACAAAACTAGAATTACCAGCAGGTGTTGATATTGAAATAAAAATGTAAGAAATATTCATTAAACCAAGCTGATTAAAATATCAGCCAATAGTTAGGAGGAAAATTTAAAAATGAAAAAAGCAATAATAGGAAAGAAAGTAGGAATGACACAAATATTTGATGAAAAGGGAAATGTTATTCCTGTAACTGTAATAGAAGCTGGTCCTTGTGTTGTAGCACAAATAAAAACAGTAGAAACTGATGGATATGATAGTGTACAATTAGGATTTGGCGATATAAAAGAAAAACATATTAATAAACCAGAAAAAGGACATTTTTCAAAAGCAAATATATCAAATAAAAAACATTTAAGAGAATTTAGATTAGATTCTATCCAAGATATAAAAGTTGGAGATGAAATAAAAGCAGATATATTTGAAATTGGAGAAAAAATAGATGTTCAAGGAACAACTAAAGGAAAAGGATTCCAAGGTGTTATTAAAAGACATGGTCAACATAGAGGACCTATGGGACATGGTTCTATGTATCATAGAAGACCAGGTTCAATGGGACCAACATCTACACCAGGTAGAGTATTTAAAGGTAAAAAA
>CANQXY010000040.1 GCA_947627935.1 uncultured Clostridia bacterium | reverse complement strand
ACATGAACATATTATGTTCCCATAATTCAAATTGTTAATATCTACTAAAGACATTAATTCTTTATTTTCTTTATATTTTTTTGGCATTTTAGTAGCACTAGCATGTATATATAATTTACCTCTATAATTTGTTTTCCAACTTCTAGTTTCTATGCTCTTCACACCATTTTTTATTAATGTTGCATATGGTTCTGTTAAACTTAAAACTTTCATATATATCATCTCCACTAAAAATTACTATTTATTTAACTAATTTTTCTCAAAAACTTTCCAATAATATGGCTGTATATTACCAACATATTGATTTAAATATAATATATTTCCATCTACATCTTGGATTTTTAAATTAGGAAAAGTTTTAATCATTTTTTTATCATTAAAATATTTATAGATAAAATTAGCCTTTTTTTCATTGCCATATAATCCACTATACATATCGTTAATAACATATTCCTTATTTAAAACATTTAGGTCATATTCATATACTTTTCTAACAATAAATGCTTTTAATGCATACATGGTAATTAAAAAGTCAACTAACAAAAATACAGATATAAGTACTGTAGTAATCTTTAAAGCCTTCATTGGCTTTTTATTTTCTAATTGATTAATAATTTTTTCTATTTTCGGATGAAAAGACATCATAAAATATACTGCTAAAAGTCCCCAGAAGATGGAATAATATACACATATTCTCCCATTTATATTTAAAGGCATATTAGAATAGTCCCACCATTTTACACCAAAAATTAACTCTCCTACTAAGCTAACTAAATATTCTACTATTGACCCTACTATAAAACCACCTATAAATAATTTATTAGGACTTTTATCAAAATACTGTAAAGATAAAATTAATACAACAGCTCCTAATCCATATATTCCACAAAATGGTCCATATAAAAAGCTCTGTCTACTTTCCCATACTCCCTTTGTTATAATTCCAAACAATGTTTCAATAATATATCCTACAATACTATAGATAATAAAATAAACTAATATTTTGTATATACTAATACCTAATATTGTAAACTCTTTTTTTTGCTTATTTGTTTCTACATCTAATTTTTCTACAGTTTTCTCCATATATTTCTCCATTTCAATAAATTATTTTTTCTTATTTAAATAAAACTATTTAACATTGTTATAAATTTGAAAACCAAGTATTTCTATAATAATTCCTTGATTATAATTTTTTATTTTCTCCTCATTTTCCATTTCTTCTATTGGAATTAACTTTTTAACTTTTGAAACTTTATACACTATTGCTTTATATTCTACCGTACCACCATCTTTTAATTGAATTCTAATTGGAAACAATAAAATTAATAGAATTATAATTATAGCAGTTATTATCAATTTCTTTTTCATAAATTCTCCTCAAAATTAATATTTTTGTAAAAAAATTATATCAAAAATGTAAGTACTTGTAAATCCTCACTCACTTATAAAAATTATAATTTAATTAACAAACAATAAGAGTTACTATAAAAAATAGTAACTCTCAAAATAAAAGGATTATGATGGTATCTAACTATTTTGATATAATGTTTAAATTACCCTTAAAATTATCTAATTTTACTATTAAATAATAGCTTGTACCTTCAATATAAATTATATCATTATATTCTCCTGTATCTTCTAAAATTGTAACATCTTTTTTTCCTATTCTATTTATTATTTTTATATTTCCATCTAACTTTTCCAATTTGATGTTAATAGTTATATGATCACCATTTTTTCTATTTAATGATGTTCCACCAAATAATATTTCGTTTCCTGTATATCCATCATAATTTGCATTATATATACCTACATAATGATCTACTCCATATTCTCTTTTTCCTTTTAGTTTTTTATCATTTGTTAATGAATAATTACCAAAAGAACTAATAACTGTGTTATAAGTGTTAAGTATAGAATATTTTGGAAAATCTGTTACTTTAAATATAGTTATTCCTATTATAATAATTATAGCAACTATTTCAACAAATATCCCTTTAATAAGCCAAAACATATTCTATTCTCCTTCTTTAATAATATTTTTGCTACCAAAATATGTTGCTAGAAAATATGAGCCATATATAGTACTCATTATAACTATAGTTACTATAATAGATGGTAATAATTCATTTGCTTTTGCAATTCCAGATAATAAATTTAAAGCAAATTGGATTCCAAAAATAGAGTGTATAATTGCTAATATAAGTGGCATACCAAAAAATATTCCTATTTGTCTAAATAATGCTTTATTTATCATCTTTTCATCGCATCCAATTTTTCTTAAAATAGTGTATCTTTGTTTGTTGTCACTACTATCTGTTAATTGTTTTAAAGCTAAAATAACACTACTTGCTATTAAGAAAATTAATCCTAAATAAATTGCAATAAATATAATGATTGTTGTTAAACCTAAACTTGATTCAACAAGTGATATTTTAGTCATTCCATCTATTTGTATTTCATTATTATTTAGATTTTGAATAAAATTAGAACTATTCTCAGTAAATATCTTTTCAATCTCTTCTTTTTCTTCATCAGTTTTCACATTATAATTTGCAGCTAAAAAATATTTTTCCTTCATTGCTTCTGTTAAATTACAGTCATCAGGAACAATTAAGATACCAATATTTGTGTGACTTGTTGACATATCAATAAAGCCTTCTTTACATTCATTAAATTTTGATTTATATTTTTTCCCTGCTATTTCTAAAATATTATTTCCATCTAATAATGCTCTATTTCTTATATTTACTTGATTGTCAAAATCGCAAAGCATAATATATTCATCATCATTTAATGTGTACTTTTTTATTTTATAAAGTTCTGCTATCTTGTTATAATCAGATACTTTTACAATTTTTTCTGCACTACTATAAATAAGGTATGGAAATTCTTTATCAATTTCTTCAAACTCGTCTCCTAAGAATTTTTCTATTGTTAAATCTTCTATTGCATATATAGGTATTTCTACAATATCTTTTAAAACACTCATATCTAGTCCATTATTTTTCAACGTTTCTGATATTAAAAGTTTTGAATCTTCTCTTTGTTCTTTTGTTGTTGTGATTTTTTTACCATATTTGTTTGTATAAACTTTAGGTAAATTAGCAGTCTTTTCTAAATTTATATCTACTGGTGTCATTTCAATTAAATCCTTTTGCATTGAATTTCTTAAAGATAGACTTGAAGATAAAATAGTAATTGTCATAAATAGCATTATAGAAATTACACTCATACTTACAACTGTTGTATTTATTTTATTATTAATTTGCCTTAAAACAAACATATTTGTATCTTTTAAATATATACTTTTTATTTTTTGAATAGTTGTTAATATAAAACCTGATAAAGACCAGAATATAGCTACTGTCCCAACTATTCCCATAAGAATCGGTTTTATTAAATCTTTTTCTACTCTTAATGTATTTGTTTCTACTGTTACAATATAATAAGCATATCCTAAAATAATACTACCAATAATAAATATTAAAATTGCTAAAAATGGATTTCTTATTTTTACTGTTTCATTTTTCTTTGTAGCATTTAATAAATTAATTAATTTATATCTAGAAACTATCATTGTGTTAAATAACATTACAGCAATATACATTACTGCAAAATATATGCAAGTTTTTATACAAGCATCTTTAGAAAATACAAATTGGAACTCGCTCATATCAGCTTCAAATAGCTTTGCAACAAGTATAGACATAAATTGTGATGCAAATATACCTATAACAAGTCCGCACTATAAGTGATATAATACCTACAAATATTGTTTCTATCAATATTATTTTTGATATTTGTCTTTTACCCATTCCAAGTGTCATATATATTCCGAATTCTTTTTTTCTCCTATTAATTAAGAAATTATTAGCATATACTATTAATAATCCTAATACTACTGCTACAAAAACTGATACAATTTCAAGCATACTTATCATTAATTTTATTATTTCCTTAGTAGATTGAGATACTTCAAGCATTGCTTGTTGACTATCTAATGAATTAAACATATAGAAAATTGCTACACCTAAAACTAATGTTAAAAAATATATTGAGTAATCTTTTATACTTTTTGTAATATTTTTAAATGATAATTTAAATAACATTATTTAAATCACCTCCAAGAAGTGTTTGCACCTCAATTATTTTTTCAAAAAATTGTTTTCTTGTATCATTTCCTTTAATTAATTCATTAAAAATTTTTCCATCTTTAATAAACAATATTCTATTAGTATAAGATGCTGTAAATGCATCATGTGTAACCATTAAAATTGTTGCTTTTAACTTTTGATTTAAAAATTCAAAGTTTTCTAATAATTGTCTTGCAGATTTTGAATCTAAACTACCGAGTTGGCTCATCTGCTAAAACAAGTTTTGGATTTGTAATAATTGCTCTAGAAATAGCAACTCTTTGTTTTTGACCTCCAGACACTTGATATGGATATTTCTTTAAAATATCTTTTATTTCTAATTTTTGTGCAATATCATTTACTCTCTTATCTATTTCTTTTACATTTACTTTTTGAATCGTTAGAGCTAGAGCAATATTTTCATAACAAGTTAAAGTATCTAATAAATTAAAATCTTGAAAAATAAAGCCTAATTCTTCTCTTCTAAATTTGTTTAGTTTATTTCCTCTTAATTTAGTAATATCTTCGCCGATTTACAACTATATGACCTGCTGTCACTTTATCTATTGTAGATATGCAATTAAGTAAAGTTGTTTTTCCGAGATCCTGATGCTCCCATTATACCAACAAATTCTCCCTTATCTACGCAAAAACTAATATTATCTATTGCTTTACTTAAGTTTGATTTTGTTCCATAGTATTTTTCTATATTTTTTACTTCTAAAATTCTTTCCATATAAAAACCTCCTTTTGAACCTAACTTAATTATAAATTTACTTTTGTATAGTTGCCATCGATTTAGCTTACAAAAACCTTACATTTTTGTAAGGTTTTTAACTCATATCTATATAACTACTATTTGGAAATATTAATTTAACTTCTGTTCCTTCATTCTCAATAGACGTTAATTCTATCCCTATTCCTAATTTATTACATAATTTTTTGCATAAATATAGTCCTATTCCAGTAGATTTTTTATTTAAAATTCTTCCATTTGTTCCTGTAAATCCTTTTTCAAATACTCTAGTAGTCTCACCTTTTTTTATTCCCATTCCATTATCTTTTATATTTAAAACAACATTTTCTTTTCCTTGTTTTGCATAAATTTCAATTTCAGATTGTTTTTCAATTTTTCTATATTTTATACTATTTTGAATAATTTGATTTAATATAAAAATTATCCATTTGCTATCAGTATTTACATATAAATTTAAATCATGTGTATTAATTGATATTTTTTCTCCAATCAAAACAGTTTTATTCTTTTTTATGCATTCATTTACTATATCTTTTAAATTATTCTTTTTTATATAATAATCTTTATCAACTGTATTACTTCTAGCATAGTATAATGCTTGCTCAATATAATTTTCTATCTTTTGTAATTCTTCATCTATGCTTTTAGTTATATTTGTTTTGTTATTTTCAACTATCATTTTACTGGTTGCAATTGGTATTTTTATTTCATGAATCCACATTTCTATATACTCTTTATAATCTTCTTGTAAGTATTTATATTTATTTACATTTTCAATCATAGATTTATCTATTTGCTCTAATATATCTTTTTGTATTTTACCTTCAATAAAATTGGGAGATTCTATTATTTCTGTTATTAAATATTTATCTTCTAATTCACTCAATAATTTATAAAAATTTGTATAGTATTTTCTTTTATTTAAATATTCAAAATAAATAGAGATAAAATAAATTCCTAATATAGTTAATGGAATATATATTTTTATAAAATTTCCATAAGGATAGCAAATCAAAAATATTTCTATAGTTATAATACCAAACATAATTAAACATATTTGTAATATTTTATCTTTTATAAATGTAGTAAATTTCATATTTTACCTCCTATCTTTCAAAATATATCCTTGTCCTCTCTTTGTTTCTAGTAATTCCTTCAAATTTAATTCTTCTAACTTATTTCTTAATCTAGTTATATTTACTGTTAAAGTATTATCATCAATAAAACTTTCGCTTTCCCATAAATAATCCATAATTTCTTCTCTTGAAACAATTTTATTTCTTTTTTCAGTTAAATACTTTAATATTTTAATCTCATTTTTTGTTAATTCAATTTGCTTACCTTCTTTAATTATCGTGCTATTTGATAAATTAATAATAAAATCTTGTGCATTAATTTTATCTTGTGAATTTTCCATATTACTTCTTCTTAATAAAGAATTAGTTTTAGCAAGTAATATTTGAATATTAAAAGGTTTTGTTATATAGTGATCTGCTCCATAATTTATACTTAATAATTCATCTACATCATTATCTCTACTTGTAACCACAATAATTGGAACATTAGATTGTTTTCTAATCTCTTTGCATATATATTGTCCATCTGCACCTGGCAAATTTATATCTAATAATATTAAATCTGGGTTTACATTCATAATATCTTGAATTGTATTATCAAATTTTTTTAATGCTTCTGCTTGATATCCATTATTGTTAAAAAATATTTCCATTTCATCTCTTAATTTTTTATCATCTTCTACAATTAAGATCTTTTGCATAACTTGATACCTCCGCCATTATTATATCATAAAACATCATAAAATAACCTTACATTTTTGTAAGGTTATTTTATATTAACTTTAGAGTTAACACAAAAGCAAGTGACTTAAATCACTTGCTCATATAAATTATAATTTATTGCTTACTTATCTTTACTATCTTACCTCGTCTAATACCACAATCATCCTTACTCCAGTTAAATTGTTAGGCTCAGATTCTGAAATATCTCCATAATTATATACTGCTACAGTTTGACCAACTTTTAATTGTTCAAATTTGATATCTTCTCCATTCCATTTTATTTTAAAATTATCTCCTATGTTATCTAATATTACATAAAAATAATATTCTTCTCTATGATTTATATCATTTATATTTAATCCTTTTATTTTTATTTCTTTTACGCCATAAACTTCTGAATCAGATATTTCTTCTATAGTTGCATAAAACGTATCTGGATACATTCCATCTGTTACCATTTCAATCATTTTTTCTACTGCAGATACATAAGCATTTCTCATTTCAAAATAAAAGTAAGTCATTGTTCCTAAAGCAACTGCTAATATAATAATTATTAACGATTTCAATATTGTTAATTTTTTATTATATTTTTTTATGTATTTAACTTCTCTATTATCTCTTTTTGAATCATCAATATTTAAATCATTTTTCATATTTTCTAATATCTTTTTACACTCATTACATCCATTCAAATGTTCTTCAATAAAATTATTAGTTTCTTCATTTGTTAGTTTTTCAACATAATTTGGTAATAAATCTTGAACAATTTTGCAATCTCTTTTCTCTTTCATATTAATCAACCTCCTTTAATTTATTTTTTCCTCGATAAAATGTTATCCTAGCCCAGTTTTCTGTTTTATTTAAAATAATTCCTATTTCCTTAAAACTTAATTCTCCAGTTATTCTTAAATAAATTACTTCTCTTGTTTGTTCATCAAGCTTTTGCATTTTTCTATATAGAGATATTTTTTCATCATTAGAAATAATTTGTTCTTCTATATCATTATATAATCCGAATTTCTAATAGTTTTTCATCAAAATTTGCAACTTTTTTATTTTTTTTGCAATAATCATACCATAAATTTTTAGCAATTTGGCACAACCATACTGATATTTTACATTCACCTTTATATGTATCAATTTTCTTAACAGCTCTATAAAAAGTTTCTTGAGTTAGTTCTTCAGAAATATCATTATTTCTAGTTAAACAGAATAAGTATTTGTTTACTGTTTCAAAATATTGTTCATATATTTGTTCTATATCCTGCATAACTTTTATCCTCCTTTATATATAAGACGATTTAAATTCAATTTCGTTACAAAATTATAATAATTTTATTAAAAAAGCAGATTTTGAATATAAAAATCTGCTTTTTTATAAATTGTAATTTGTCGCTGAGATTAAATCTTAATCATTGTTCAAAAAGTTCATTACTAAATCTATTATTACATCTTTTTCTTTTGGGTTTGACTCTGCTATTAATAATGTTAATGCTGTCAAAGTATTATTATCTATTGTTTGCTTTCCATCTCTGTATAATATTCCATAAAAATTCAAAAAGTATATAAACAATGTTGCTGCAATTCTTTTATTACCATCTGCAAATACATGGTTTTTTACTATTAAGTATAA
>CANQXY010000039.1 GCA_947627935.1 uncultured Clostridia bacterium | reverse complement strand
AGAAAAAGTAGAATGTACAGAAAAAATAACAGTATTATGCAAAGAAAAAGGAAATTGGATTAGAATAAAAACACCATCAGGAAAAATAGGATATACATCAATAAAAAATATATCTACAGAAAAACCATATACAGCATATATTATATTTGAAAATGTAAAAATAAGAGTACAACCAAAAGGTACAGCTAAAGAAATAGAAAATGCTACATATGCAGAGGAAATAACAGTATTATGCAAAGAAAAAGGAAATTGGATTAGAATAAAAACATCATCAGGAAAGATAGGATATACATCAATAAAAAATATATCTACAGAAAAACCTTATGAAGATAGAAAAGGTTACGTAGCAGTTCAAATTGAAATTGATTTAAAAGTATCACCACAAGATAATTCAGGAAGAGTTGAAGTACTAAAATCTGGAGAAATAGTAACAGTAACAAGTGAGCAAAATGGATGGTATAAAGTAAGAACATCATCTAATAAAGAAGGTTATGTAAGAACACAAAATATAAGAACAAAAGATCCTAATTATGCAACATTAATAACTGCATATACAACATATTCAAGAAATAGTCCAGCTGGAAGAAACTATAATATAGAGAGAGCTTCTAACATAATTAGTGGTAGAATATTAAAGCCAGGTCAATCATTTGATTGGAGATATGTAGTAGGAAGATGTGATAAAAGTACAGGATATAGACAAGCCACTGTAATTATAAGCGGAAAATATGTACAAGACTATGGTGGAGGAGTATGCCAAGTAGCAACAACATTATGTGGATGTGTACAAAATTTAGGTATTAAACCTACAGAAAAACATAAACATAGTGCAGGAGTAAGCTATCTAAATGGTGATGGAGTAGAGGCAGCAGTATCATATGGAAGTAAAAACTTTAGATTTACAAATACAACTAACAAAACAATACAACTTGAATTCTATACAGGTGGCGGAAGAATAATTGTTGCAGCATATGAATTAAAATAAATATGAATAAATGCATTTCAAATAAAATGTTTGAAATGCATTTATTATTTTGTCGAAATTTGTAATTCAAAAATTCTTTACTTTAATAAAAATGTATATTAATATTATTTTTAAATTAATTCAAATATTTTTTTAAAAAAAATTTTATTCTTTAAAAATCTCAAAATAAAAAGTAAATATGAAAGCAGGTGATTTATGCTAAGTTATACAAAAATTAACATAAATATAATTACTTTTATTATTTCTTTAATTATATTTTTTTCTTTAAATTCAATATATAATTTAACAAATGGAACATATTGTAAAAATGTATTAGAAAATAATAATGAAGAACAAATAAGTCAAGTAGATACATCAAATAGTATTGATAAAAATACAGTTACAAATGAAAATATAAGTAAAGAAAAACAAGCAAAAACAAATAAAAAAACTGAATGGAAAATAGAAATTAAATCAATTTCATTGTCAGCGCAAATATCAGAGGGAACTACAGATCAAGTAATGAATAAGTATGTAGGACATTTTAAAAATACATCCAAAAAAGAAGGCAATATAGGACTAGCCGCTCATAATAGAGGATATCCAGTAAATTATTTTCAAAATTTGAAAAAACTAAAAAAAGGTGATGAGATAAAATATACATATGGGAAATTTAAAAAAACATATATAGTAGAAAAAATAGAAATAATTAAAGATACAGATTGGACAAATTTAGAAAATACAGAAGATAATAGAATTACTCTAATTACATGTGTAGAAAATGAACCAAATTATAGAAGATGTATACAAGGAATTGAAAAATAAAAATTTATTGACATTAAAAGAATATTAAATATATAATAGAAAATAATAAATAATTAGGGAGAATGATTATAATGTCAAAGAAAAAGAAAATAATAATTATATCTATAATAGTATTAATAATAGCAATAATTGTAATAGGAGTAATTTTTATAAAAAATAATATTTTGGAGAGATATTATGAAATTGAAAAAATAGAAAAATATAATTATTTTATTTTAAAGGAAGAAAATAATTATGGAGTAATAAATGCAAAAGGTGACATTGTATTAGATAGTGAATATGAAAGAATAATAATACCAAATCCAACAAAAGATATCTTTATATGTTATAAAGATACAAATAATATAATATTAAATTCAAATAAAGAGCAAATGTTTTCAGAATATGAAAAGGTTGAACCAATAAGATTAAAAAATACCTCAAGTGATTTAGCATATGAGAAAAGTGTTTTAACATATAAATCTGGTGACAAATATGGACTTATGGATTTTGATGGTAAAACTTTAACAAAACCAATTTATGAAAGCATAGAGAGTATATCATATCGAGAAGGCGAATTATTAGTAAAGAAAGATGGCAAGTATGGAGTTATAAATATAAATGGATATGTAATGGTAAAGCCAGAATATGATGAAATAATTAGTGATGACTATTATGATGAAGAAGAAGAATATAAGTTATCAGGATATATAGTAGGTATAAAACATGATGATGGAATAAAATATGGATATATAAATTATAAAGGAAAATTAGAATTAAAAGAACAATATAATGAGATATCTAGAGTAACTAAAATACAAGATAAAAGTTCAGTATATTTAATTGCTAGAAAAGATGGACAATTCGGATTATTGAAAAATGGAAAAGAGATATTACAATATGAATATCAAAATATTGAATATGATGATAAAACTAATATATTTATATTAGAGAAGACAAAAAAATATGGAGTATCTAATTTAAATGGTGATATTATAATTCCAGTAGATAATACTGAAATTGAAATTAAAGGAATATATATATATGCTAAAAAAGGTGAAAACAAGTATGTATATAATACAGATGGACAAATCGTAGATATTGATTTTAATAAAACTATAATAGATACAACAAATAAAAATTATAAAATTACAATAAATACAAGTAATGATAGAAGTTTATATGGAATAGTAGATTCAAATAATACACAAATTGTAGAGGAAAAATATTTGTATATTCAGTATGCATATGGAAATTACTTTATTGTTTGTGGAGAAAATGGTAAATTAGGTGTTATTGATGAAAAAGAAAATATAATTATAGATTTTAATTATGATGTAGTAGAAAAATTGCAAGATAAAAATATAATTCAAGCAGTAAACTTACAAAATAATGTTACACAAATATATTCATCAAATTTAGAAAAAGTATTAGAGATTAATAATGCTACTATACAAAGCCAAAGAGATTATGTAAAAGTATATTCAAAAGATGAACTCATATATTTAGATAATAATGGAAATATAGTTCAAAATACAAATATACTAAATAATAAATTATTTGCTAAAAAAGAAAATGAAATGTGGGGATTTGCAGATAAAGAAAATCAATTCAAAGTAAATGCACAATATGAAAAGGTTACAGATTTTAACCAATATGGATATGCAGCAATAAAAAAAGATGATAAATGGGGAAGTATAAATCAAGATGGAGAAATAATAATAGAGCCTATATATAAATTTAATTCTAATAGCGAACCTGATTTTATAGGAAAATATTATAAAGTGCAATATGAATTTGGAGAATTATATTATACAAATAATATAGATGAATAAATTTGAAATACCATAGGTAATTTGCCTATGGTATTTTTGTAACTAAAAACTGATTAAAAACATAATAAATAGTAAATAATATTAGAAAAACAAGAAGGATGATGATAAGTGAAATTAGGTATTGCTTTATCAGGTGGTGGAATTAGAGGTATTGCACATGCAGGAGTGTTAAAAGCATTAGAAGATAGCGGAATTAAAATAGATGTAATTGGAGGTACAAGTTCAGGAGGCTTGATTGCCTCACTTTATGCAATGGGGTATTCTCCATATTATATTTACATACTTTTTAAAAAATACTCTAAAGATATAGTAAATATAAACACAACTCCTATAATAAGTGGAATAAAAAGTTTTATGCTTAATAAAAAATTAAAATTATCTGGACTAAAAACTGGTAAAAGTTTAGAAAAAATATATGATGAAGCAGCATTAAGAAAAGGAATAAAAAAAATAGAAGATATAAAAATGCCAATAGTAATACCTGCTGTAGATATAACAGAATCAAAAGAGTATATATTTACTAATTATATTCCAAAAGATGAAGACAAAAGTAAATATATAACAGATATAAGTGTAGGAAAAGCAGTTAGAGCTAGTAGTAGCTTTCCAGCAGTATTTTGCCCATGTGAGTTTAGAAAACATAGATTTTTAGATGGAGGAGCATTAGATAATATACCTGTTTATGAAGTAAAAAAACAGGGTGTAGATAAAGTAATTGCAGTAAATTTTGATGCAGATACTGTTGATGATGAGAGTAATATAATGGATATTGCTATGAAAACAATTGATATTATGGGAAATAAAATATCAGAAAAAAGTTTAGAATTGAGTGATTTTGTTTTGACAGTTCGTACAGATAAAACAGGATTACTGGATACTCAAAAACTTGATAGTTGCTATAAATATGGTTATGAATCAGTAATGGAACATATTGATGATATAAAAAATATTTTAAATAATTGAATAATTGTAGAAATAAAAGATTTAAATGAATATAATAATATATAAACTTAAAAAGGAGAAAAATATGGAAATTAGATATTTTGATAATGCAGCAACTACAAAAGTAAAAGATGAAGTTTTAAGAGAGATGTTTCCATATTTTTGTATTGAATATGGAAATCCTTCTTCTATATATAGTATAGGTAGAAGTTCAAAAAAAGCAATTGAAAATGCAAGAGAAAAGGTTGCTAAACTAATTGGAGCAAATTCAAAAGAAATATATTTTACAAGTTGTGGATCAGAAAGCGATAATACTGCATTGAAAGGATTTGTATACTTAAATAAAGAAAAAGGAAATCACATAATAACTTCTAAAATAGAGCATCCAGCAATATTAAATACTTGTAAAACATTAGAAAAGCAAGGATTTAATGTAACATATTTAGATGTAGATGAAAATGGAGTTATAGATATTGAACAACTAAATAATAGTATTACATCAAAAACTATTTTAGTAAGTATAATGTTTGCAAATAATGAAATAGGTACAATAGAACCTATACAAAAAATTTCTAAAATTACTAAAAATCATAATATAGTTTTACACACAGATGCTGTGCAAGCTGTGGGAAATGTTCCTATAAATGTATCTAAAATGGGGATAGATATGCTTTCATTATCTGGACATAAATTATATGGACCAAAAGGGATTGGAGCATTATATGTAAAAAAAGATATAAATTTTGAAAGATATATTGATGGTGGACACCAAGAAAGAAATAAAAGAAGCGGAACTGAAAATGTTGCAGGAATTGTAGGACTTGGAAAAGCATGTGAAATAGCAAGAATAAATTTAGAAGAACATCAAAATTATTTAAAAAATCTAAGAGATTATTTTTTAGCGGAAGTAAAATCTAAAATACCTAATATAAAAATAAATGGAGATTTAGAAAATAGGTTACCAGGAAATATTAATATTTCTTTTAAAGAAATTGATGCAGGAACACTATTATTAAAATTAGATGAAAAAGGAATATGTGTGTCAAGTGGTTCTGCATGTTCTTCTGGTTCCCAAGAACCTTCTCATGTTTTAGTAGCAATAGGATTAGATAAACAATTATTACAAGGAACTTTAAGATTTACTTTTGGAGAAGATAATAAAATTGAAGATGTTAACTATCTAGTAGATATACTTGAAAAATTAGTAAAAGAATTAAGAAAATAAGAAATTTGTCAAATATAGTGATACTATTGAGGAAAAAAAGTAAAAAGGAAGATGCAATTTATCTTCCTTTTTCTATTTATCAAATATTAAATTTTTAACATCATCAAATGAAGCATTTTCTGTCAAAACTATATCAAAGTTTTCATTATAAAAATTAAGATTTTCTTTAACTTTATTTTCTAGGAATCCTACAGCTAAAGTTCTTTTTAAATCTTCTTTTGGTACCATATAAATATCTTCTATAATATCACCAACTAGCAATATATAATTTTTATTAGATATTTTGTTTTGAAAGTTTAATGGTAAGTTTTGAATTTTTTTATTTAAAGAGTGAATCATATTATCAGAAAATTTAAGCATTAAATTATTTTCAAATTTTATAAAATTACTAATTATATAAATATTATCAAATAAGCAATTATTCATTTTTAAAAATTCTTCTATAATATTACCAATTCCTGCTGATAGAATTATTACAGGCACATTATTTTTATTAAGGAATTCAAGAAACTTTTTTGCACCATTTCTAAATTCTAATTTGGTATTTTTTAGGCAATTTAACAGTATTTCATGTGTTAATCCATATTTATAAAGTAAATCCATATTTTCATAATACCATTTTTCAATGTATTTTTCTTTAACTTTAAAGTCTAAAGTATAATCTAATTCATATGGGTAATATTTGTCCATTAATTTATGAGAATCAGATACAAATTTTTTACTAAAAAATTCTGGGTTTTCTAATACTGACCATGAACCGAAGTGAATCACCAGTAGTTAAAGTTCTATCAAAGTCCAAAACTACATAAAAATTGTCTATAGTAAAATTTAGTTTTTTAAGTTTATCAGTATTTATATAAATCATACTATTTCCTTTCTAATATTTCTATTGCACATTTTATTCCATCTACAGCTGCAGACATTATTCCACCTGCGTAGCCTGCTCCTTCTCCACAAGGATATACACCTTTTATATTTGAATTTAAATTTTCATTTCTTATTATTCTAACAGGAGAAGAACTACGAGTTTCAACACCTGTCAATATTGCATCAGGATCTGCAAATCCTTTAATTTTTTTATCAAATGATATTATGCCATATTTTAAAGTATCATTTACAAAATCAGGTAAAATTGTATTTAGATTTGAAAGTGTTACACCTGGAGTATATGTTGGAATTATAGATCCTATATGATTAGAAGGAATATTTTTAAAGTAATCTTCAACTCTTTGTATTGGTGCATAATAATTATTTCCACCTAATTTAAATGCTTTTTCTTCTAAATCTTTTTGAAAGTAAATTCCAGATAAAGGTGAGTTATCTTTAAAATCTTCTGGAACTACATTTACAAGTAATGCACTATTACTATTTGTTCCATTTCTTAAAAAATTACTCATTCCGTTTGTAACAATACTTTTTGCTTGGCTAGAAGATGCTATAACACTTCCACCAGGGCACATACAGAAAGTATAACATGATCTACCATTAGGTAAATGACATGCAAGTTTATATTCAGCAGGTGGTAGATTTAGTTTAGTTATAGTTCCATATTGAGAGTTATTTATCATTTTTTGATTATGTTCTATTCTAACACCGACAGAAAAGTTTTTCTTTTCCATTTTAAATCCTTTTTCATAAAGCTTTTCAAAAGTATCTCTTGCACTATGGCCAATTGCAAGTATTATAGTATCTGTTTCAATTTCTGAAATAGAGTTATTTAATGTATTTTGATAAATGACAGATTTTATAGCTTCATTTTTAATAGTAAAATCAATAACTTTTTCATTAAATAGAAATTGTCCACCTTTTGATATTATATATTCTCTCATATTATGAATTATCTTTATTAAATTATCAGTTCCTATATGAGGCTTAGATACATATAAGATTTCTTGTGGAGCTCCAAATTTATAAAATTCTTCTATAACTTTTTTACACAATGGATTATTAATTCCAGTAGTTAGTTTGCCATCAGAAAAAGTACCAGCACCACCTTCACCAAATTGTACATTTGAGTGTGTATTTAAAATTCCATTTTCAATAAAATTATTTACATCTTTTTGCCTTTCTTCAACTGATTTTCCTTGTTCAATTATTATTGGTTTTATACCATTTTGCACTAGTATTAATGCTGCAAAAAGACCTGCTGGACCTGCTCCTATTATTATAGGATTAAATATACTTCTTCTATTTACTGATATCTTTGGAAATTCATAGTTTTCTACATATTGAAATTTTTTATATTTTTTTGAGTTTTTAACTTTAATATCTATTGAGAAAACATAGTGTACATCATCTTTTTTTCTGGCATCAATAGATTTTTTTGAAATGTTCCAAGATATAATATCAGAAGGGTGTATTTTAAATTTATTACATACATATTCTATTAAATCATTTTCTTGTAAATCTTTTACAATTTTTATATTATTTATTCTTAACATATATCCCTCCAATATACATATAGATATTATATCATATACTCAAAAAATTCAATAAAACTATTGACAATTTTAAAATAAAATATTATAATCTATAACTGTTAGGAGAAATGCAGGTGTAGTTCAATGGTAGAACCTCAGCCTTCCAAGCTGATGACGTGGGTTCGATTCCCACTACCTGCTC
>CANQXY010000038.1 GCA_947627935.1 uncultured Clostridia bacterium | reverse complement strand
TCCAATCTTTTTCTTTATTATATCAAAAAAATGAAAGTAAACACTTTTTTTGTGTCTACTTTCATTTTACCACTTCATTATAACTACTCTTTATTTAATATTTTATTGTATTTCCTACTTTATTTAAATCTTTTTAAATATAAATCCATTTTATCTAAGAATTCATTATTATTTTTTGTTTGTACCATTTGACTAATTATTTGTTCTGTTACATCTGCAACTGGTAAACTATTTAAAGCCTTTCTTAATGCAAATACAGTATCTAATTCTTTTTGTGATAATAATAAATCTTCTCTTCTTGTTCCAGATTTATTAATATCTATTGCTGGGAAAATACGTTTTTCAGATAATTTTCTATCTAAATGTACTTCCATATTACCTGTACCTTTAAATTCTTCAAATATAACATCATCCATTCTACTTCCTGTTTCTATTAGAGCTGTTGCTAAAATTGTTAGGCTTCCCCCATTTTCTATATTTCTAGCTGCACCAAAGAATTTTTTTGGTTTATGCAAAGCACTTGGATCTAAACCTCCAGACAATGTTCTACCAGATGAAGGAATAACTAAGTTGTATGCACGTGCAAGTCTTGTGATGCTATCTAATAATATAACAACATCTTTATTTTGTTCTGTTATTCTTTTAGCTCTTTCTAAAACCATTTCAGCAACTTTAACATGATGCTCAGGTAATTCATCAAAAGTTGAATATATAACTTTTCCATTTATAGAACGTTTCATATCTGTAACTTCTTCAGGTCTTTCATCTATTAATAATACTATTAATTCTACTTCTGGATTATTAGTTGTAATGCTATTTGCTATTTTTTTTAATAATGTAGTTTTTCCAACTTTAGGAGGAGCTACAATCATACCTCTTTGCCCCTTTCCTATTGGTGACATCAAATCAATTATTCTCATAGCATATTCGTTTGAAGTTGTTTCCAACTTTAATCTTTCTTCTGCATATATTGGTGTTAATTCATCAAATCTCTTTCTCTTTGCAGCTTTTTCAGGATGTTGTCCATTTACTTCACCAACAAATATAAGTGAAGGAAATCTTTCTCCTTCTTTAACTCTAGAAATTCCCTTTATCATATCACCTGTATCTAATCTGAATCTTCTTATTTGAATAGGTGATATATACACATCTTTATCACTTGATAAATAATTGTCACCTCTTAAAAATCCATATCCATCTGGTAAAACTTCTAGTATTCCTTCTGTTATTTTGTCTTCTTCATTAGTTACTTTATATTCTACTGATCCATCTTGGACAATATTTTCAATTTCATCTTTATCATTATAATCATATCTTATTTCATTTTTAGATGAAGAACTTTTTTCTAAATCAGATAACATAGCAATAAGTTCATCTTTTTTTAATTTAGATATATTTTTTATATTTTTATCCTTTGCTAAATTTTTTAATTCTGTTAATGTCATATTTTCAAAATCAGACATAAATACCTCCTATATTTTGATTTTAATATTAAATTTTAATTTTTATTGGAAATTTAAAAAGAAATAAAATTTATATTGAAATTATGTATAAATTATACCATACTTTTTGTAATTTGAAAACATAAATTTAAAAAAATATGTAATCTCCAAAACTTTAGTTTTAAAGATTACATTCCTTTATCTTCATATACTCTTTCATTAGGTAAATACATTTCTAATTTTTCTCTTGCTACTTGTTCTATATATTCTAAAGAGTTAACATTTTCTTTTGTTTTTGTTAGTTGTTCTTGGTATTCAGTTTTTTCCTCAACTTTTTTTGAAAGTTCTTTTTGTTCTCTATTATAATTATTTAAAACTTTTTGTTGATTTACTAATGTAATTATTACATATAATGATATTACTATAAGTAATAATACTTTATATATTTTTTTGTTTTTTTTCATAAGTAATTTTCTCTCCAATTCATAAATATGAAATAGTTTTATAAACTCTATAACTATATAATTCTACTTTTTTTGAAAAAATCCTTCTTTTTTTTTATATTTCTTGTTTATTTTTTGGTGTTTTTATATTATTAAATATTTTTTTAGACTTAAATGTCAATTTTTCTAGAATTTTATTTAAATTTTTTATACTATTTTTAAAATTTATACATATAAAAGAAATAGGCTTAAAAAATATTTTTCTTAAAATGTTAAATATTATTTTTATAGGAATAATTAATATATTAAAAATATATTTGAAAATTAATTTTAACTTACTTATTAGATATACATTTATTTTTATAATATAATTACTTAACAATAATATGTATAAAGATATGCCAATAAATATGGCTAAAAACATATATATTCTAATTTCCCCATTATTAAACATAAATATTGAATATAATATAGATAATCCTGATATTACCCAAAATAAAATATCTTCTATATATGTAATTGTGTCAGAAGTTTTAAAACTTTTTCTAAGTATTCTAAAAAAATCAAACAGTAAACCAATAGCGAATCCATTTAATGTAAAAATTAAAAATAGATAAGCTTGATTAATAACCATAATTAATCACCTGCTTTTTAGTTATTAAAAGTTTATTTAAATATTTTACTAAATAAACTACCTGCACCTTTATCCTCATTACTTTCACTATATGATAAATATGAAATTTCACCTTCTACAATAACTTCTGAGGTATCTATACTTAATTTATTTATTCTAAGATTTTCTCCCTTTACAGTAAGAAGACCTAATTCAGTTTCAATCATAACTACTTGATCATCAAAACTTAAAACATCTAATACTCCTGATACGCTTAGTTTCCCTCTGTTTTCTAGTATTAAATTTTGAATTACACCAGAATTAGTTATACTTTTTCTTTCATCTATAGTCATTTAAAATCCCTCCTAAAAAATAACAGTCTAATTATATATATTCAGGGTTTGTCTTATTTAGAACTTTAAATTATACAAATTTAAAGAGTTAAGAAAATATCTTAACTCCTTAAATTATTATTTAATTATTTCATTATGCAATTGTTCTAATATATTATTTGAAACAATGTCTTTAAATACAACACTGATTTTATATTCAGTTACATCAATATTTAATATATTGCATTTATTAATTTCAAATATTTTTATTGCTTTTTGTAAAATATTATTATCGTTCATTATTCCATGTCCAATTATTGATATTCTAGAGACATTATAATAAGTGCATTCTAGCATATTTAAATCTGTTTCTAGTAAATTAGCAAATTTATTAAATAGATTATTTTTTATATAAAAAGATATATCAAGTGAGTAAGTACTATTATTAACTAAATTTTTTGCTGTTATATTATTTTCTATTAAAGTATAATAGATTTTATTAAATAATTCTGTATTGTATTTTTCTGATTTTGCATGTATATATATTACATCATCATTTTTAACAATACTCTTTACTGTCGTGCCTTCTATTTTATTATTTATTATAGTTCCTGGTTTATTATTAAATGTAGATTTTGTAATTATAGGAACTCTAAATCTTTCCCCTACTTCAACACATCTGTTATGAAGCACTTTCGCTCCTTCACTAGAAATATCTAACATTTCCTCATAAGAAAGACTTTCCAATTTTTTTGCTACTTTTACTTTATTTGGATCTGTTGTATATACTCCATCTACATCTGAGAATATATAACAATGTTTAGCATTTAGAGCTGCTGCAATTGCTACTGCAGTAGTATCAGATCCGCCTCTTCCTAAAGTAGTAATATCCATATTTTCATTTATTCCTTGAAATCCAGCAACTATTACTATTTTTCTGTTATCTAATTCTTCTTCAATTCTTGAAGTATCTATATTTTCAATAATTGCATTTTGATTTGTGTTATTAGTCATTATCCCTGCTTGCCATCCAGTTAAAGATATTGTATTATAACCCATTCTATTTAATAAAATACTAAGTTTTGCCATTGACATTTGTTCACCAGAACTTAATAATACATCCATTTCTCTTTCATTTGGCATAGCTGATAATTCATTAGCTTCTTTTATAAGATTGTCTGTAGTTTTTCCTTGAGCTGAAACAACAACGACGACATTATTATTTTCGTTATATAATTCTATAATTTTTTCTGCAACTAAATTTAATCTAATATTATCTGCAACTGAACTTCCTCCAAATTTTAATACAACTGTGTCCATATCTTTTGGCACCTTCTTTACATTGTGTAAAAGCAATGTTTAAATTTAAATATTGCTATATATTATTATATTCTTAAGCATAGATTTATGTTATATTTGATTTTAAATATGCTTCTATAAAATCATCTAGTTCTCCATTCATTACTGCCTCTACATTACCTACTTCAAAATTAGTTCTATGATCTTTTACTAATGTATATGGACAAAATACATATGATCTTATTTGACTTCCCCATGCTATATCTTTTTGTTCTCCTTTTAAATCTTCTATTTTTTCTTTTTGTTCTTGTTCCTTTAAATTTAGTAATTTTGATTTTAACATTTTCATTGCAGTTTCTCTATTTTGAAATTGAGACCTTTCTGTTTGACAAGCTACAATTATATTTGTAGGAATATGAGTTAATCTGACAGCTGAAGAAGTTTTATTTATATGTTGTCCTCCAGCTCCTGATGCTCTGTATACATCCATTTTTATATCATCTGGATTTATGTTTAATTCTATGTCATCTGTTATTTCTGGTAAAACTTCAACAGATGCAAATGAAGTATGTCTTCTTCCTCCACTATCAAAAGGAGATATTCTAACTAATCTATGTACTCCTTTTTCAGATTTTAAATATCCATAAGCATTTTCGCCAATAATTTCAAATGTCACACTTTTAATTCCTGCTTCTTCACCTTCTAAGTAATCTAATTCCTTTATTTCATATGAATTTTTATTTGCCCATCTTGCATACATTCTATAAAGCATTTCGGCCCAATCTTGTGATTCTGTTCCTCCAGCACCTGGGTGTATAGTTATAATAGCATTATTTTTATCATATTTTCCAGATAGAAGAGTTTGCAATTCTAATTTTTCTACATCTTTTTGTAATTTAATAGTATTCTTAATTAGTTCTTTTGCTATTTCTTCATCAAATTCAACTTTAAGTAATTCATCTAAATCTTTTAAATTTTCTATTTCCTTTTTTAAATTTTTAAATTGTGTGGTTTTTCCTTTTATATTTTTAATTTTATATAAAATTATTTCTGATTTATTTGAATCATTCCAAAAGTTATCTTTAATAGTCTCATTTTCTAATTCCTTAAGTTCATTTTCTAATGAATTTATGTCAAAGGGAATCACCTAAATTTATTAATTTTTCATTTAGAGCTATTATTAATTTTGAATTTTCTTCTAACTCAATCATTATATCACTCCTTTATATGTTACATTTATTATCCTAATATAAAAATTATAATTTTTCAATAGTAATTTTACTCATTACATCTTTTATTAGTTCTGATACACTATTATATTGTTTAATTGCAATCTTCTTTAATTCTTCAATTGATTCTACCATACAATATCCATTAAAATCTTTTACCATCTTAATGTCAGTAAATCCGTCTCCTATTGTATAAACATCTCTTTCATTAATATTAAGCTTTTGTATTAGTAATTTAATAGCATTTGATTTATTTGTTTTATTAGATATTATTTCAATAGCATTATTTGATACATAATAAGAATTAATATACTCAGAAAATTTTTCATTTAATATTTTATTTATTCTCATAGTTTTTTCTTTATCATTATATTTAACACGTATTTTTGTTAAATTTGGATGGTTAAAATCTACTCTACTTTCTAACTTACTACAGCAAAAATGCTCTATAGTTTTTTCAAGATTTAGTTCATTTTTTATTTTCGGAATAATATCATTATTAATAGGGAAATTATAAATAACTTCATCATTACCATTAATTATTGTTGCTCCATGATTTAATATTACGTAATTGTAATTTATATTATAGGTATTAGTTTTGTTTTTAAAATCAAAATAGCTTCTACCTGTAGCAATTATAAACATATTTCCTTTTTTCTCAAATTCAGCTACAGCAATTTTGTTTTTCTCAATATCTTTATCATTTATATAAAATGTTCTATCATAATCACTAACAATAATTTTTTTAGTAATATTCATTAATTTTCTCCCTTAATGTGTTTTTCCGATTAAATTATATCATTTGTAGTTGCAAAAGAAAATACTTTTTTAATCTAATATTTTAAATTTATAATATAATAAAAACATATAATTATTAACTAATTATATGTTTTTATAGTTAAGTTATTTACTTTGTTTTTACTGATTTAAGACTTGACCAACCAGAGCATATTTTTGTTAATTTTCCATTAACTTTTACTTCTTTATATGTTCTTATTCTTACATAATATTTCTTTTTAGATTTTAAATTTTTTATTGTTTTAGATGTTGTATTTTTAGATTTTATAGTTACTGTTTTTGATTCTTTAGAAGTAAACTTTTTATTTGTTGAATATTGTATTTGATATCCTGTTGTTTGAGTAGTCTGTTTTTTCCATTTTACTGTAATTTTATTTTTATATGACACTAACCTACTTATTGATGTTCCTTTTGGCTTTATTGTAAAAGTTAATGTTTTATTTACTGAATATGGTGAACTTGGTTCTTTAACTGTTATCTTTGCAGTGGCTTTACCTACGTTTTTATTATTTGAATATTTTACTGTATAATAAAGACCATGCGTTGTATCTCCTGCACTATTTTTTACAAGCACTTTAGGTTTTTTAACTTTTCCATCATATTTATATGATGTTGTTTTTAAACTAATTGAAGTTATTCTGGGTATTGTTAAAACATTAGCTGCGCTACAATTAGAACAAACACTTTCAATAACCAAACCATTATTTTTTGTAGTTGCTGGTTTTACAATATTTGAAAAATACCATGCTGTATCAAATGAATATGGATAATGATAATAAGAATGATTATGTTCGTTATATTTTGGAATTTTTCTATAATCATCCCATTCGCAAATATATGTTGTATAATTTTTATTCCAATCTGCAGTATACCATTTTCCATTATTTCCATTCATATATACATATTTTTTTGTATTATTTTTACTTGCAAAGTTTGAATAATCGTATTTTCGTCCATTACTCCATGTCCATACATTATTTACATTCTGTAATCCAATAAAAGCTGTTTCACCAAAATATTTATACAGAACTTTTTGCTTATTTTCACTATTTATAATAGCTAAATGGCCACCTAAACTTTTACAAAAATTTTTTGCTTCTTCATAACTAGATGCATTATTGTATATTTTATAATAATGATTATTATATTTTATACCTTTATAATATGTATCAGATTTAGCAATTAATTTAAATTTAAATGTATCATCTTTTGATTTTTTTATTCCAATGTAATACTTTGTTCCCGCTGATAATTTTGTACGAAAATTTTCATATTTATATTCTTTATAGTCTTTATTTTTATCTACATCAGTATCCTTAGAATCCAAATTCGTATCAGTTATTTTATTCTTTTTCTCATCACACAATATTATTTCAGCAAGTTTAGTAGTTCTTATAGCATATTCTCCTGAAATTGATGGGGTATATTCATAATATATATATTCATTTTTTGTATCAGCTTTATAGGTATATTCTTTATCTACTTTTAAAATTTCTTTTATATTTGATGTATCAAATTTAACAGGTGAAAAAGGAGAATATAAGTCTATGCAAACAGAATATGTTCCATTAGTTGCTTTTTCATTTTCATCAAATCCAGTATTAAGGTAATATGTTTTTCCTGCTAATAGTGTTCCGAATCATAACAAATTTTGTATAATCCATTTTAGGATTTTCTACATCCTCCCAATAATAAAAGTTATCATGTTCATGAATCATTGGTTCTATGCATATATGATTTGAACTTTCTAAACAATTTCCTGTTGAATCTAAGATTTCTCCAAAAATATTTAAATTATTAGTATCATCTTTAGAGTAAAATTGATATTCTCCAGATACTTTTGGCGTAATTTTAAAAACGACATTTGCTCTATTTTTTATTTTAACTCTCTTTTTCTTGCCTTGTTCTATTGTAGTTGCCTTAAAAAATTCAGCATTTGCTTGTACACATGTATTCATTCCTATTAACAATACAAAAAATACATTAAAAGTCAAAATTAAACTAATAAATTTTTTCATAATATATCCCCCATTTTCAACAAAATTATATATTACTAAAATACATTTTATGGTTTTCAATTAATCTATTTGTTCTAAATTAATTAATTCATTTTTTCTAAAAGTTAATTTTAATAAACATGGTGATTTTATATTTAATACTGTATTATTTTTATAAACAAGTTTTAGACGTTCATTTACAGTACACCAATTTAACAAAAAGAATTTTATAGAACCTCCGTGGCTAATTACTGCAATTCTTTTTCCTTCATACTCTTTAAGTATTTTGTCAAAAAATTTATTCATTCTTTTTCTAGTTTGTTCTGCACTTTCTCCATCAGATGTTCTAAAAGTTCTATCTAACAATTGTTCTTGTGAAGGATCTTTTCTTTTTTTGTCCTTCATAAATTCTCCTAATTCTGTTAAATTTCCTAATTTTCTTTCATTTAAGTTATTATCTAAATTAAAAGTTAAATTATTTGAATAAGCAATATATTTTGCTGTAGCTTTAGCTCTAGCATAACTACTTGACCATATAATATCTAAATTTTTCAATTCATTATTTTTGCTTAATTTTTTTGCTTGTTCTTCTCCTTCTACTGATAAGATTTCTTTTTCATTAATCATTTGAGAATCTTCATTTGTGTTTCTAATACCATTTTCATCAATAGTCTTAGCATGTCTAATTAGATAAATTATTGTATCTTTCATTTAATAACTCCTTTTTTTATTATAACAATATAGTCAATATATCGCAATCTTTTATTATAAATCTATTTTCAAAATTTCAATAATTAATAACTTCACTTATAACGTCAGATCTGATAATTTCTGCATAGGGTTTTAATTCATATTTTTTATATTTTCGCACAGCAAAAAAGAAATGTCAACATATATACTATGTATACATTCCTTTTTTTCAGTTTTTAAAATCCTTGTATAATCCACTATAAGTAGTACCAACTGCAATATTATAAGTATTTATTTTATTATAAATATTTATATTCTATGGACAAATCGTGGACATTGTCCACATTCATTTACTGAAATCATTACTTCCTAACTTGTATATTTTCTATTATTCCATCTTTGTTTATTCTGAAATTTCTATAAAATATTATATTTACAACTATATATTGTTCTATCATTGAAAATGTTTGTCCTATTGCAGTACAGAATGGTGTTTTTAAAAATGATGTTACAACTCTTATTCCAGATGCTACTACCTTATTTGATGTTACTTTACTTTCAAATTTATCTGTTAATTGTAAATA
>CANQXY010000037.1 GCA_947627935.1 uncultured Clostridia bacterium | reverse complement strand
ATTGAAGAAGATAACAAATATTTAATAATGTTTTTTGAAAATTTGCTATTTAATAAAAATAATAAATTAGATAATGCAGAACTTAAATTATCTAATAAATCTTAAAGAAGTTTAATAAATTTAATGGCGTAGCATTAAATTAGCATTTTTTGAAAGTAAAAAATGGGCTAAACAATGTTAACCAAGCAAATTACAACGAATTTGTGTGTTTGCTCTATGAAACCATTAAACTAGTTAAATATCTTTTAATAAGAACTAATAATTCTAATATTTAAGGGGAAAATAAAATGAAAAATAAAATATACTGGATAATATGTGTATTACTAATAATAGTAATAGTAATTGTTACAATATTTATTTTAGGAAATTCTAATGATGAAAAAGTGTTAAAAAATAATAATGAAGTTAATGTAAAAGAAAAAATTACTGATAAAATAGATTGGGAAGAATATCCAAATGATATTAATGAAAAAGTTTTCAAAAATTTTTATGGCATAAAAGATGATAAAACAACTATATCAAATTATAATGAATCTGTAAGTTATCAATTAATGAGAAAAACTATATATAGCTTAAGCCAAAATTATAATCTTGAAAAAGATAGTTTTGAACAATTTTATAATCTATTAGGAGATTCTACTAAAATAGTTGAAACAGATAGTAATTATGCAAGATATTGTTATCCTGACAATGAAAACAATAACTTAAGTGCTAAATATGAAGAAAAAATTGAATATAGTATAGCAAGCTTTAATGAATTATATTATGATGGATATTATAATTTAGAAACATCTACAAAAAGACAATATGAAAAATTGATTAAAGAAAATTCATCAGAAAAATTTTATTATGAAATAGCAAGATTTTTAATAATGAATGGAAATAATGAAAATAAAGAAGAATATAAAAATAATGCAAGAGCTAAAAAAATAAAATTAACAATAAATGATAAAGAATATGTATTTGAATTGAAAGATACAAATAAAGTTCAAGTATTTGATTTAAATTATAAACAAGAAGATATTAAATCACCAGTTAAAGTTAAAGTTGAAGTATTAGAAAAATATGATGGAGAAAAGACATCAGACGTATATATATCAGATTTTCAATGTGATATTAATTCAAATATTCCTCAAGGAAGATAAATATTAATAAAACTAGTAAATAAAAGAAGAAGGTAATTTGTTATAAAATGAAGTTATAAAATTATCTTCTTCTTTTTTGGTATAATATAAATAAAAAGTTAAATTAGATAAATAAATTCATGTCTATTCTTTACTTTGAATAGTTAATGTTATATAATACATACATAAATAAAAAGGAGAATATTATGTTTGGTTTTTCATTTGATAGAAGAATTTTATATGTAATTCTTGCAATTATGGTAGTATTTACTTTAGTTCAATATGCAACTAATGAAGGTGCTTTACTTTCACTTGTATTAACAATTCCAGGAGTTTTAATAGCAATAACATTTCATGAATTTGCTCATGCATTTGCTGCAGATAGATTAGGAGATGATACTCCAAGAAGGCAAGGAAGATTAAGCTTAAATCCATTCGATCATTTAGACCCAATAGGATCTATATTATTGTTATTTGCAGGATTTGGATGGGGAAAACCAGTAGAAGTGGATCCAAGAAATTATAATAGAAATATTTCAATGGAAAAAGCTGATGCAATAGTATCACTTGCAGGACCTATGATGAACTTTGTATTAGCAATTATATTTACACTTATTTATTGTGCATTATATAAATTTGCAGGAGCAGCATTTATTTTATCAACATATGGAAATATTATATTAACATTAATATCAACTACAATTGTAATAAATATTGGACTTGGAGTATTTAATTTAATACCACTACCACCACTTGATGGTTCAAAAGTAATAAGACCATTATTACCATATAATGCAAAACAATGGTTTATGAATAATGAAAATATATTTTATATAGTATTTTTAGTAATATGGATTACAGGAATAGCAGGAGCTATAATAACACCAATAATTAATTTTTTAGGAACTTCATTATTAAATTTAGGAATAACAATATTTAGATTATTTTAAGTAAAAGGAAAATAAAATGAAAGATATAATTACATTAGGAATTGAATCAAGTTGTGATGAAACTTCTGTATCAGTTGTAAAAAACGGAAGAGAGGTTTTATCTAACATAATAGATACACAAATAGCAATACATGAAAAATATGGTGGAGTTGTTCCAGAAATTGCATCTAGAAATCATATAGAAGCTATATCAAGAGTAACTAAAAAAGCTATAGAAGAAGCAAATATTACTTTTGATGATATAGATGTAATTACACCTACATATGGACCAGGGCTAGTAGGAGCTTTGCTTGTAGGTTTATCTTATGGAAAAGCTTTAAGCTTTGCACTAAACAAACCATTTGTTGGTGTAAATCACATTGAAGGACATATAGCAGCAAATTATATAACTTATAAACAACTAAAACCACCTTTTTTATGTCTTCTTATATCAGGAGGAAATACTCAACTTGTACATGTTAAAGATTATACTGATTTTGAAATATTAGGTAAAACAAGAGATGATGCAATAGGAGAGGCTTTTGATAAAATTGCAAGAGTTGTAGGATTAGGATATCCAGGAGGACCAAAGGTAGACAAACTTGCAAAAGAGGGAAATCCATCGTATGAGCTTCCAAAAACTCATTTTGATAATTTAGATTTTAGTTTTAGTGGTATAAAAACAGCAGTAATCAATTTAAATCATAATACACCTAATATAAATAAAGCAGATTTATGTGCAAGCTTTCAAAAGACAGTAACAGAAGTATTAATTGAAAATACTTTAGAAGCATTAAAACAAATAAATTTAGATACAATTGTACTAGGTGGAGGAGTTTCTTCAAATAGTTATATAAGAGAACAATTTTTAAAATTAGAAAAACAAGGAATAAAAATATATACACCAGATATAAAATTATGTACAGATAATGCAGCAATGATAGCGTCAGCAGGATATTATAATTTTATATCAGGAAAAACAGATGATTTAAGTTTAAATGCAATACCAAATCTAAAATTGAATTAAAGGAGTAAAAATGTCAATATTTGCAGTAGCAGATCTACATTTATCTTTTGGTAAAGATAAGCCAATGTACATATTTGGAGATAATTGGATAGGATTTGAAGAAAAAATAAAAAAAGATTGGATAGAAAAAATAACTGATAATGATTTAGTATTATTACCAGGTGATTTTTCTTGGTCTACATATATTAATGATACATATAAAGATTTTGAATTTATAAACAATCTTCCAGGAAAAAAGATATTACTAAAAGGAAATCATGATTATTGGTGGACAACTATTACTAGAATGAGAAAATTTATTAAAGAAAATAATTTTAAAAATATTGACTTTTTATATAATAATAGCTATGAGTATGAAAATTATATAATTTCAGGAACTAGAGGATGGAGTTTAACAGAAGAAGAGGAAGATAGTAAATTCATAAATCGTGAGTTAAATAGATTACAATTATCTTTAGAAGACGGGATAAACAAATATGGTAGTGATAAAGAAATAATAGTTTGTATGCATTATCCTCCTATTACAAATGCTAAAATTATAAATAATGACGAATTGAAATTTATAAATTTGATGAAAAAATATAATGTAAAAAAATGTTTATATGGACATTTACATGCAGGTTCTATAAAAGATGCAGTAGAAGGAAATATTAATGATATTGAATTTAAATTAGTTAGTATAGATAGTTTAGATTTTAAAGTATATAAAGTTATATAAAATAAATTTTGGTGAAAATAATGATAGATTTAAATAAAGATGTAAAATATGTAAAAGGTGTAGGTCCTAATAGAGTAAAGCTTTTAAATAAATTAAATATTAATACATTAAAAGATTTAATAACATATTATCCAAGAACATATGAAGATAGAAGTAATCCTAAAAACATATGTGATTGTTTTGATGGAGAAGAAGTATTAATAGAAGCTGTAGCAACAAGTAATTTAATAGATACTAGATTAAGAGGTAAAACTATGCAAAAATTACAAGTCAGAGATGAAACTGGAACTTGTACAATTACATGGTTTAACCAAAGTTACTTAAAGAAGAATTTTCATATAGGAGAAAAATATCAATTTTTTGGTAAAATCAATGTAAAAAATGGTAGATATGAAATTGTATCACCTGTTTATGATATTAAGGGAATTAATAAAAATACAGGGAAAATAATACCATTATATCCACTTACATATAGTTTATCTCAAAATGTAATAAGAAAAATTATAGAAAATGGGTTATTAGAAGTAAATAATAAATTAGAAGAGACAATGCCAAAATATTTATTAGATGAATATAAATTAATTGAAATAAATAAAGCAATAAATACAATTCATTTTCCAAAAGATTTTTCTGAATTTGAAAAAGCAAGAAAAAGACTTGTTTTTGAAGAATTATTAATAATGCAATTAGCATTGCTTAGTTTAAAAAATAACTACATTTCAAAAAATGGAATTGTTTTTGATAAAAATGCAAAAATGTCAGATGTAATAAATATACTTCCATTTAATTTAACTAAAGCGCAACTTAAAGTATTAGAAGAAATTGATAGTGATATGGAATCTAAAAAATCTATGAATAGATTACTTCAAGGTGATGTTGGATCAGGAAAAACAATTGTTGCGATGATAGCTGCATATAAAGCTGTAAAAAGTGGATATCAAGTAGCAATAATGGCACCCACAGCAATACTTGCTAGTCAGCATTTGACAAATTTTAAAAATATTTTAGATAAATTTAATATTAAATGTGAGTTATTAATATCTAGTATAACAAAAAAGAAAAAACAAGAAATATTGGAAAGATTATCAAATGGGAATATAGATATATTAATTGGAACACATGCTATGTTAGAAGAAAATGTTGAGTTTAAAAATTTAGGATTAGTTGTAACTGATGAACAACACAGATTTGGTGTAAAACAAAGAACAACAATTGCAGAAAAAGGACAAAATCCTGATGTATTAGTTATGACGGCAACACCAATACCTAGAACTTTAGCCTTAATATTATATGGAGATTTGGATATTTCAATTATAGATGAACTTCCACCAAATAGGAAGCCAATAGATACTTTTGCAGTACCAAAAAATAATTCTATGGAAGAAAGAGTAAATCTATTTATTGAAAAACAAATACAAGATGGTAGACAAGCATATATTGTTTGTCCTTTAGTTGAAGAAAGTGAAGAACTTAATTTAAATTCTGTCATAGAACTTGCAGAAAAATACAAAGAAAGCATTTTTAAAAATTATAGAGTTGAATATTTACATGGAAAAATGAAAGCCAAAGAAAAAGATGAAATAATGTCTAGATTTAAAAATGGTGATATTGATATATTAGTTTCTACTACAGTAATAGAAGTTGGAGTAGATGTTCCAAATGCTAATATTATGGTAGTTGAAAATGCTGAAAGATTTGGACTAGCACAACTTCATCAATTAAGAGGTAGAGTTGGTAGAGGACAATATAAATCATATTGTGTTTTAAAATATGGAACAAGAGGAATAAATACTAAAGAGAGAATGAAAGTAATGTGTGATACAAATGATGGATTTATTATATCTGAAAAAGATTTAGAATTAAGAGGATCAGGCGACTTTTTTGGAACAGAACAACATGGCCTACCAGGATTTAAAATTGCTAATTTATTTGAAGATATGCAAATGTTAAAAATAGCACAAGCAGAAGCTATAAAAATAATAAATGAAGATCCAAACTTACAAGATGAAAAGAATTTAGTACTAAAAAAACAAATAGAAGAAAAATTTACTGCAAGAATTGAGATATGATATATTTCTATTGACATTGATTTAAAAAAGCAATATCATATAAATATTAAATTAAAGGATGTAGATAAATATGATAAAAATTATAATAAAAATTATAGCATTAATTATAATTTTGTTTGGCACAATACTAATTTATGATGCTCGTATAATAACTAAAAAAAATTTTGGATTTGGAGATCAAAATGAAGCATCAAATCGGACTTAAAATATTAGGGTTCATAATATCAATAATAGGTGCACTAGTATTGTATTTTAATATGTAATAAATATATAGCAAGGAAGGAAAATAAAATGAGAAAATTATTCACATCAGAAAGTGTAACAGAAGGACATCCAGATAAATTATGTGATTATATATCAGATAGTATTTTGGATAGTTATTTAGAAAAAGATAAAAATGCAAGAGTAGCATGCGAAACAGTTGCAGGAAAAGGTGAAATATTAATAACAGGAGAGATAACTTCTGTAGCAAATATTGATATTGAGCAAATTGTAAGAAATACAATTAAAGAAATAGGATATGATAATGAAAATTTAGATATGGATTATAGAACTTGTAAAATTCATCTTAATATTTCAAGACAATCACCAGATATAGCTTTAGGAGTAGATAAATCATTAGAAACAAAAGAAGGAGAGAATTTAGTATCAGAAGGTGCTGGAGATCAAGGAATTATGTTTGGATTTGCATGTGACGAAACAGATACATTTATGCCTATGCCAATATACCTAGCACATAAATTATCAAAAAAATTAAGTGAAGTAAGAAAGTCTAAAGTAATTCCATATTTAAGACCAGATGGAAAAGTACAAGTTACTATAGAATATGATGAAAATAAACCTGTAAGAGTAGATACTATTGTATTATCTACACAACATGATGAAAACATTAATTTAGAAGTTCTAAAAAAAGATGTTAAAGAAAAGATAATAAATGAAGTAGTTCCATCTAATTTATTAGATGAAAATACTAAATATTATATAAATCCAACAGGAAGATTTGTAATTGGTGGACCATTAGGAGATAGTGGATTAACAGGAAGAAAAATAATTGTTGATACATATGGAGGATATTCTAGACATGGTGGGGGAGCTTTTTCAGGAAAGGATCCTACAAAAGTAGATAGATCAGCATCTTATATGGCAAGACATATAGCAAAAAATGTTGTTGCAAATGGATTAGCTAAAAAATGTGAAATACAACTTTCATATGCAATTGGTGTTGCAAAACCTGTTTCTGTTTATGTAGAAACATTTGGAACAGCTAAAATTCCTGAAGAAGAAATATCTAAAAAGATATCTGAAAAATTTGATTTAACTCCTAGAGGAATAATTAATTATTTAAATTTACAAAAACCTATATATAGACTTACAACAAATTATGGACATTTTGGAAAAGAAAATTTGTCATGGGAAAAAATAGTTAAATTATAAATTATATTATGTTTACAATAGAAAAGAATAGTGATATAATATAGAAAGTTGTTGGCATAAATAATAGAGAGTATTATTCTCTATTAAATATGAACGTATAGTTTATATTAAACAACAAAAGCTTATTCTATTATGTTACTTTACAGGAGGAAACTATGGCAGAAATAGAAAAATTAAAATCAAATAATGTAGTAACAATTAATGGCTTTGTGAATGAATCGCCCAAATTAAATCACAAAGCGTATGAAAAGGATTTTTTTACAACTATTGTTACTACAAAAAGAAAAAATGGAATTTTAGATTACATCTCATTAATGATTCCAGAAGATATTTGTGTACCTAAAAACGGCCAGTATGTTAAGGTAAACGGAGAATATCGGAGCTATAATGTAATTTATGGAGATGGAATCAGCCATTTAAAGTTATATGTTTTTGTAAAGGAACTTGAAGTAATTCCTGCTAAATATGTACCTTATTGTGATATAAATGAAATCACCTTAAATGGATATTTATGTAAAAAACCTGTACATAGATTTACACCATTAGGTAAAGAAATTACTGATGTATTACTTGCAGTTAATTATAATTTTCATCGAAGCTCTTATATACCATGTATTGCGTGGTATGAAAATGCTGAATTCATTGGTAATAATTTAGATGTGGGCGATCATTTAAAAATATCAGGCAGGATAAATAGTAGAACATACAAACAAAGAGAAACTGGTAAAGATATAACAATAAATGAAGTATCTATATTTAATTATGAACAATAAATAGTAAACAAAATAGAATAAGCTTAGGAAGCAGATAAATATCATAGTGTATTTATCTGCTTCTGATTTTTAATATATTAAATTATAAACTTTACAAAACTATGTCTAAAACGAGTATGCAAATATTATTATTGTACATTTAAATCCACACTTGTGGACTTTAGTAACTTTCATACAAAGAAAATTTATATATTAAAATAAAAATAGTTACATGAGCAAGGCGTTTTATAAAATCTTGTTATTTTATTAGATAAATAATATAATTAGATATATATTATTGAGAAAAATGTATTTTTATGCTATAAATATTATAAACAAAGAAGTTATAAATGTCGAAAGGAACTTATTAAAAATGAAAAATGTAAAATTAGAAAAAGCAAACAATGATTATTTTAGAGAATGGATTATAGAAGAATGGAAACATCATAATACTGTCGATCCAATATATCAGTTGAGAATTATAAAACCGGAAGAATTAAAATTTGAGAGTAATGAGGAATATTATAAAATTATATTCAATAACGAGATGATTGGTTTTATAGGCATAAAAAACTATCCAAAAGAAATATATTTATACAGATTTTTTATAAATGAGAAATATAGAAATCAAGGAATAGGAACAATAGCATTAAATAAAATTATTGATATGGCTAAAAGAGAAAATAAAGATATGTCATTAGAAGTAATGGGAGAAAATATAGCAAGAGATTTGTATGAAAGATTAGGTTTTAAAACTCATTATAGGAGAATGGTATTAAAAATTAATGATGATATATATGAAAATTAGGAGAATAAACATATGTGGTTATATTGGTGCTTATTATCAACAATTATTAGTGGTTTTACAGCAATAGCATTAAAAAAATGTTCAAATAATGAACCAAAACGAATAGCAATAATGGGATTATTAACATACCATTCTATTATGATCTTAGTAAGTATAGTTACACATCCAGAATTTATTACAAAATTGAATATTATAGATATGATTAAAATGTTACCTGGAATTTTAATGCAGTCAATAGGTTTTTATTGTTCAATCGCATCTATAAAATATGGTAAAGTTTCAATAACAACATCAATACATAAAGCTAAGGTAGTTGTAACATTTTTATTAGGAATTATTATTCTAAGAGAAAATTGTACAATATTACAATTTGTAATTTCTATCATACTAGTAGTATTATCTATATTAGTAGCTAGAAATAAAAATAATCTTCACAGAATAGATAGAAAATTAGAAAAGAAAGCAATTATGTATTCGTGGGGATTTGTATTATTTAATGGAATATCTAATTTTATAAATAAAATATATGTTACAGAATTTCAAAGTCCATTATATGTAATATTTAATTATGCTATTATTATTATGATAGGAATATTTATATATTGTTTAATTACAAAACAATGGAATTACATAGACATTAGAAAAATTAATGCAAAAAGATTTTTTATATTACAATCATTATTAGATGCTTCATCTTCTATATGTGATAGATTTGCATTATTGGACGGAAATGTTTCTGTAATTTCAGTAATTAGTACAAGTTCTATTGTTGTTACAATTTTAGCATCGAAATTTATTTTAAAAGAAAAGGTAAGTTGGAAAAAATATTTAATGATATTGGGAATATTTATGTGTGTTTTAACTTTAGCATTTATTAACAGATAATTGAGATTATATAAAAGCCATTTGTTTAAATGGCTTTTAATAATAGTCTTATTTTTTAGTCAAAATTTAATTCAAATTAACATTTAAAAACTTTTAAAAATTTTCTCGAAGAGTCTATTAGAAAAAAATTCCTAAACAGCGATTTTGGTACAAAGGACAATGCTGGTGACCAAAGGGCACAAAAAATACTTTACCTTGTTGGAACAAAAAATTTTGTTTAAAATATCAAATTATGCTTTGCTAATTTTTATATGTTAAAAAATAAGAACTATACTTCAAAGTTTTAGATAACAAAAAATAACACCCAAATGGTGGTTGCTAGTAACACCATCTTATAGGGTGGAGAAATACCACCCGTTTTACAGGCGATATTTATTTTGAATATATTAAATTATAAACTTTACAAAACTATGCCTAAAACAAGTATGCCAATATTATCATTGTAAATTTTATCAAATTGAGAAATTGGAATAGGATTTTCTCCCATACCAACTTCAATTGTATAACCAGGTCTATTAAAATCTTGAATAAACCAATCCTTATATCCAGCAAAACTTGAATTATATGGAGTTTCTTCTAAACTATATCCACTTACTCTAGCAAATTCTTCTCCGATTTCAAAACTATTTGGTGGATTGTAATCTTGAAATTGCCAATAAATAACTTCTCCTTGTGAATGATATGCTAATATTAGTCTAAAGTTATTAACAAGTGTAAAATTGTATAAAGCTAGAGCTTCTGGTTCTGTTAAAGGACCGTATCCAACAAAATCACGAGGAGATGGTTTATTAAATCCTTGTGAATATTTTATTTCTTTTGCATTTTCCCAGCCAGCTGGAAATTGTAAATTTAAATCTACACCTCTCGTGTTTAAAATATACCAACCACAAAGAAAATTTAATAAAATGCAGTAATCATCTAT
>CANQXY010000036.1 GCA_947627935.1 uncultured Clostridia bacterium | reverse complement strand
CAAATGAAGTTATAACATCTGGATTAGATATAAAAAAGTGTTGTTCTTCTTTTAAAGATGTAAAAGTTATATTATTAGCAATTACCCCTGCATTATTAAATATATTATGTTTTATAACTGCAAAAAGATTTTTACCTGAATATATTGAGCATTTAGGCAATAGAACAAATTTTATAGATTCATCAGAAATAATAAAAACAATATTAATGCTTGCGATAGCAGCATTAGGAGAAGAAATTGCGTGGAGAGCATTTTTTCAAAAACAAACTACAAAAATCATAAAATTTATACCTTCATTAATAATTACATCAGTTTTATTTTCTTTAGGACATTTTAATTTTAACAATCCATTAATTGTTATTTATGATTTAATATTTGTATTTATGAATTCTATATTTTATGGTCTTGTATTTAAGAAGACAGACAATGCATGGTGCAGTTGGATTTCACATTTTATTGCTAATGTAACTGGTATATTTATGATGTAATCAAAACACAAGATAGTAATTTGTATAAAAAAGAGTAATATTGTAAAAGACGAGTAATTATTAAAAATTACTCGTCTTTATGTTAGTATGTAATTAAATAAATTACAATATGTGTGAGCAAATGAATATCTTTACATTCATTTGCTTTTTTGTTATACTTTAATAAAATTAATAAAAGAATACTTATAATAAAAGGAGGAAAACGAAGCAAAAGATGGCAAATGTTATTGACTATGTCAAATGGAGAGGAGATCTTAGCATAGTAGAGTCAAATTTTAATGAAATAGATAGCTTAATATTAAATAGATTTTCATATTTTCCATTAGATGTTATAATGAAAGAACAAGAAATAGTATCAATAGAAGAATTAAGTAAGAGGTTTGAAAATACAAATAAAGAAAAATTAAAAATACTCTGGAAAGATGATGCAGAGCTTTTTCCAGAAATGGGAAAAAGTAAAAGATTTGGTGAAATGATAGCAGTAGAAAATATAAATAAATTAGAAAAAGAAACAGAAGAACAATTTTCTGCAGTTACAATTATTTTACCAGACAATACAATTTATATATCATTTAGAGGAACTGACAATACATTAATTGGATGGAAAGAAGATTTTAATATGAGTTTTAAAAGTCATATTAAATCACAAATAGATGCTAAAGATTATTTAGAGAGAATTGCAAAAAAATACCCAAATAAAAAGATAAGAGTAGGTGGACATTCAAAGGGAGGAAATTTAGCAGTATATGCTTCTATATTTGCAAATTCTAAAGTTAAAAATAGAATTATAAATGTATATAATGATGATGGACCTGGATTCCATGAAGACATAACAAATACAGAAGAATACAAAAATGCAATAAAAAAAGTTATAACATATATACCACAAGATTCAATATTTGGAATGCTATTGAATCATGAAGAAAAGTTTACTGTAATACAAAGTATACAAAAGGGTGTAATGGAACATGATGTGTATTCTTGGCAAGTAATTGGAAAAAATTTTGTTGTATTAAATGAAGTAACAAATGGAAGTAAATTTATAGATAAGACAATAAAAAATTGGCTAAACAATTTAGATTTACATACAAGAGAACAAGTAATAGATATTGTTTTTGAAATAATTAATTCAACAGAAGCAAAAACGTTAAAAGAATTAAAACTTTCATTAATGAAAAATGCAAAAATAATATTATCAGCATATAATCAAATAGGAAATGAAAATAAAAAAATGATAATAACTACAATAACTGCATTTCTTACAATAATAAAGGAAAATGTTAAAGAAGAATATAAAAATAATATGAGTATAGAAAATATAAGAAAAAAATAATGAATTATATACAAGGAGAAAGCAGGGAAATATAGCATTTCCCTGCTCATTTTTTTAGTGGATACTAAAATTACCAGTATCTACCAATTTGTGTAGATGTCTATGACTCCAGATGCACATCCGCTATCATAAACTTTACCTGTTCCAAGAGAGGTTTCAACAACCGTACCTTTTGGATAATCGGGCGAAGCTACACAAATGTAACCCTCTTCATCACGGACAAGGCCTGAGTCATCAGTACAACGACCAGGAATGTCTAATGCTCCACCAGGAAGAACCCGTTCGGAGTACCAAGTTTCCTTATGTCCGTTGTAATAATATACTCCACCAGAGCGAGTAAGTCCTGAACCTGATGAGTTTGACACATTAGCTTGAACAGATTCTGATTGAGGTTTTTCAGATTTTGCTGATTTTTGTGTTGCACGTTTTGCCTTAGCTTTTTTTGCAGCACTTTCTTCAGCTTGCTTTTTAGCTTCAGCCTCTTTTTTTGCTTCTATTTCAGCTTGTACATCGTTTTCTACTTTAATTGCTGTCATTTTTGTAGTATGTACACCTGAATGAGACTTAGCTGTTCTTATCTGAGTTATTAATGCTTCAGTTTGCGTTTCATGGTGAATGTTAGATGAAATTTTTGTCGTAGTAGCAATTACTGATTGCATTTTTGATGTAACCTCTACTGCATTTTGTTCTTGCGTTTTAGCCAATACCTCTGATGCCAGTTTTGCTTTTTGGACTGCTACAGAGCCTACGAAGATTACTGTAACTATACAAAGTATTGTTACAATAAATCCTCCTCCCTTCCGTGAATCCATGAGTTTTTTCGATTGTAACATGTTTCTCTCCTTTTCTAATTATTTGACATGTAAAAATGCCATAAATTTATTATATCATAATATTAACGTAATTTGCAAGCTTGAGTAGTATAAAGTTTTATTTATAAGTGTAGGTTTGTCAAACATACAAAATATTAGTATAAAATTAAAGAATAATGCTTGATTAAAAAAAGAAGAAATGATATATTTAGTTTTGTGAATAAAATAAGAAACGACACATGTAGAGCAATATGCTCGTAAATCTGATTACGGAACAATTTTTAGTGTAACAGAAAAGCATGTGTTTTTTTTATGTAAAAAAGAAAGGAGAAGAATATGCCACAGACAAAATTTCAAAAGTTAATGTTTGCATTAATTACTGTTATTATTACAGTTCCCTGTTTTGTTTTTTATTGCTCATCTTATGAAGCGGGAGAATTTAACATAGAAGTTATTAAAAATTCTTTAGTTTTTATTCCAATTGAATTTATATTAGCTTATCTATGTGAAATATTTATTGGAAGTCCTTTATCAATAAGATTAGCATTAAAAGCGATTGATCCAAAAAAGAATGATCATATGATAGTAGAAACTGCAATAATATGTGCAACAGTTGGAATAATGTGTCCATTAATGAGTTTTTTAGCAACTATAATATATAATGGAATTATAGCAGTTGGAATAAATGGAGCACCATTAAATAATTTTATTATTAACTTTATTCCATATTGGTTACAAAAAGTAGTGTTAAATTTCCCATTTGCTTTATTATCACAATTATTCTTTATTCAACCATTAACTAGAACAATTTTTAAAGCAATTTTTGAAAATAATAATGCATTAGATACTGATAAACAACTTGTAGGAGCAGAATAATATAAATGGTTTGAGATTAATTAAAAATTTTCTCAAACCATTTTTCCATATTTAATAATAAATCATCTAAAGAATAATTGCTTTCATTTCTAAAATATTTTAAAACTTCCATTAAAATACCATTCATAAGAAAAGAAATGTTAAGTTCTAAATATTTATCTTTATAATCATTTTTTAATGCATCATAAATTTTTTGACTAGCAATTTTTTTTAATTTTTCTAAAAATAAAAGAGATTCATCAGCAGATAGTAATAATTTATATGTATCTTCATTATCTTTTAAACATTGTATAATATTAGCAAAATAATTTTTAATATCATTTTTTGAATATAATTTTAAATCTTCACTACATAAAAGTTCAATTGTTTGTAATTGATAGTCATGAGCAACTTCATATATATTATCATAATGTGTATAAAAAGTGCTTCTTGTTAATTCTGCTCTTTTTACTAATTCTGTAACAGTTATTTTATCTAATTGTTTTTTTTCGTTAATTAATTCTGCAAATGTTTTCTTAATTAAATTCCTAGTCTTTATAGAAGAAGAATTTAGACATTGTACTTTCATAGTTTAATCCTTTCTAAAAAAATCAATATATAAAAATTATAACATAGTTTTATAAAAGAATAAATACAATTTTTTAAAAAGTGTCTAAATTTAGACACTTTTTAAATATTTATACTTTCATTATAAAAATGAAGAGAGTATAATATAATACGTATAACAAGAAAGGAATGATTTACATTGAGAAAAATTACTGATTTCATAATAAACAAAAGACATTTTATATTAATTTTATTTATTGTTCTTACAATAATCTCAGCAATATTATCAACAAAAGTAAAAATTAATTATGATATTGCCGAATACTTACCAGATACTTCAGAAACAAGAATTGGTATGGATATTATGGAAGAGGAGTTTTCAGAAACTGAAACAAGTACTCTAAATTTAATGTTTGAAAATTTATCAGCACAAGAAAAATTAGAAATAAAAAATTATTTAGAAAATATAGATGGAGTAGATAGCATAGATTATGATGATACTGAAAAGTATAATAAAGAAAACTATACTTTATATGTTGTCACAGTAGATGAAAAGGCTGATTCAAAAATAGCAGCTGATGTATATAATAAAATAACAGAAAAATATAAAGATTATACTATTTATACAAGTGGAGATGTATCAGATAGTAATAAAACTGTATTACCATTTTGGATTATTGTTCTTGCAGTTTTTTGTGCTTTAATTATTTTACTTATAATGTGTGAATCTTATACAGAGCCATTTCTATTTTTAACATCAATATTAATGGCAGTAGTATTAAATAAAGGAACAAATATTATTTTTCATAGCGTATCACATATTACAAACTCAATAGCAGCAATATTACAAATGGCATTATCAATGGATTATTCAATAATGTTAATGAACAGATATGATCAAGAAAAGAAAACTGAAAAAGATAATGTAAAGGCAATGAAAAATGCTTTGTATAAAGCTTTCCAAGCAATCTCAAGTAGTTCTGTTACAACAATAGTTGGACTTTTAGCATTAATATTTATGAGTTTTAAAATTGGAAAAGATTTAGGATTTGTTTTAGCAAAAGGTGTATTATTTAGTTTAGTTTGTATTTTCTTTGTACTTCCATCTTTAATATTAATGTTTGATAAATTGATTACAAAAACTAAAAAAAGAAGTCCTAAAATTAAATTAGATATATTAGGTAAATTTAGTTATAAAATTAGATATATAGCAGTTCCATTATTTCTTATAATATTTATTACAAGTTTTATGCTAAAAGGAAATTTGGGAATTGATTATACAGAATCACAAACAGATGAGATATCTAATGTATTTGAAGAAAATAATCAAATGGCTATTATATATAAAAATGAAGATGAAGATAAAATAGTTAAATATTTAGAAAAGCTTGAAAATGAAGAAAATATAGATGAAGTATTAGCATATGGAAATACAATTAATGAAAAATTAACTTATGATAAATTAAATGAAAAACTAAATGATTTAGGATCAGATGTTAATGTAGAAGATTATTTATTAAAAATATTATATTATGATTATTATAATAAAAATAATGAAAATAAAATAACATTTAATGAGTTTATAAACTTCATTGAAGAAGAAGCATATAACAATGAAAAAACAAATGAGAAAATAGATGCTCAAACAAAAAAGGATATAAAAAGATTAAAAAACTTTATTAAAGCATCTTCTATAAATCAAAAAAGGACTTCAAGTGATATAGCTAATATATTAGAAATAGATAAAAGTAAAATAGATGATATTTTTGTTTATTATCTTTCTAAAAATAATAATACACAAATTACTTTAAAAGAATTTATCAATTTTATGAATAAAGATGTTTTAACAAATAAAAAATATGCAATCAAAATTGATAATGAAAGTAAAAACAAATTAAATACTTTATCAAAATTTACAAACAAGCAAACAATTCAAAAGAAAATGACAAGTAGTGAAGCGGCAAAGCTATTTGGAATTGATAGTAATACTATGAGCCAATTATATAAATATTATATTTCAATAAATGATATAGATATAAAAATGACAATTTCAGAATTTTCAAATTTTGTATTAAATAATGTATTAAGTGATAAAAATTATGCAAATAGTTTTGATAAAGAAACAATTAAAAATATAAAATTGTTAGAGACATTTAGTAATAAAAATACTATTACTAAAAAAATGAATAGTAAACAATTAGCAAACTTATTTGGAATAGATGAAAAAACAGTTAATCAAATTTTACTATTAAAATATAGTAAAGAACAAAATAAAAATAAGTATACAATAATGGAATTTATTACTAATGTAAATAATATAAAAACTAATACACATTATTTAGATGATATTGATACAAGTAGTTTAGGGGCAATAATGGCAAATCCAGAAATAATTAATAATAAAACTAAATATAATGCTTCTGAAATGTCAAAAATGCTAAAAATCGATATTAATCAAATGTATCAATTATATAATTTGATTGATTATATAACAGGAAATACAGAAAACTGGAAAGTTACACCTAATGAATTTGTAAAATTAATATTAGATAATAGTAAAATGGAAAGTATAAAAAGTAATATTAATGAAACTACAATGAAACAACTAAAATTATTATCTACTGTAATGACAAATAGTATAAATAACACAAGTTTTACCTATAAAAAGCTTTCACAAGTTATAGGCATAGATGTAAATAGTACAAAAAATATATATACTTTGTATGTTTCAAGCAAAAATAATATAAAATTAACACCACAAGAATTTGTAAATTTTGTACTTAAACATAAAGATGATACCATACTTGCAAATAGTATAAAAAATGATACTATTAAAGATTTAAAATTAGTTAAATCAGTTATGGAAGGAGTTATCAATAATAAAAAGTATAATAATAGTCAATTATCTTCATTATTAGGTATAGATAGAGAAGATATGGATTTACTTTATGGATTGTATAATTCAAAATACATTAGCACAAATCCAAGTTTATCATTAAAAGACTTTATTAGTTTTCTACTAAATGATGTAATTACAAATAAAGAATATTCAAGTAATTTTGATGAGAAGCAAATATCAAAGTTAAAAACTGTTAATGGAATTATGAATAATAGCTTAAATAATGTAAAATATACTTCTGATGAAATTTTTGCAATTATTAGCAAACTAACAGATAATGTAGATAAAAATACAGTTAAAGTTCTTTATACTTATTATGGAAGTAATAAACAATATGATGATACATGGAAAATGACAGTAGAAGAATTTGTTGAATTTTTAAATGAAGATATTCTACAAGATGAACGATTTACAGACTTTATAGAAGATGATATGAGAAATGATATAATAGAAGCAAAGACAACAATAAAAGATGCAAAACAATTATTAATAGGTGATAATTATTCAAGAATTGTTTTAAATACAAAATTTTCACAAGAATCAAATGAAACTTTTGAATTTATACAAAATGAAAAAGATATATTAGGTGAAGAATTAGAAGATTTTTATATAATAGGTGATTCACCAATGGCTTATGAAATTAGTCAGACTTTTGATAATGAGTTAAACTTAATTACAATAATAACAATGATAGCAATATTTATAGTAGTAGCAATTACATTTAAATCAGCAATTATACCTAGTATATTAGTATTAACAATACAGACAGCAGTTTATTTAACAATGGGAATATTATCAGTTGTAGGAGAAAATGTTTATTTTATAGCTATATTAATTGTTCAAAGTATATTAATGGGAGCAACGATAGATTATGCTATTTTATATACATCATATTATCTTGAACATAGAAAAAACAAAGGAATAAAAGAATCAATAATAGATTCATATAATAAATCAATTGGTACAATATTAACTTCAAGCTCAATACTTATTATAGTAACTTTAATTATTGCAAATTTTGCATCAGCTATTGCAGCAAAAATATGTAAAACAATTTCAGAAGGTACTTTATGTTCTACAATTTTAATATTAACATTATTGCCAGCAATTCTTGCTTTTTTCGATAGATTTATTATTAAAAATAAAAATAAATAAAATAAAGTTATTTTAGCAAGTGATTATATTGAAGATCACTTGCTTTTATGTTATTATTTAGTAAGAAAAAATAGTAGATTTTCTTATAAAACAATTTGATAGAGGTAATATATAGTGGGAAAAAATTTTGTTGAAGAAAATATAAATTTAATGGAAAATGAAAATGAAGATATAATTCATATGTATGAACCACTAGAGTTAAATATAGATGAAAAATATCAATATATTAAAGATGGAAAAGTATTTTCGTTTTTTTCTAATTTATTATATTATGGATTAGCTTTTCCAGTTTTAACAATTTTGAATAAAATAGTATATGATTTAAAAATAGAAGGAAAAGAAAATATTAAGAATTTGAAGTCAGGAGCAATAAGTGTATCAAACCATGTTTTATTTTTAGATTGTACTATGGTGGGGCTAGCATTTGGATTTAAAAAAGTATATTTTACTACAAGAGAAGGTAGTTTTAAAATTCCTTTTATAAGGAAATTAATAAAATTGTTAAGAGCAGTACCTATTCCTACTAATACAGAAAATAAAGTACATTTTGTAAAAGAATTAAATAAAGCTATACAAAAGGGTAAAATAATACATTTCTATCCAGAAAAAGCATTATGGCCTTATTATGAAAAAATAAGAAAATTTAAAAATGGTGCATTTAATTTTGCAATAAGAAATGATGTCCCAGTTATTCCAATAGTTATTACTTTTAGAAATCCGAAAGGAATAAGAAAATTATTTAAAAAGAAAAAGGATGTTACAGTAAAAATATTAGAGCCAATAAAATATATAGATGAAAAAGATAATCAAAAAAGTAGTATAGAAAAATTAAAAAATCAAACTTATCAAGCTATGCAAGAAAGTATAAGTAGTTTAAATATATAAATAAAGGAGAGATGTTATAATGAAAAGCTTAATTATTTATTTTAGTAGGGCTGATGAAAATTATGCAGTTGGATATATAAATAAAGGTAACACAGAAGTTATTGCTGAATATATAAGAGAAATAACAAATGCTGATATTTTTAAAGTAGAGCCATTAGTATCATATAGTAAAGAATATAATACTTGTATAAAGGAAGCAAAAATTAGAACAAATACTCATAATGCACCTATAAAAGAAAATGTACCTAATATATCAGAATATGAAGTAATTTATATTGGAGCACCAGTTTATTGGGGTGGGATGCCAGAAGAGATGTTTACAGCATTAAAAGGATTAAATTATAAAGGAAAAATAATAAGACCATTTGTAACTCATGAAGGAAGCGGACTTTCTTCTATACCAAATCAACTAGAACAATTATGTGTTGGAGCAAAAATAGAAAAAGGATTAGCTATTCAAGGGTCAAAAGTAAATAGTTCAAAAGATATTGTAATAGAGTGGATTAATAATTAAAATATTGTTAAAAAGTAATAAATTAGTAATGGAGAAATTTTATTATGGATAAAAGAGAAGTAATAGAATATTGTTTAAAATTAGAGAATACATATGAAGATTATCCATTTCGAGATGATAGAGAATCTGTTACAATGAAACATAAAGGAAATAATAAATGGTTTGCATTAATTATGAATGTGAAAGGACAAATATATTTAAATATAAAAACAGATCCAAATTATTCTGATTTACTTAGAAGTTCTTATGATTATATTATACCTGCATATCACATGAATAAAGAACATTGGAATACTATTATCTTGAGTGATAAATGTGATGAAAAATTAGTAAAAGAATTGATTATACAAAGTTATGAATTAACAAGGAGTTAAAATGGAAGATAAAATACAACAATTTAAAGAATTAATAAATCAAAGTAATAATATAGTATTTTTTGGTGGAGCGGGAGTATCAACAGAAAGTGGTATTCCTGATTTTAGAAGTAAAGATGGATTATATAATCAAAAATATAAATATCCACCAGAAGAAATATTAAGCCATAGCTTTTTTATGAGTTATACAGATGAATTTTTTAAATTTTACAAAGAAAAGATGAATAGTCTAAAATATGAACCTAATGTAACACATATAAAGCTTGCTAAATTAGAAAAAGAAGGTAAATTAAAAGCAGTAATAACACAAAATATAGATGGACTACACCAAAAGGCAGGTTCTAAAAATGTATATGAATTACATGGAAGTGTATTAAGAAACTATTGTATGAAATGCAATAAGTTTTATGATGCAGAGTATGTATTTAATAGTGATTCTATTCCAAAATGTAGTTGTGGAGGAATAATAAAACCAGATGTAGTTCTATATGAAGAATCTTTAAATGAAGAAACATTAAAAAATTCAATAATAGCAATACAAAATGCAGATATGATGATAGTTGCAGGAACATCTTTAACAGTATATCCAGCAAGTGGATTAATTAATTATTTTAGAGGAAGAAATTTAGTGCTAATTAATAAAGATTCTACACCTTATGATAATAGAGCAAATTTAGTTATTAATGAAAGCTTAGGAAAAGTATTTAAAGAAATTTAGTATGTATATAAAAAATAGTAATTTGTTGTTGAGGTTCATTTTTTAAGTTTATAAAAAATAAATGGAAAAGATATGATTTTTAAAGTAGGTATATTATTTAAAATATACTTACTTTTTTATTATAATTTTGTAAATTATAAAATATTCTCTTTGAAATTAGCCATGCAACAACATTATGTAAATAAAATATTGTATAATATAAGTATGGTTCTATATATTGCAAATTGTGAGAAAATGTAAGGAGGTAATTGTCATGAGAGAATTATTTGTAGAAAAAGTAATTGAGTTGGCAGAAGAATTTTTAGACAATAACCAAAGAATAAAATTAAAAGAAATACTTACAGAAATGTGTTTAAATTATAAAATTGAAATGATAGAACAAACCAAAAAGCAAGAAATACAAAAGAATAATGCAGATATTTTAAA
>CANQXY010000035.1 GCA_947627935.1 uncultured Clostridia bacterium | reverse complement strand
TGGCTTGATAGCTCAGTTGGTAGAGCAGGGGACTGAAAATCCCCGTGTCAGTGGTTCGATTCCACTTCAAGCCACCAACTTAGAAAATCGACTTTTTTAGTCGATTTTTTTTGTATAAATATAGTAAACTTGAAAATAATGAAAAAATATGATATAATAAATAGGTAAACATTTTTTTACATTATATGTTAGGGAGGTAATCAAAATGAAGAAAAAGACAGCACGGTTTGAAAAGAGCCAAAGAGGAATAGCTTTAGGGTGTTTTTATGCAATATTAGTTTGCGTAATTTACCTGGGCTTTGCAACAATGCTTATGATGAAGATTGGATTAGACAATCTTTTGGCATATGCAATAGTTGCTTATGGAGTTGTCCCTATACTTATTTATGCAGGGATATTTAAACTATCAGGTGGATTTGATAACATTATAAGCTTAGTAACCCAGAATGAAGAATTTTCAAAATTCGAATTGGGTGAAAAGCCTAAAAAAGTATATCTGAAAAATATCTCAGGTGCAGAAGATAAGGTATACTATGCAAGAATCATAGAAAATGGGGATATCCAAGTTTGTGCCAAGGATAAGAAAGGAAATTTTATAAGAGAAATTATAATAAAGCAATATTCTATTTTTCTAAGGATCTTCCAAACCGGAGAGTAAACCTAATTTAACATGAAATAACTAGTCCAAAATTTGGACTAGTTATTTTTTATTTTCATATTATTACCAAAACGTTTTATTTTTTGTGTTGTGGTTTTTTCAAATTCTTTATCTCTGATTACAAAACTTTTTATATGTTTGTAATTAGGTAATTTTTCATTAACACTTTTAATTATATCTGAAATTATTTTTTTAATTTCTTCTTTTGATGGAACAGTTCCTTTTAAATATTCTGTAATTGCTTCTATATTTGGAAATATTTGAGCATTAATATATGTTTCATCATCATCTTCATGTTGTATACCTAAAACCAATGATTCAGAAATTAAAGGATTATCATTTAGATAATATTCTACTTCTTCAGGATAGATATTTTTGCCATTTTTAGTTACGATTACACTTTTACATCTTCCTGTTATGTATAGATATCCATTTTCATCAATTTTTCCTAAGTCTCCAGTATGAAACCAACCATCAATTAAAACTTTATCTGTTTCTTCTTTATCTTTATAATAACCTAGCATTACATTAGGTCCTTTTACTATAATTTCTCCAACGCCTTCTTCATTAGGAGAATCTATTTTATATTCTACATTAGGTATAGGAAGTCCACAAGAATCAGCTTTAGAAAACAAATCTGTATTACCTGCAACTAAAGGAGAACATTCAGTTAAACCATATCCTTGAAGAGTACGTAATCCTAAGTTATCAAAATCATTTACTATACATGGATTTATTGCTGCTGCACCAACTATAAACATTCTAAGTCTACCACCCAATGAATTTTTAACTTTTGATTTTACTATAGGTTTAATAAAAAATGGAAGTTTATCTATTTGTAATTCATCTTTACTTTTATATTTTTCAGGTAATGATGAATTAATTGACTTTATTATTTTTTTATGTACATTTTCAAGTAATAGTGGAACACAAAGAATAACAGATGGGTGATATTCATTAATATTACTAGTTATATATCTTAATCCATCACAATATGCTATGCTAGCACCACTATAAATAAGTAATAAAAATCCTATAGTGCATTCATATGTATGATGTAAAGGTAAAATAGATAATACAGTATCACTTTTTCTAACATATACAATTCCAAAAATTGATAATATGTTAGAACATATATTTCTTTGTGAAAGACATACACCTTTTGCAGATCCAGTTGTACCAGATGTAAATAATAAAATCCTCATTTCATCAGGATCTATAGTTATATTATCAAATTCTGTATTACCACTTAAAACTAAATCTTTACCAATATTTTTCAAATCATCAAAATATATTTGAGTATCACAAATTTTATCATTATCAAAGTTAATAAAAATAGTATCTTTGTTAGTTAAGTTTTTATTATTTACAAGTTCTTTTAAATTCTTACTATCACCTAATATTGCAGAAGACTCTGAAATATTCATAAAATTAATAATATCATCAGAATGTAATTCTTTATCAATTGGAACAACAATACCTACTATGCTTGCAGCAAGATAGCTTACAGCCCATTTATAACTGTTTTTACCAATTACGCAAATGCGTTTATCTTTAAGATTTTTTGATATTAAAGCAGTTCCTAAGTTTATAACATCATTTTTAAATTCTGCATATGTAACATTATATAAATTTCCGTTTTCATCTTTTAATTTGAATGCAGTTCTAGAACTATATAAATTAGCTGACCTATATAACATGTCTTTAAAATTTGTTACTTCATCTGTTTTATGGTATTTTTTCTTAAGAATTTCACAAACAGGTATATTTTTTTTCATTAATATTATCTCCTTTATTTAATTTTATAAAACTCATAATTAGTATTATCAACTAATGTAATACTGCCATCATATATAGAATTAGATTCATTTTCTAAAGGAATATCTAAATAGATAGGACATTTAAATTCTTCGTCTAAGTTATTTGTTATATATATATCAAAACTAATAGAACAAGATATTGAATTTAGTAGAATATTATTATTCTTTAGAAGAGAACCATCATATGTCATAGAATCTGATAAATTTGATACAATATGATCAGCTTTTATATTTTTATTTACATAGCTTAATGTTATTGGATTAGCACAATTATTAAATAATATTGGTTCAGAATAATCTAATGTATTTTCTGATGTAACATCAAAAAATAGTTTATCATCTAATTTATTATTTTCTAAAAAAATGCTTTTTCCAAAATTATTTATATTTTTATAATATAAAGTTGGTGTGCCGATTTCAGGTGTTTTTGAAAAATTTATATTATCAATATAAACTGATTTTAAAGAATTTTCTAAAGATGTATTATCTGAATTATTATTTATATATATAGCAATATCAGTATATTGAAACAAATCATCTATTACAAGATTAGAATTATCAATATTTGTAGTAGCATCTGAGGTACTAAAATAAACTATTTTATTAATTGAAAATACTTTTCTTTCACTATTCTTAGAAATTTCTATAATGCTATTTTCTAAGCTTGTCTTATTAAGATAAGATCCATATACTATATCAGTTAAAAATGATAATAATAAAATTAAAATTATTAACAGTGATAAAGTTAACAAGTTTTTTCTTTTCAATCTATTTGCCTCCTAAAAATTTACAATATAAATATATTATAAAATTGAAATTAAAGCAATAGAAAAAAGGAAAATTCCATAATTTAAAATTGACAAAATACGACTCTAATATTAAAATAATATTAGGTGGTGAAAATGAAAACAAAAGAAAATAAAATACATAAAAAACACAAGAATATTTTTATTATATCTATACCTCTTATTTTATTTACCATGCTTATGATTTATTATATATATTCTAATAAAAAAGAAACATATGCTACAAGTAATTTAGACTTAGAAAATATAAAAATAAGTAATGCAAATACAATTGATATAGATAAAATAATTACAAAAAATACGAAAGAAACAACAAGAGAAGAGATTGTTGTAGAAGAAACAGAATTAGAATATATAACTAAATATATAAATAATGATAAATTACCTAAAGGAACAATACAAGTAACTCAAGAAGGAAGAAATGGTACACAAAAAATATATACTAAAAAAACTTATAATAATGATGAAATAATAAGTGAACAACAAATTAAATCTACAATAACAAAATCTGCAGTAAATAAAATCGTTGAGATAGGTACGGCAAATTACACAAGTAATTATAAAGCTAAAGTTGGAGATACTTTATATGTAACATCAGACAGGCTTTCTATTATGCTAGATAATGATGAAAATAGTCAAAAGATAGGTACAATTTTAAAAGATACAGAAGTAAAATTACTACAAATTGATGAAAATAGTTATAAAATAGATGGAGATGGCATAATAGGATGGGTTAATTCTGAAGCATTAACATATATTAATCCTAATTATACAAGTGAACAAATTGAAGAAAATTATGGTGGACTATCAAAAACTAAAGCATTAAGTAAATTAAGTTTTAATATGAATTTAAATACACCTAGTGGATTATCATTAGAACAATTTAAAAAAGTACTAACAGATTCAAAAGACACAAACAAAATATTTTATAATAATGCTGAATATTTTTATTATATAGAAAAGCAATATAATATAAATGGTATATTTGTTGCAGCTGTTGGAATACATGAAAGTAATTGGGGAAAATCTAAGATTGCAAATAATAAAAATAATTTATTTGGATATGGAGCATATGATTCAAATCCATATAATGGAGCATATACATTTTCAAATTATTCAGAATGTATAGATTTAATAGCTCGTGTATTTGTTAAGTATTATTTAAATCCAGCTGGAACAAAAATATATGGTGGAGAGATAGCAAGTGGAAAGTATTACAGTGGAAGCACATTATCAGCTGTTAATAAAAGATATGCAACAGATAAAAATTGGGCAAATGGTGTATATACGCATATGAAATATTTATATAATAAATTATAATAAATTTTTTAGGAAGTTTTTTAAAAAACTTCCTTTTTTTTCTTGCTATTTTTCCAATAGTATTGTATGATATATAGGTATAAAAAGATTACAAAAATAAAAAACAAAAGTGTATTGAAAGGAGCAAAATAAATGAAAAAAGCAACAATATTTATAATTATTGTTACAATAATATTAGAAATATTTACTATTTGTAACAATGTTTATGCAGCAAATGAAGCTGTAATAGATTATGAAACGGAAAGTAAATTAGTTGAAATTAAAGAAGATGCTGCAAAATCACTAGAAGATTATAAAGTAAAATATGGCTCTGACGCATATGGATTTACAGCATATGTTTTAAATTTAATAAGAATATATAGTATACCATTATGTTTCTTAGGAATAGCAATAAGTGCTATATATCAATATGTTATAGGTATAAGAAAATTAGACACAAAAGAAAAAGGATTAGTAATGATGGTTACATTTATAACATTATTAGTAATTTGCCAAATTCTACCACTTGCGTTTGCAATAGTAGTTAAATTTGGAAGGAGGTAACAAATGAAAGTTTTATTTGCAGTAAACAATGAAAGTATTTCTGAATCAATTGTAAAAAAATATCAAAAAGAGTATAAGGAAATAATTTCATATAAAAATGTTTATTATTTTAATGCAATACTAAAAGAGATACAAAAAGATAAATCTTATGACAGAATAGTTATAAGCGAAGATTTAGAACAATTCACTAATACAAGTTATGAACAAATGGACAAGTTTATATTTGATAGATTAGATAGTATTAGTGATGAAGCAACTAACTTAAAAGGTGAGGATATTCCTATAATTTTAATTTGTTCTGAAAGAAGAGGAAAAGCAGATCCAATATTAATAAAATTATTTGGTATTGGAATATATAATGCAATGATAGGAACAGATAGAAGCATAGATGAAGTATGTAGATTAATAAATAAACCACGTTTAAAAAAAGAAGCAAAATCATATTATAAAATTGATTCAGAAGAAGTTGGATATCAATCTGAAAATGAAAATGATGTAAGTGAGATTGAAATTCAAAACATTTTAGCTCATTATAAAAGACTTGGTAAAGATGAAGAAAAATATATTGAAAGTTTTGAAAATATAGCTGCACAATATAATGATAATCAATTAAGAATAATTAGCAAATTCTTACCTTTAAATGTAAGAGCAGTTTTAGAAGAAAGATCTCCAAAATATCAAAAAGTTATGTCATTTAATAATTCAGTATCAGATAGTTTAAGAAATAATCAAAAAGTAAAAAAACAAACACCAAATGGACCAAGCGAAAAATTATTAAAAACAACAAATAAAAATACATTAACAAAACCAGTAGTAATACCATCATCAATGCATACTGATAAAATTACTAGATTAACAAAAAAATCTGAAGAAAATTCAACAAATTTAGAAACTAATTCTATTAGTGAAGATCAATTTACAGAAATAGAAAATATCAATGAAAAATTTACAGATATAGATGATACAGTAAGTACACCAAATGTACAAATTAGTTCACAAGAAGAAAAGCCAAAAAGAGGAAGAGGAAGACCTAGAAAAAATCCAGTTGTAGAAGTAGCTGAACCTCAAAAGCCAAAAAGAGGAAGAGGAAGACCTAAAAAAGTTCAAGAAAATATAGATACATTTGAAGAAGATATAACTTTACCAGGAGTAGAAAATTCTTATGAAGAAGATGTAACTTTACCTGGATTAGAAGATGATTATGATGAAACACCAACAAATAATACTTATCAAAATCAAGAAGAAGATAATATTCTACCAGGATTTGAAGATTATGATGAAACAACTCCTACATTACCAGGATTATCAGAAGAAGATGATTATGATGAAGAATTAAATCAAACAAATTCTTATTATAATAATGTAAATACAATTGATAATAATAACAATAATAATAACAACTATAATAATAACTATAATAATAATGATTATAATTATAATTATAATGATAATAATCAATATAACAACAATAGGTCAGAAATTCAAAATTCAAACAATAATTATATTCCACAAGGTAATATTGAAACATTATTAACTGGAGATAAAAAAGTTGTTGCATTTGTAGGAACAACTAAAAATGGAACATCATTTATAGTAAATAATGTAGCTGAAATGTTATCTTCAATGGGAATAAATACAGCAATTTTAGATACGACTCAAAATAGAAATTCATATTATATATATACAAAAAATGAGGAAGATTTAAGAAAAATTGCATTTTCTAGTATAGATAATTTAGTACAAGGTAGACCAGAAGGAATAAAAGTAAATAGAAATTTAACAGTATATACATCTTTACCAGATGAAAATGATTCTATAAGAAATTATGGACCTATATTAGAAACTTTAGTAAAAAATTATTCAGTAGTATTAATTGATTGTGATTTTAATACTCCAGAAGAGTATTTTTCAGAAGTTCAAGAAATATATTTGGTACAATCAATGGATGTTCTTACAATACAGCCATTAACAGCATTTTTAAGAGGATTAAAAGCTAAGAATATATTAAATGAAAACAAATTAAAGATTATTATAAATAAATATACTAGAGTAAGAGGAGTAACAGAAAAAACAATAATAGGTGGTATGGCATTTTATAATGATCCAGCAATGTCTTTTATGACAGAATTATTTGATAGAAATTTAATTAAATATGCAGTTGTACCATTTGAAGAAGAAGTATATATAAGATATTTAGAGGCTTTAATAAATTGTGACATTTCACTTAAAGGATATAGTAAAGGATTTATTCAAAGTTTAAAACAACTTAGTAACATGATATATCCATTAGTATCTGGAAAAGGAACATACAAGCCTACAAAGCCAAAATACAATGATGGATTTTCAGCAAGTATGAATAATACATTAAATCAAATGAAACAAAATTATTAATATGTATAATAATTAAAAGTAAGGAGGGTTGAAGTTGATTGTAGCAATAGTTGCAGTATTAGTTATTGTAATAGTTGTACTAATACTATATAATATGTCAATACATAAAAAAATACAGACATTTAATAATATAAATCAAAGAATAACTAATTTAAATGTATTACAAGATTTTATGAATACTATTGGAGAATATTCGACAGTTGATGAAAAAATAAAAAAAATAAATGAAATATTAATAGAAAAATATGAAATAAAATACTCTACTATTGTTGTCTTTGATGGAACAGAATATGTTATAAAAGCTTCAAATGTAGACAAAAAACATTGGGAATCACTTAAAAAATTACATGAAGTTGCAATGTTTAAAGATAGTATATCAACTGCAACTCCTAAATATGTTACAGTAAATGATGATAGTGAAAGATTACCATATCAACAAATGGAATTCGGAAGAGCAAAATCAGCTATTTTCTTTCCATTATATATAGATAATGTATATATTGGATATTGGATAATGGAAAGTGGAAAACCACATGATTTTGATAATGTAGATACAACAATATTTGAAGTGGTAAAAGATAATATTGTAACAGTATTAAAAACTGTAGTTCATCAAAAAACATTAGAAAATATTGTAAGAAAAGACACATTTACAGGTTTATATTCAGAAGAATATTTATATGGTGAAGGAAAGAAAATAATAGATAAGTATACAATTTCTACAATATGTATGTTTAAAATAATTAATATTGAAAAGATAAATAAAACCTATTCTAGAGAACTTGGAAATAAAGTAATTTCTACAATAAGTGAATTTGTAAAACAGAATATATCTGAAAATTATATATTTGTAAGATATATGGGACCTAAATTTGTAATAGCATTTTCAGGAATAGAAACAGAAAGTGTTGCAGAATTTTTAAATGAATTAAAAACAAATATTGAAAAATTACAAGTGTCACTTAAACAACCAGAAGAAAATATTGAAGAAGAATATATAAATAAAAAAGATAATACTAAAAAATCAAATAAAAATGAAAACAAAAAAATACAATTTGCTACACCAAAATTAAATTTTGTAATATCTTCATATTATAAAGGAACAGGACTAGAAGAAGTTTTAAGCAAACTAGAACAGTATTTAGATAATGCTAATAAAAACGAAAGTGAAATAAATAATATATAGGAGGTTATAATATGGACTTTGATAAAACAATGAATTTTAAATTTGAAACAGATAAAAATGTAAAGGCCAAAGAAATACTTAAAGAAGTATATGAAGCATTGGTAGAAAAAGGATATAACCCAATAAATCAAATTGTTGGATATATTTTATCAGGAGATCCAACATATATAACAAGTCATAATGATGCAAGAAATAAAATAAGACAAATTGAGAGAGATGAATTGTTAGAAAAATTAGTTAAAAATTATATAGGATTAGAAGATTAATATGAGAATATTAGGAATTGATTATGGACAAGCAAGAACTGGTATAGCGATAACTGATAGTTTAAATATTACTGCTCAAGGGCTAGAGACTATCCATTCAGATGGGTCAGATAAAGTAATATTAAAAAGGTTAGATGAAATATTTGAAAAATATGAAATTGATACAATTGTTGTTGGTATGCCATATAATATGAATGGAACAAAATCACAAAGAGTAGAGATAACTGAAAAATTCATACATAAATTAAAATGTAAATATAATAAAGTAAAAATTGAAACAATTGATGAAAGATTAACAACAGTTGCAGCACATAAAACTATGAATTTTTTAGATGTAAATAAGAATAAAAAAAGAAATATAGTAGATACTATATCTGCGGTATATATACTAGAAACATATATAAATAAAATGGAAAATACATTGCAAAATAAAAATAAATAGTATATATTATTATTAATGATTTTATTATTAAATTTAATTTATATTTTGAAGGGAGAAAAATTATGGAAGAAAATTTTGATGGAGAAAACGAAGAATTAGACAATGTAATAATATTAAATGACGAAAATGGAGAAGAAGTAAAATTTGAATTTTTAGATTTAGTTGAGCTTGATGATGAAGAATATGTAGTATTATTACCAGTTTTAGAAGATGGCGAAGAAGATGAAGGAGAAGTAGTAATATTAAAAGTAGAAGATACAGATGAAGATTCAGATGAAGAATCTTATGTAAGTGTTGAAGACGAAGATACATTAAACAAAGTATTTGAAATATTTAAAGAAAAATTTAAAGATGAATTTAATTTTGTTGACGAAGATTAATTAAATAAAACAGGGCGAGCAATGCTCGCCTTAAAAATATATATTAAATAAAAAGGAGATAAACAAATGAAAAATTTTTCTACATGGTTATTAGTAATGTTTGCAGCTATGTTTTGGGTATTTAGAATGGTAGTTGCAATAACATATGAATTGGGAATAGATTTAGGAGGAATAGTACCTCTAAATATGAATTTAGAAGTAATATTATTGTTTGTTGCATTACTTGCAATGGTATTAATAATAAAAAGAAATATATTAGGTGCTTTAATATATCTTTTAGGATATGGAATGTATTTTGGAGTTGATTTATATAACAATTTAATGCCATTATTGAGTGGGCAAACACTAACAATAATGACATACTTAAATACTTTTATATCTTTTATTGGAATGATAATACCAATAGCTATATTATTTGATTTATTAGCAGATAAAAATAGAAAAACCCATCCAGTTGATAAGAAAACAGACTGGTTTTATAAAAATGAAAATTATGATAGAAAATTAGATGAAAGAGCAGATAAAAATAATTATAGAACATTATAAAAAAGGGGAAAAAATGGATAAAAAATTATTTGCAATTATAGAAATAGGAAGTAATAATACTAAAACTCATATATATGAAAATGATAATTTAATCTATGAAAATAACACAACAATTCAATTTAAGAAAAACTATTTAACTGAAAATAAAATAAAAGATAGTGATTTAGATAAACTATGTGAAATATTAAAAAAAGCATTAGTGTATACAAAAAATATACATATATTTGGTTGTAGTATATTTAGAAATATAAGTAAGAAAGAATTAGAAGAAATTAATTTAAAGTTAAATAGTGAATTTAACTTAAAAATTGAAGTGGTATCTCAAGAAGATGAAGCACTTTATACTGCACAAGGATGTTATAGTAATATAGATTATAATGGTAGTATATGTGTTTTCATTGGTGGTGGAGGATCTACAGAACTTGTGTTTATTAATGATAAGAAAATTATAAGTAAAAAATACTATAATTTTGGAGTAGTAGACATCACAAATAAATTTGATAGTTTAAAAAGTGATGTACCAAAATGCACATTTGATGAAGTATATAACTATATAGATAAAATGATAGATGACTTGGAATTTAAATCAGATATTTTAATTTTAGCAGGTGGAAATCATTTATATTGGTACGATAATGCAGGATATAAATTGCTTGAAAATACATTATATAAAAGTAAAAATCAAAAATATATGATAACAACTCAGATGAGTGATAAATATGACAGAGATGCACTTATTACTTCTTTAGATAGAATAAGACAAAATAGTGATAATCCATTATGGTTTGATGGATCAAGAGCAATGAAAGTAATTACTAATTTAGTATCACATAAAATTGATGCAAAATACATAATTCCAACAAAAATTAATATGGAAGATGGATTGAAAAGTATTTTAAATAACACTTAAAAGTTTATATATAATAGATAAAATAACAAAAAGTAAAAGACAATAAGAAATGAATTAATGCATAAATAAGCACGGTAAAACCGTGCTTTTATTCGCTTTAGCGTGTCGAGCCAGGAGCGAGACAAAAAACCGCTCGCTACGCGAGTGTTGTTTTAAAAACTTA
>CANQXY010000034.1 GCA_947627935.1 uncultured Clostridia bacterium | reverse complement strand
CAATCTTTTTCTTTATTATATCAAAAAAATGAAAGTAAACACTTTTTTTGTGTCTACTTTCATTTTACCACTTCAATCTTAAATATAAGGTCTTACTTTTTATCTTTTAACAAGATAAATGGAAAATTAGGTTGTGTAGTAAATAGCTGCCATTATAGAAAAGTATCCATTAAAAAATAATATATTTTCTAAATCGTTCTTTTCTTCAGGAGTGACTTCATCAGAAGAATAATACTTCAAAAAGTTATCAAATCCTCCTTTTTCGTCAACAAGTGCTTTTACTTTTTGCTTTGCTGTAGACATCTTTTTTCCCTCCTAAATATAATGATTAAGTATTATATTTAATAAAAAAGAATATAACAAATAATTTATATAAATAGATGCTTTTCATATATAAAAAGCATTTTAAAAAATAGACAAAAAATAAAGAACTAGATAACTGGTTAAGAAGCAATCTAGTTCAATAAACAAAAAATAAAACATATAAATATATGATTTATATTGGTATTTTAGCAAAAACAATGTAATAAGTCAACAAAAAAATAAAAAAATCATCAAAAATTTAAGTATTTATATCAAAAGTATCCAAATTTTTAAAAGCAGGATCATAAATATTTTTGCCAGTATAATCAAATCTAGAACCATGACAAGGGCAATCCCAGGTTTTATCTAAATCATTCCAAGCAAGTAAACAACCCAAATGAGTACATATTGGTTTGACTGCAAAAATTTCACCATCTAAAGTTTTATATATTCCTACTTTGTATCCATCAACTTCTATAATACCACCACTATTATTTTTTATATTACTTAATTTATCAGGAGCAATTTTAATTTTATTAATTAATAATGAATAAGAACTTTCTTTTAAAATATTTTTCATTTCCCATCTATTTTTTATAGGGCTCATTCTAGTAGAAGAAAAAACAGAACTATATTTGTTATCTTTACCTTTTATGCCATCACATACAATATTAGCTGCAACATTTGAAGAAGTCATCCCCCATTTATTAAATCCAGTACCTATATACATATTAGGCATAAGATTTGAAAAAACACCTATATAAGGAACTTTATCTAAAGTGATACAATCTCTAGTATTCCATCTATATAAAACTTGAGAATCAGGGTATATTTTTTTAATTTCTTTTTCTAAAATACCATAACTAGAGTCAAAAGTTGTTCCTTGACCTGTTTTATGGCCTAATCCACCAAATAATAAAATTTTTTCATTATTATATTTGGCAGTTCTAAAAGAAAAAGTTGGTGATTCAGCATTAATATACATACCATCAAAAAGTTTATTTTTAGTTTTTACACCTATAATATATGATGTGTCTTGGTACATTTTTGTAAAATAAAATCCAGGTATATTTATAAAAGGATAGTGACATGCTAAAACAACATATTTTGAAGTTATTTTATTATCATTTGCAAAAGTAGTATATGAGTTTATATTTTTTTCCACTTTTATAGCAGTAGTGTGATTAAAAATTTTACCATTATTTTTTAATATACTTTCTGCTAATCCTAACATATATTTTCTAGGATGAAATTGAGCTTGATTTGGGAATTCGATAGCACCTAAAATATTAATAGGTAAATCAATATTATCTACAAATTTTGCATCTAAACCTAATAAATTAACAGAGTCTACTTCTTTTTTAATATTATTTAGCTCATTTTGATCATTTGTGTAAACAAAATTATTTTGATACTCAAAATCACAATCAATATCTTCATTATCAATAATATTTTTAATATTACTAATTGCTTCTTGATTTGCCTGCAAATATTTTTTTGCAAAATCAACTCCAAAAGAATTTATTAAATAGGTATAAATAAGTCCATGTTGGCTTGTAATTTTTGCAGTAGTATGTCCACTTGCTTTTTCACCTATATTATATTTATCAATAACAACTACATTAAATCCACTTTTTGACAAATAATATGCAGTAGTTAATCCAAAAATCCCTGCACCAATAATGCATACATCTGCAGATATGTCAGATTTTAAAGAATCTAAATTAATACTTTTTTTAGTAGAATCTATCCAATAAGAATCCAATAGAAAAACCTCCTTTTAAAATAGTATTTCCTAAAGTTTGGAATAAATTCTTAAAAGTATGGAAAAATAAAAATTAAAATGATATACTATAAAAAAAAATAGGAGGTTAGAATATGGAACAAAAATTATCAGACAAATTATTTAACAAAAAAGAAAAAGGATGGGAGACTATTAATAATGATGAAAAAAACGAGATTTTTTCATTTTGTGATAATTATATAAAATTTTTGAATAATGCCAAAACAGAAAGAGAAGCAATTGCAGAAGCAAAGAAAATAGCAGAGGAAAATGGATATAAAGATATTTCTAGCTTTGATACTTTAAATCCAGGTGATAAAGTTTATTTTATAAATAGAGAAAAAAGTATGTATTTAGCAATCATAGGTACAGAAAAGTTAGAAAATGGAATTCATATTATAGGATCACATGTTGATTCACCAAGATTAGATTTAAAACCAAATCCAATATATGAAGATGGAGGATTTGCATATTTTAAAACACATTATTATGGTGGAATAAAAAAATATCAATGGACAACAATACCTATTAGTATACATGGAGTTATTGTAAAACCAAATGGAGAAAAAATAACAATAAATATAGGAGAAGATGAGTCAGATCCAATATTTACAATAACAGATTTATTACCACATTTAGCTCAAGAACAAATGCAGAAAAAATTATCTAATGCAATTGATGGAGAAGATTTAAATCTATTAATAGGAAGTATTCCATATGAAAATAAAGAAGAAAAAGAAAGAGTTAAATTAAATATATTAAAGATTTTAAATGATAAATATGGAATTACAGAAGCGGACTTTTTAAGTAGTGAAATAGAATTAGTACCAGCATTTAAAGCAAGAAGTTTAGGATTTGATGGAAGTATGGTTGCATCTTATGGACAAGATGATAGAGTATGTGCATATACATCTTTAGCAGCTATGATGACTTTACAAAATGTTAAAAATACAGCTGTATGTATTTTATCGGACAAAGAAGAAATCGGAAGCATGGGAAATACAGGTATGGAATCACATATGTTTGATTACTTTATATCAGAATTATTAAATAAAGTAGGAGAAAATAGACCTAATTTATTAGATAAGGTATTTTGTTATTCAAAAATGTTATCATCAGATGTTGATGCAGGTTTTGATCCAATATATGCAAATGTTTCAGATAAAACTAATTCAGCATTTTTAGGAAGAGGAATAGGACTTAATAAATATACTGGTTCAAGAGGAAAATCAGGTGCCTCTGATGCAAATGCTGAATATGTAGCATGGGTTAGAAATGTTTTAGAAAAAAATGATATTAGATATGAAATATCAGAACTTGGAAAAGTTGATATTGGAGGCGGTGGTACAATCGCATATATATTAGCAAATAAAGGCGTAGATGTTATAGATTGTGGTGTACCAGTCCTTTCAATGCATGCACCATATGAAGTTACAAGTAAATATGATATATATTCTGCATATAGAGCATATAAAGCTTTTTGGAATGAATAAAAATGATAACCACGTTTTATACGTGGTTAATTTTATGAAATATAATTTGTGAACATAAAATTTATATATATAAAAGTAAAGGTTTACTAAAGAAAGAAAAATATGCTAAAGTTAACATATTTTTGGAAAAAAATATTGACCAAAGGCATAAAAATAATATATAATAATAGTAATATTAATATAAGGGGGAATGTTTATGACCAAAAAATTATTATATATAAATATAAAAATATTAACTGTTTTAATATTGTGCTTTGCCATGATGTTTCCTACAATGGCACCAATAGCTTTAGCTGTAAATACAATTAGCGAAGATGCAGAGAAAAAATATGAAGATGAACACAAAATTATTACAGATAATGTAATTGATTTTTCAAATAAAAATAAATTTGATTTTTCAGATGGAAAATCTTATGGTGATTTAAGCAAAGATGGATATGAAATTAAAAAGGATGGAAATAACTATACAATTAAATTTAAAAATCTAAAGGCTAGTAAAGTTATTCTTCCAATTGATGATACTGATATTGAGTTAGGTAAATTAACTAAACAAGATTATTATAAAAGTATTTTTAAGAATGAAAAAATAGAATTTACTCGTAAAACTCATATAACTATTGAACTTGAAGGAAAAAATGAAATAAATGGATATGGTTTAACAAGTGGATGGATAAAAGGTCTTACTATTAAAAGTGAAAAAGATTCTGAAGGAAATAAAGGATCTTTAGAAATTACTACACATCTAGAGAAAGAAGACGCTGTACCAGGTATTTTTGTTACAACAGATGATATAAAAGAAGATGATGAAAATACAGGCCTTATCTTTAATGGTGCAGATGTTACAATTATGAATCCATATTATTGGGGAATCCAATGTAATGGTGATATGAATTTAAAAAACGATAGTAATGTGGAAGTAAAAGCATTTCCTGAAATTGAAAAAAGAGAAAATTCAGGAGATGTTAGTACAGATAGGTTATCTATAGATAATGAATCTAAATTAAAAACTTCTAACAAAATTCTAATCGTTAAAGATGCAGAACAAACATATGAAATAAACAACCAAATTAAAGGTGAAGTAATTGATTTCTCAGATAGAAAAACTTTTAATTTTTCAAGTACAGCCACATTTAATAGAGAACTACAAAATGGATATGGAAATTATTCTATTTCTAAAAATGGAAATAATTATACAATAACATTAGATAATGTAACTGCTAAAAAGATTATACTTCCCTATGATGATACTGATATAGAAGCAGCTAAAGATGGTGAATTTCCACATGTACAAAAAAATATAGCTCGTAAAACACATATTACTATTATACTTAAAGGTGAAAATAAAATTACAGGATATGGTTTAGAAGGTCATTTTATAAAAGGTCTTACTATTAAAAGTGAAAATGATTCTGAAGACAATAAAGGTTCATTAGAAGTTATTACACATTTAGAAAACGTATCAGGAACTAATTATGTTGTACCAGGTATTTTTGTTGAAACAGATGAGATAAAAGATTTAGAAAGTGATGATGAAAATACAGGTTTTGTTTTCAATAATGTAAATGTTACAGTAACAAATCCATATTATTGGGCAATTATATGTAATGGTGATATTAGATTAGAAAATAGTACACTAAAAATAGAATCATATTCTGGAATAGAGAAAAGACACGAAGCAGGAGATATTAGTACTGATAAGTTATTTATAGAAAAAGATTCTGTGCTAGAAAGTTCTGGGAAAAAATCAATTTCTAAAAAGGAAGAACAATTAAAACAAGAACAAGAAAGAGAATTAGCATATTATAAAAAAATAGATGAAAAAGCACCAATAATAACAGCAAAAATAGGTGAACAAGAAATAACTTCAGGAGATGAAAAAATATATTGTGAAAACCCAATAATAACAGTAACAGATGATACTAAAATAGTTTCTATAACAATAAATGGAGAAACTATAAGTAAATTTACTGAAAATACTGATAGCAAAAAAGTATTTGAAGTTCCATTAAATATAGATCGTGAGAAAGAGGTTGTAGCAAAAGATATAACTGGAAAAGAGACAAAATTTAAGTTCTTTTCAGAAAGCGGACATATTCCTTTACATGAAGAAATAATAGAACATAAAGAACCTACTTGTACAGAAGCAGGATATCGTAGAGTTAAATATAGATGCTTGATATGTAAAGAAGTTATAAAAGAAGAAACAATAGAAGAACCAGCTTTAGGACATAATATTTCTTCAAGCGGACAAATAGTGGAACATAAAGAACCTACTTGTACAGAAGCAGGATATCGTAAAATTAAATATAAATGCTTAACATGTAAAGAATTTGTAAAAGAAAAAACGATAGAAGAACCAGCTTTAGGACATAACCTTGTAACTAAAATAACAAATGGAAATATAATTAAATGTACAAGATGTTCATATACTGAAACTATACCAACATCAACACTAAAATCAGCACCAAGATCAGCACAAAAACCAACACAAGATCCAACAACAACAGAAACACCAGCACCAGAACAAACACCAGTGCCATCAGAAACACCAGCGCCAGCACCAACACCAATGCCAGCACCAGTACAAACATCAGAACCTAAAGAAACAAATAAAGAAAAAATTACAAATGCAATTACAGCTTCAAATATTACAAAAAATTACTCTGAAAAAGCGCAAAGCTTTAAGATTAATGCTAAACAAGAAGGTAATGCAAAACTAATTTATATAAGTAATAATAAAAATGTAATAGTAAATAGTGCAGGAAAAGTAATAATTACAAAAGGATTTATTGGAAAAGCAACAATTACTATTACAGCAAATGAAACACAAGAATATAGTAAAGCAACAAAGAAAATTACAATTACAGTAAAAGCACCAACAATTAAAATTTCTAAATTAAGCAATACTTCAAAGAAAAAAATGACTATAAAATGGAGTAAAAATACAGCAGTAACAGGATATCAAATACAATATTCTACAGATAAAAAGTTTAAAAAAGGTGTAAAAACAGTAACAATTAATAAGAATAATACAACATCAAAATCAGTTGCTAAATTATTAAAGAATAAAAGATATTATGTACGTATTCGTTCTTATAAAACTGTATCTGGTGTAAAATATTATTCAAACTGGAGTTCAGTAAAAAATATTAAAATAAAAAAATAAATAAAAACAAATACCATGGATTTTAATAATCCATGGTATTTTTATATATATTATAAAATAATTTTAAAATATCAATTTATACTATTTAGAGGAAAAAAATTAAAATAGTATATTTTTTAAAAATGATATAATAAAAAAATAATATATAAAATAATAAAATATTGTAACAAAATATACAAAAAAGATACTAATTAAGTGAAAGGGGGAAAAGTTATGCAGGATATAGCTGAAATATATAACAAATACGGAAAAATCGTTTATAAATATGTATTCTGCTTAACTAGAGATGAGGATACAACTGAGGAAATTGTCCAAGAAACTTTTTTAGTAGCTGTTCAAAATATAGATAAATTTAAAGGTGAATGTAAAATATCTACTTGGCTATGTCAAATAAGTAAATACATATGGTATAAACAATTAAAGAAACAAAAACAGAAACAAGAAATACCATTAGATAGTATACAAAATTCGTTATTTATAAATGAATCAATAGAGGAAGAAATCTGTATTAAAGAAAATAAGATGCAACTATTTAAAAAATTACAAACTTTTGATGAAGATACTAGAAATGTAATGTATTTAAGAATACTTGGAAATTTTGAATATAACGAAATAGCTGAGATAATGAATAAAAGTTCAAATTGGGCAAGAGTTGTATTTTTTCGCGGCAAGCAAAAATTAAAGGAGGAATTTGATAAATGAAAAATGAATGTGATATTGTTAAAGATTTATTGTTTAGTTATAGCGATGGTATTTTAAGTACAGGATCTAAAGAATTAGTAGAGAAGCATTTAAAAAATTGTGAAAATTGTAGAAATATACTAGAAGAAATTAAAAAAGACTATAAGGATCAAAAACAAACAAGAGAAATTGACTTTTTTAAAAGTATCAAAAAGAAATTAACTAAAAAAAATATAGTCATATTTATTAGTGTTATATTTTTAATATTTATAATTCTATTTAATGTATTGGTATTCCACAATTACAATAAAGTTGCTTCTACAATTGAAATATATTTACAAGATAACATATCAGAAGAAGAAATTGAGAATATAAAAAATAAAATACGTGAAATTAGTGATAATATAGAATTAGAGTATATTTCAAAAGATAAAGCAATGGAAAGAATGAAAGATAAATTTAAAGACAAGGCAAATTTATTAGATAATTACGAGCAAAATAATCCATTTCCAGCTTCTATTGAAATAAAAACAAACACAAAAATTGAAACAATAGAGTCATCTATACAAGATATACCAGGAATAAAAAAAATAATAATTCATAATAATCCATACGAACTATTTATATCTGATATTTTAACAAAATAGAATTAATATAATTGTTAAAATTTTTAGTGAAGATGTAATAATTTATAAAAAATTGATAAAATTAGTATAAAAGTATGATATAATTTTAGCTAATTAAGAAAGAAAAACAGTAATTATCAATTTATGAATATAATTGAAAATGGATTTAATTTTTCAGTAGAAGGATTGTGATAGTCCATTGGTACCACATGTTTTTTTGTTCAAATAGGATAATTATAAATAACCCTAGATGTGTAACAGAAAACTTTGAATTGGCATTTAAAGACTTTATAATTCCAAATGGAAAAAATAATATATTTAATTAAAAATATTTAGATGAAAATACTAAAAAAATTATAATTTGTTTATAGAATTTAAAAATAGAATGTAAAAATAGAAAGAGAGGATTTATAGTGAATAATGTTAATATTAAAGATATTGATTTAAATAATTCATTTTTCCATTTTACGACTAAAGAAAATATAGATCTAATTGAACAAGAAGGGCTAAAAGCACAAATTGGGGATGCTTCAAAAATGAAAACAGAAGAAAAAGCTAGAGTATATATGTCAAAAGGTGGAAAAGGTATTTTAGGTATAAAAAATTCATTTATTCATGAATTTAAAAAGTTAAGAATATGTGATATACCAATTGAATATAGAAAATATTTTCAAATAAAAGATTTTTTAAGTGAAGAAATAGTATAAGAAAATGATGTATTTGCAGCAATGGAGAAAAGGTTTAAAGATGAAGTATATTTAAAAGTAAATGCAGTTAATGGTGAGGATTTTATTCCAGAAGATTTTTTGCCAAAAGAATTAACAAATGAAATCAATTCTTTAAATAACATAAGAGATATAAAAGGAAAAGCAAATCATGATATAGGGCCAGATAAATTATCCATAATTACAACAGATAAAGGTGATTCAACACTTGATGTTTTAGAATATTTATATAATAGATTAATGGAAAATGCTAAAAAGAATGGCAAAGAAGATTCAGTAAAATGTGCATTAAGTGATTTGACAGGATTATTTAATTATATAAAGCAAAGAGGAAAGCAACAAAAAATATTTTTTGATGAACAACAAATAGGTAAAACAACAATTAATGTAGATACAAAAGATAAAGATATGGCTCAAAGTCAGATAGAAAAAATTAAAAGTGAAAAGACAAAAGAAGAAAAATAAAAATCATACGTAGGAGGACAAATATGTCTACTGATGCAGAATTAATAAAATTACCATTGTCATTGGGATTGAAAGTAAATGAGATATTAAAAGAAAAAATTAATTTTATTCCTAGACAAAATAAAACAGGAATCATGACATTTGAATATACTAGAGAAGAATTAGAATTAATTGAAAAACTTGATTTTGAAAACCCAGTAAGAGGAAATATTGAAGGAATCGAATTATTACCTAATTTAAAGACATTAGTAATCAAATCTGATGGTAATACAGCATATAAACAGGATAAAAATATTGCTTCAATATCAGATAAAGATAGTTTATGCATTTATAAGTGTAAAAATCTTGAAAATTTAAGTATAGAAAATCAGGCGAAATTATCATTTTTAGATGTTTCACAGATGAAAAAATTACATTTCTTTTCTGCTAAAAAAAATGCTAGATTAGAAGAAATATCAGGTTTAGAAACAGCTACTGAATTGTGGCAATTAGATTGCTATGGAAATGAATCGTTAATGCAAATGGATGATTTAAATAAGATAATTATGCAAAATGAAGAATTAACAGACTTAAATCTTGATGTATTGTTATTTCCAGATGCTGTGGGGTATGATGTAAAAAGTGGAGAGATTAATGAAGATACATTAAGAAAATTTGATGATATGAATATTTCTTGGTACGAAATTTTATCAAGTGAAAAAAATATAAAAATAAATAATTATCAGATGATGAGTATGCATGAAAAAGCATTTCAAGCATTAAAAGAGTATGTACCAAATTATTGTGAAAAAAGAACAGTGGTGCTTGGAATAGAGCAATATCTTGCAGAAAATGTAAAATATGACTATGAATCACTAAAAAATGAACATTCACACTCTTATTCATCAAAAAGTGATGATTTACCATCAATTACTTCTGGTCCATCAGGCCGGAGCTAATGGAGCATATAATGCTTTTACTTATGGCACATGTGTATGTGAAGGTTATACAAGAGCAATGCAATATCTTTTAAGATTAAAAGGTATAAAATCTCATAATGTTCATTGTATTTCAGGAGAAGATAAATTACATATGTCAACAGATAAACAAGAAAATATGTATAAAATATATGATTTACCAGATGATGGTTATCATAGTATAATTTCAATAGATGATGTTGATTATTTATATGATGATCCATGTTGGAATGCAGGTAGATATCAAAAAGGAGATAAATCAATGCCATGGACATTGCTAACAAAAGAAGAAATATCAAGAGACCATACATTATCTTTTAATGAAAGAAATATAGATAATAATACTTTAAAAGTATCGAGAAATGATATACAAATTGCAATGCAAAGAATTGCAATTTATAGAGAAGATAGAAGAAAAAAACAAGAGATATTTTCAGAACAAGAAATAGGAAAATCAACAGTAAATGTATCTAGAACTGAAAAAGATAAAGCAAAAGAAAGATACCAAAGAAATATACAGGAAAGAAAAAACGAAGGACAAGAACAAACATATTAGAATGTTATAAAGAAAAAAGTATAGTTGAAAAGTAGAAAAAAACACATTTACAAGAAATAAATCTAAATAACCATAATGGAAGTCATGGAGGTACAAAAGATGGAAGATAATTATTCAAAAGCATATAAAGAAATAGTTGAAATATTAAAATATGTTCCGAAAGAAAGTGTTAACAAAATACCTAAAGAAATGAGAGATATGTTTGAGTCAGAACAGCTTAAAACATATATTTTTCAAATTGATACTGAAAAACCTTTTGAAGAACAAAAACTTTTAGAAGAAACAAAGGCAATACTTGCTAATATCTTTAGAGATTATTGGGCAACAGATTATCAAAGAGCTAGAATAATAGAAAAAGAGAATCAAGATAGAGAAAAATGGGAAAGGCAAAAAAGAGAAAAATATAATCCAAATGACATTTTTAAGAATAGAAATACGACTACAAACCACAATGATATTAGTCAAGATATTCAGGAACAATTAAATGAAGAATATAACAAAAATTTACCAATAGAAGTACAAAAACAAAATATTTTTCAAAAATTATTGAGATTTATTAAAAATTTATTACATATTAGCTAGCAAGAAAAAAGAATTATAAGTAATTAGATAATTATTACAAAATTTATACGTTGTGGAAATATTAAAAATAAAAAATAAGCAAGGATTTAAATCCTTGCTATTTTTATGGTGAGCCAGGAGGGGTTCGAACCCCCGACCCCAGGCTTAGAAGGCCTGTGCTCTATCCAACTGAGCTACTGACC
>CANQXY010000033.1 GCA_947627935.1 uncultured Clostridia bacterium | reverse complement strand
ATTATTACCTCCTATTATTTATAAAAAATAGTTATATACTAATTTAGTATATAACTATTTCTATATCATATTTTATTGTTTTTCAAGCATTTTCTATCGACATCTTTCGACACTTTAAATTTTTATTAATACAATCTTAATTATTCTTGAATTTTAAGCTATTTTGTGGCATAATATATATAATTTGAAATCAGGAGAATTAAAATGAAACAATCATATTTAAATAAATTAGAATATAACAAAATATTAGAAATATTATCAAATTATTGTAAAACATATATAGGCAAAAATATTGCCATAAATCTACTTCCTTCAAATAATGTAGAGGAAGTTAAACATATGCTTATAGAAACTCAAGAAGCAGTTAACTTAACATATAGAATATCTACTTTACCTATGTCAGAAATAGAAAATATTGAAAACTATTTAGTTACATTAGAAAACTATGGAACACTATCAATTAAAGCAATTTTAGATATTGCAAATATATTGAAAATTTCACAAAATCTAAAAGAATATTTTTATAATGATATAATTGATACTCAAGAATTTTATAACTTAGATAACTATTTTTCTAAGCTTTATACAAATAAAGGAGTTTTAGATAAAATATTTAAAATTATAATTGATGAAAATACAATTTCTGATGATGCTTCAAGCAATTTAAAAAATATAAGAAAAAAACAAAAAAATTTAGAACAAGAAATAAAAGGTAAACTTAATTTATTTATTCATTCATCTAATTATTCAAAATATGTCCAAGAAAATATAATAACTATTAGAAATGATAGATATGTTATACCTGTTAAAGAAGAATATAAAAGCATGATAAAAGGATTTGTACATGATATATCAAGTAGTGGTTCTACAGTATTTATTGAGCCTGTTACAATATTTGAACTAAATAATCAAATAAACAGTTTAAAAATTGAAGAACACTTAGAAATTGAAAAAATATTAAAAGAACTTTCTTTATTACTTGCTCCATATACTAATGAACTTAAAGTAAATATAGAAACTATAGGATATATTGATTTTATTTTTGCAAAATCAAGTTATTCAAAAGATATTAATGGTATAACTCCAATTATTTCTTCTAAAAAGGAAATAAATTTAATAAACGCTAGACACCCTTTAATTAATCAAGATAAAGTTATACCTATATCTTTAAATATTGGCCAAAACTTTTTAAGTTTAATAATAACAGGTCCAAATACTGGAGGAAAAACTGTAACACTAAAAACTGTTGGTCTTTTAATATGTATGGCTTGTAGTGGAATTAATATACCTGCTGCTGAAAATTCTAGCATATATGTATTTGATGAAATTTATGCAGATATTGGTGATGATCAAAATATATCTGAATCATTAAGTACATTTTCTTCACATATGGTAAATATAATTGATATTGTAAATAATTCTACTAAAAATAGTTTAATATTATTAGATGAATTAGGTTCAGGTACAGATCCACTAGAAGGTGCTCATCTTGCTATAAGTATATTAGATTATTTTAAAAATAAAGATTCATTAACTATATCTACTACACATTACCAAGAATTAAAAGAATATGCGTTAGTTACTGATAAATTTGAAAATGCAAGTGTTGAATTTGATTTAGAAACATTAAGTCCAACATATAGACTTTTAATTGGTGTTCCTGGTAAAAGTAATGCATTTGAAATAAGTAAGAAACTAGGTTTAAAAGAAGAAATAATTAATAATGCTAAAGGAAAAATTAATTCTAATGATATTAATATTGAAGAATTATTAAAAAATATTTATGATAATAAACTAAAAATTGATTTAGAAAAACAAGAAATTGATAAAAAATTAAATAAAATTGAACAATTAGAAAAATCTTTAAATCAAGATAATTCTGAATTAGAAAAGCAAAAAATTGATCTTATTAATAATGCAAAAATCGAGGCTAGAAATATACTTTTAAATGCAAAAGATGAAGCAAATGAAATTATAAAAAATATGAATAAATCTAACAATTTAACAGAAAATAATAATTTAAGAAACAAATTAAATGAAGATATTAACAATATAAAATTCGTTTCTACTGAAAATAACTCCTCTAAGAATAATTTAGATAAATCCCAAATAAAAATTGATATGGAAGTTTATGTAAGTACATTAAATCAAAATGGTATAATTAAATCAAATATTTCTAAATCAAATGAAGTACTAGTACAAGTTGGAAGTATAAAATTAAATGTTCCAATTAGATATTTAGAAAAACCAGTAGCTACAAATTCTAATAAATCTATACCTAATAACTATACAAGTATTTCAAAAACAAAAAATGCAAAGTCTGAAATAAATGTAATTGGATATACTGTTGAAGAAGCAATATTTGTTATTGATAAATTTTTAGATGATTGTAGCTTAGCAAAAATTAAAAATGCAAGAATAGTTCATGGTAAAGGAACTGGAAAATTAAAAAATGGTATACATCAGTTTTTAAAAAATCATCCTCATGTTTCTTCTTATAGAATAGGAACATTTGGTGAGGGTGAAATGGGTGTAACAATAGTAGAGATTAAGTAATATTACTTAATCTCTATATAATTTCCTTTACAAGCTTTTTCTAATCTATCCATTATTGCAATTCCTAATTTATCTTTTTCTACTCCTTCAATTATGACTATATCTGGATTTAATTTTTCAATTTGTCTTAAAATTTTAAATATATTTTTTGATATTTCTTCTAAATTAAATTTAGACCCTATATTTATGATATTCATTTTACAATATTCATTAATATTTTCAGCAGTTGATAGAATTATTGGATTAGAATATAGTTTTGCTATCTGCTTTATTTTTTCTATCATCTTTTTATTTTCTTTACTATAAACTAATCTACATTCATAATTTGGAATATAATGATTAAATTCGTCTTTTATGTTTTCATAATCTTTTTTTACTTTACTACATACCTTCTTTATTTCCTCATATGTTATAATTCCAGGTCTTAAAATATGTACTTCATCTTCTATTACTTCTACAATAGTTGATTCTAATCCTATTTTACTATTTCCGCCATCTATAATATATTCAATATCTTTAAATTCTTTTTCTATATCATCATCTATATTTGTTATACTAGGTCTTCCAGATATGTTTGCACTTGGTGCAGCTATAGGAACTTTAGCAGAATTAATTATATCTTGTGCTATCTTATTATTAGGTATTCTTACTCCTACTTTATCACTTCCTGCAGTAATAATATTAGGTACTTTTTCATTTTTGTTTAATATTATAGTAAGTGGTCCTGGAAAAAATTTTTCCATTAATTTATATTCTAATTTGCTTATATTATTTGTTATACTTTCAATCATTTGTATATCACTTACAAGCAAATTAATAGGATGATTGTATGATCTTTGTTTTACATCATACAATCTTTTAACAGCTTTTTCATTTAATCCATTTGTTCCAATTGCATATACAGTTTCTGTAGGAAAAATCACTATTTTTCCATTTCTTATTGATTTTCCTATTTCTTCTAAATTATTTATATAATCTTTATCATTTACATTTAAATATTTATACATATTATCCTCTAAAAGATATCCCTAAATTTAATTAGGGATATTATTTATTTTAAATCAATTATGATTTGTTTTTGATCATTTAATTGTATTTTACTATATTTAACACCACATTCATCAAATAATCTTCTTGATGCAATATTGTTTTCTGAAGTTGCATATTTATCTGATAAATATATAACTTCTTTTATACCAGATTGAATAATAATTTTCGCGCACTCATTACAAGGAAATAAATCTACATATATTTTAGCATTTTCTAAATCTTTCTTATTTCCTCTAAAATTTAATATTGCATTTAATTCTGCATGACAAACATATGGATATTTAGTATCTAAATTATCTCCTTCTCTTGCCCATGGAAAATTTTCATCACTAAATCCATTTGGTGCACCATTATATCCAATTGATAAAATTCTATTATCATTACTTACAATACATGCTCCTACTTGTGTTGATGGATCTTTACTTCTCATTGCTGAAAGTTTAGCTATAGCCATAAAATATTCGTTCCAACTAATATAATCTTCTCTTTTTTTATTTTTATCCATATGTAAGCCTCCTTTTTTACAAAAATTATATCACATTTAAAATAAGTGTCAAGATTTTACATTTCTTGACACTCTATACTATATACATTATATCATTGTTAGGAAAATATTTTTTCATATTTTCTCTAAAAAATTTTTCACCATCTTCTCTAAGTCCTGTTTTATACATATATTTTCCTTTTCCTCTACCTGTCATTAATTCTTTATTGTAAAGATTTATCGCATTTGGAAATGCTTCTTCATTTATTTTTGTATGAACAAAACTATATGTCATAAATATTATTTCAAAAAATACATCTTTTTTTACATTTTCAGAAAGTTCTTCACTTAATCTTTGTATCAAATCTAAATATAATTTTTTCCAATTATCTACTAAAATTACAGGTGCTATTAGTATACCAATTTTGTATCCAGCTTCTTTTAGTTTGTTTATAGCTTCTATTCTTCCTTTTAATCTAGATGTTCCAAATTCAACTTTATTAATAATTTCTTCAGGATTTACACTAACTCTTACAATTATTTTACCATTATGATTTATATCTAATATATCATCTACCATATCAAATTTAGTAGGAAAAGTTAAAAATCCTTTTTTAGTATTTGCAAAATTTTCAATTGTCCACTTTAAATTTCCTGTAATTGTATTTTCTAATACTAAATCACTATTACTTCCTATTTCAAAAGTTAATTCTTTTTCTGAATTCTCTGCTGTTTTTATTATTTTATCTAACATTTGCTCTCTATTTACAAACAATCTTAAATATGCACATTTATTATAATTACATACTAAATAACAATACATACACATAGCAGTACAACCTGATGATGTATACGGAACTAAAAAATCTGATGTTTTATGATTTTCAACAAATTTATGTGTTTTCCTTATTCCTATTATTAAATTTCTTTTCATATCAGCGAATTCAGAATTTTGTTTTTTTCTCATTTCTTCTATATTATTATGATTTTCAATTATTACTTTTGGAACTTCTTTATATTTTTCTAATAATTGCTTTCCAAGTTCATAATTTTCAATATTTTTTTCATAATAAATTGCTTTAGGTTTAAACATAATTACCTCCTAAATATTATTTTAACCTAAAACAAAAAAATAAATACAAAAAACACATTTCAAAAGAAATGTGTTTAATTTTAATTTTCTACTTCAATACTATTAATAACAGTAAATATCTTTTCCATTTTTAAATTTTTTCATATATTACATATTCATAATCAAATGGGTTATTATCATCTTTTATACCTTTTTCTCTTGAAGTAACTTTCCATTCATCTGAATTTATTTCAGGGAAAGAAACGTCTCCATCAAAATCCTGATTTATTTCTGTTATGTACATTTTTTTACAATATGGCATTAATAGTCTATACATTGTCGCTCCGCCAATAACAAAATGTTCTTCATTATCTTTTATATATTTATCAAGCATTGATATATCTTCTAATATTTCGACATTTTCATCATCTACTTGCATTTGCGCATCATTACATAGTATTATATGATGTCTATTAGGTAATACTCTTCCTAATGACTCAAATGTTTTTCTCCCCATTATTATAGTATGACCTGTTGTTAGTCTTTTAAATCTTTTTAAATCTTCTGGAAGATGCCATATTAATTGATTGTCTTTTCCTATTATATTATTTTTAGCTTTTGCAACTATTATACTTAACATTTTTACCTCCTATTCAGCTACTGGTATTTTTCCTAATTTTATTTCTTTGTTATAATCATATCCTTGTATTTCAAAATCTTCTACTTTAAAGTCATAGAAATTTTTAGTAGGATTATTAATTACAAGTTTAGGTGAAACATCCATAGCTTCTGCTTGCAATAATTTTTCTATTAAAGGAATATGTCTATCATATATATGACAATCACCGATATTATGAGTTAATGTTCCAACTTCTAACCCTGTTACTTGTGCAAACATACATAAAAGTGCAGCATATTGCATTGTATTCCATCCATTTGCTGCAAGCATATCTTGTGAACGTTGATTTAATATAAGATGTAATTTTCCACCCTTTACTAGCCATTGTGTTCCATAAGCACATGGTTCTAAATTCATATCTTTTAATTCTTCATGATTAAAAATATTTGTCATTATACGTCTGCTTGCTGGATCATTATTTAACAAGTATAATACATAATCAACTTGATCCATTTTCTTTATTCCTTTTTTTGTTTTAAATTCATATTTTTTAGCCATTTGATATCCATAAGCTTTTCCTATTGTTCCATCTTCACCTTTCCATTGATCCCATATATGTGAATTTAAATCATTTACATTGTTTGATTTTTTTTGCCAAATCCATAAAATTTCATCAATGGCTCTTTTTACAGTATTTGTATTATTTCTTAATGTTATCATTGGAAATTCTTTTCCTACATCATATTTATTTGTAACTCCTACTATTGATATATAATTTGCTTCTTCTCCATCTTCCCATCTAGTTCTAACTCCTGTTCCCTCAGAAGAATATCCATGTTCTAAAATTTCTTTACATGTATTTATAAAATTTTCATCTGCTTCTGTCATAATAATCCTCCTTAAATTCAACAAAAAATATGTTGTTATTACATTATTCGAATAATATCACAACAACATATTTTTGTAAAGATTATTTAAATTTATTTTTTATTTATATTCCCATTTTGGAACATATTCTTCTTCATGTTCTCCAAGCTCTTGTATATACCCATTTTCTATATCTAATTCGTATAAATAATCTTCTATTATTTTATATTCTTCTTTATTTAATTTTCTGTTTAGTTCTTCTATTTCTTTTGCTTTATATGTTGGAAAATATTGAGCCATTATATTTATATATACATCTTCTTTTATATTTTCTTTTAGCCATTTTAATACATTTTTGCTATTTTCAATATTATTAGGTAATACTAAATGTCTTATCATTAAACCTTTTTTTATTATTCCATTTTTATCTAAAATAGGAGCCCCAACTTGATTATACATCTCTTTTATTGCTTCTGATGCAATTTCAAAATAATTATCTATTTTAGAATATCTTTTAGCAAGCTCATTATCATAATATTTAAAATCTGGCAAATATACATCTATATATCCATTTAGCATTTTTATTGTCTCTATTTTTTCATACCCATTTGTATTATATATTATAGGTAAATTAAGTCCATTTTCTTTTGCAATTTTAATCGCTTCTATTATTTGTGGCACATAACTTGTTGGTGTTACTAAATTAATATTATTAACATTTTTATTTTGTAGCTTTAAAAATATATTTGATAGTTCCTCAATAGTTATTTCTTTTCCTAATCCTTCTTGACTTATTTCATAATTTTGACAATATACACAATTCATATTACAATTTGAAAAAAATACTGTTCCAGATCCATTTTTACCACTTATACATGGTTCTTCAAAATTATGTACTGAATATAATGCAATTTTAATCTTATTAGTTGATTTACATCTCCCAATTTGATTTTTATTTCTATTAATTTTACAATTATGAGGACATATTTGACATTTTTCTAATATATCTATTTTTTCCATTTTATCAATAACTTCTTACTCCTTCTATATGTATAAATCTTATATTTTTAAAATTGTAACTATTTAATTTTCTATTAAAAGCATCAAATGTATGTGATGATATATATATTTCACTATCTATTTTAACTATAATTAATGAATGTGTAAAGACTTTTCCATCAAATGAAAGTTGAACTATATCTCCTACACTAATATTATTAGCATCAGTTTTAACTCCATATGGTCCTACGCCTTTATTTTTTGTTAAAAAATTATATAAAAATTCAACTCCAGTCCATGATGGTGATTTATTATTTCCATTAATATAATACCATCCATTATTTTTATTATAATTCATAACATTACTTCCTGCATATATACATTGTGATATAAAATTTGTACAATCTCCTCCTACTGGATCATAATTATAATATTTAGGATTTCTAGAATATGCCCATTTTTCAGCATATTCTATAGCTAATTTTCTATTATATTTTAGTTCTTTCATTTTTCCTCCTTAAAAATAATTTTTTATATTATATTAAGGAATTAAAAATAAAGTTATAAAGTAAGATCTTCTCATATGAGAAGATCTTACTAAAAACTGGATATCCACTATTAATTTTGAGTATAACTTATATTTTTTCTTTTTTATTTTTTCTTTTTTTTATTGAAAAGCAAAATTTTAAGGCATATGCAAAATCCAATAAAAGAACATAAAAAGACTATAAATATGCTAAGACTATTATGAAAATTACCCATTTTTTCTAATATCATAACAGTTAATAGTAAAATTCCAAATATTCCTTGCAATACAAAACAAATATTTTCTTTATTAATTTGTTTTTGTTTTATTGTATAATCTAATGCTCTTATAGTACAAGATATTATAATCCAATAACATATTCCTATGATAACCAATTTATCCATCTGCCGAAATGATACAACTTCATTAAGTTTTCTCATAATCAGTAAAGTAGATAAAAAAGAAATTAATAAATACATTACACTCTTTTTATTCATAATGTTCCTCCTTACTTTAACAAATTATTGTTTATAAATAATAGATATAGTTTCCGTACTATTATATCATACTTTTATGTTAAGTTCAAATAAAACATTAATTTAGTTAAAAAATGTTGTGTATATTCTAAATGCAGTAAAAGAGCTAAAAATATAATAGAAATTATAATGCAAAAAGTGTACCTTAATTTTAAAGTACACTTTTTGTATTATAATCTTGATTATTAATTCAATGGATATTGCATAATCGATTTTGGAAGATAAAAGCAATATTCATACCGTTTTTTGACGTTTTTAATTTTTTCTGTTCCATTATTGTTATTTTTAGAAATTTCTTGATCAGAATATACAATAATATTTACTCGTGCAACTTTATCGTCATCAATAAATACTATCTTTGATGATTCTGCTGAGGCAGAATCAAAAATACCTTCACCATTTTGATTTAAATACCAATATGGTAGTTCATTTGATGTAGATATTTCTCCCTCAGTAATTGCAAAGTTTCCAAAAATTTCGCCTGAAACTTCTTGTACTGGTATATTGCAGAAATACAAAATTTGCCGTTCTTCTTGTGATTCAATAACTGTCTGCGTAATTATTTCGATATTTGAGTTATACATACAAATTGGTATAGACCAACAAATAATTGAAATTATGGATACAGTAGAAATATATAGAAAATTCTTAATTACAAAATCAAGTGATATAAATAATAATGCAATAAGTATCCCACCTATAACTATAATTTCAATTGATAACGCAATCATTTCTACAATAATCGTTTCCACATCTAGTGAATGATTTTGAACAAAACTTCCAATTGTTACACCAGTCGCTATTCCTAGTACAAGAAAAATGGATATTGTTTTTAATAAGATTATTATAACCTTTGTTACCTTATTTTCATATAAGATATCCCCTTCTTTATGAATTATTAAACTTGTAATAACCGCGATTATCCAACCTATAAACCAAAGTATCCAAAGATTCATAAAAATCCCTCCTTAAAATAATTATTTTATAATAACTGTCTATATATCAACCTGAAAAACAGGATTAAAATAATTTAACATAATTATTATATCATTATATACATTTTTTGTAAACCTATTTATTATGTAAAATTAAGTTTTAAAAGTGTCATAATGTGTTATTTCATAAAAAAACTCAATCATTTTCGATTGAGTTTTTATACTATTTATCAATTTTTTTAATATTAATAACACTTTTTATAAAATATTCAAAAAAATTAAAATCCATCATTTGTTCAGGATGCCACTGTACACCTATAATATTATCTCTTTCTATTGCTTCTATTGTTTTATCTTCACTAATAGCAGAAATTTTAAAATCTGGGGCTACATTTTTAATAGATTGCTGATGGTATGAATTAACCATTATTTCTTTTTTATGATAAATTTTATCTAAAAAAGAATTTTTCTTAATTGTTATTTTATGAGTTGAGTTTTTTAAATCATGATTATTTATAAATTGATTTAAGCTACCACCAAAACATACATTGATTGATTGTATACCACCACAAATTCCTAAAATAGGTTTATTATATTTTGCAAAGATAGTAATTGCTTTTTTGTCTAATCTAAATTCATCAATATTATAATTTCTTCCCTCCATTGGCAATTCATTATAATATTTTGGAGGAATATCTATTGCGCTTCCTGTTACTATTAATCCATCACATATATTACAAACCTTATCTATATTTTTTTCAGAAATAATAGGAAATAACAATATATTATATTTATCAAAAATATCTTTAAAATACTGTGTTAAATAATATCTATAATTAAATGGTTTTTCACCAGAAATATTTTCCAGTCTCTCAATTATTGCTAATATCATTATTGGCCTCCATAATTTTAGAATATATGTCATACCAACTATATACTCTTATTAAATTTTTAAATTCCTCATTTCTATTATAAGGATAGTCAAATACAACCACATTTGTTTTACCTATTAATTTTCTTAAATTATTTGGATCATCTTCTATCATATAATCTATGTCGTTTTCTTGACAAAATTTTCCCTTATCTTGTACATCAAATTTAATATTATCATAAATAATATCATTATCATTAAGCCAACGCTTTGTTATAATTTCAATACTTGATCTCAAGTTTTCTGGAAACCATTCATCTCCATTTTTTCTTGCTGTTATAATATATATTTCATATCCTTTATCTTTCCATTTTTTAATAACCTCTGATGCAAATTTTTTTGCAGGAATAGTCATAACTAATTCTTTTCTATATTTATTCCAAAATTTATGTGCAATATCTTCGCCCCATAAAAACATATCTGTTGTATCAATAGCATTAACATTTTCCAATTTATATTTTCCTAATTCAAGACAAAATTTTGAACCATAATCTATGCAAAAATTATATTGTGAATTTAATACACCATCTATATCTATTCCTATTTTCATTAATTTTTCTCCTTTAATAATTTCATATTTTAATATAAAATTATATTTTGTAAATTGACAAATGTATCAATCAATTTATCAAAGTATATCATGTTTTTAATAAATTGCAATATCGAAATAAAAATAATTTATGAGTTTTATAAAAAGGTCGGAGACATTGCCTCCGACCTTTTGTTTACTGTTTTTGCCATCTCATCATTCTAACTTCAGAGCAAATCTGTAGTAACTCTTTTTGTTGAACTTCAAATGAATTATCTACAATAGCAATTTTATCATAGTATTCTAAAGCTTCTTGAACTATTTTTTCAAATTCAATACTTGCTTCGTTAGTATTTGAAAATTCAAGTTTGTACTCAAGAATTCCATTGCTATACGTTAACTTGATTTTATTCTCTTTCGAGAAATCTTTTTTCAATAGCTCCTCAACCCAAGAATAAAAGTCGATAACAGCATCTGCTCTAATCATGAACCGCCACATAGGTAAAGCTATCTTAACAATCAAAATAACCACCAATGTAACAATTGAGATAAAAAAAATTGCCAAAAACTGATGTAACATAAAATAACCTCCTCAAATGTTGATACAAATTTATTAACAGTTACATAATTTTATTATACATTATTTAACATAAAATGTCAAATAAACAATGCTTTAACTATCTGTAATTCAAGCTTTATTACAAGTTTATATTTAGCAAAATTTATTAATGTATTTCTATATTCATCATCAATTTCTTTTAACATATTATCAACTATTAAACTTTTCATAGTTTTCTTTAGTATTATATATAAGACATTGCCAATTGCTTTGATTCATACCATATTGCTAATATTAATTTATTCTTTATAGGACTTTACCGTTGACACAAATCCTAACCCCTATGAGTTTTGACCAATGGTACAAAACTCGGGGATAATGTAATACATACTGAAAACAAAACTAAAAAATACCATCCTTTTTCAGAATGGTATTTATATATCCACTAGTTCGAACAGATACATCGTTGGTGGGCAGGGATGGATTCGAACCATCGTACTCAAATGAGAACAGATTTACAGTCTGCCGCCTTTAGCCACTCGG
>CANQXY010000032.1 GCA_947627935.1 uncultured Clostridia bacterium | reverse complement strand
TTTGATATAAAAAATAACGAATTAGAAAAATTATTTTCCAATTCGCTATTTTTTTGTGCTACTTTTTCAGCAGCCTCCTCATTTGAGTCCTTTTTTATGGTGTGCCCAAAGGGATTCGAACCCCTGTCTATCGCTTAGGAGGCGATTGCTCTATCCTACTGAGCTATGAGCACATCTTATAAAATTATATAGTGTTTTTTATTAGTTGTCAATTGCACCAATATATGATTTTGTCTCTATTGACATTTATGATATAATATAAATAATTTATGAGGTGAATTTCATGCAAAAAATATTAAGTAAAATGAGAAAAGCAATAGAAGAATATAACATGATAGAAGAAGGAGATAAAATAGCTATATGTCTCTCTGGTGGAAAAGATTCAATTACAATGTTACAAGCATTTAAAAATCTTCAAAGATTTTATCCTAAAAAATTTGAAATAATTGCAATAAGTATTAATCCAGGATTTGAATTTTTTAACACTAATTTATTAAAAGAAATTTGTTCAAATATTAATGTTCCTCTTTTTATTGAAGATACTCATATTAAGGAAATCGTTTTTGATATTAGAAAAGAAAAAAATCCATGTTCTTTATGTGCAAACTTAAGGAGAGGTATAATAAATTCAGTTGCAATAAGAGAAAATTGTAATAAAATCGCTTTAGGTCACAATCAAGATGATGTTTTAGAAACATTTCTATTAAATCTTTTATATAATGGTAATATTAAAACATTTGCACCTATAAGTTTTATGGATAGATCTAAAATAACATTAATTAGACCTTTGATATATACTCCTGAAAAAGATATTAAAAGATATATTAAAAAAAATAATATACAAGTTATGGAAAAAACTTGTCCTATGGATGGAATATCTAAAAGAGAAGATATGAAAAATCAAATATTTACTTGGCAAAAAAATATTCCTATGATTAGAGAAAATCTCTTTGGTGCAATTCAAAGAAATCTTGATGATTGGAAAAGAAACTAAGCAATTTGCTTAGTTTCTTACTATTTTCTCCATTTCTATTTTTAATTTATTTAATTTTTCTTCTGCATCTTCCATACTTGTACCTTTTACACCACAATATAATTTTATTTTAGGTTCTGTACCAGATGGACGTACACAGCACCAATTGTTATCTTCTAATTCATAATATAAAACATTTGATTTTGGAAGTCCTGGATGAGTTACTTCCTTTGTTTGCATATTTTTAACTGTATCAAATTCATAATCTCTAAAATTTAGGACCTTATAATCCCCAATTTTTTCTATATCTGTGTTTCTAGTTTTAGTCATCATATCTTTTATCATTTTTGCCCCTTCACTACCTTCTAGTACTATAGATACTTGACCTTCTTTATAATATCCATATTTTTCATAAATTTTTAACATTTGATCCCATAATGTTAATCCTTTTGTTTTATAATATGCTGCCGCTTCTGCTAATGCCATTACAGCTGCAATTCCATCTTTATCTCTTGCATAATCTCCAATTAGGCATCCATAACTTTCTTCAAATCCAAATACATATTTTGCATCTTTATTAATATCTGCTAATTTCATTTGTCTTCCAATATTTTTAAATCCTGTTAGTACCTCTCTTATCTCTAGGTTATAATAATTTGCTATGTCATATGCTAAATTAGAAGATACTACTGTCGTTAAAAACATTCCATTTGAAGGCAATATTCCTTTTTCTTTCATTTGTGATATTCTATATTCTGCAATTAATAATGCTGACATATTTCCTGTATATGTCTTATATTCTCCTGAAATAGTATCTTTTACAAATATTCCTAATCTATCTGCATCTGGATCTGTAGCTAAAACAACATCTGCATCTTTTTCTTTTGCTAATTCTAATGCTAATTTAAAGGCTTTAGGATCTTCTGGATTTGGATAATCTACTGTTGGGAAATTTCCATCTGGTTTAGCTTGTTCTGGTACAACATAAACATTTTCAAATCCTAAATCTTTTAATAATCCTTCAACAAGAGTATTCCCTGTTCCATGTAATGGTGTATAAACAATTTTTAAGTCTTTTCCTACTTGTTTAATTGCTTCTGGATTTAATACTAAACTCTTTAATATTTTTAAATATTTTTCATCTATTTCTTTTCCTACTACATTATATAATCCCTTTTCTTTCGCTTCTTGTTCAGATATACTCTTTATTTTTCCATAATCTTCTATATTTCTAACTTCTGTTATAATATCTTTATCTACAGGTGAAACAATTTGTGCTCCATCATCCCAATAAACTTTATATCCATTATATTTTGGTGGATTATGACTTGCTGTTATCATTACTCCTGCCGTACATCCTAATTCTCTAACCGCAAATGATAATTCAGGAACAGGTCTTAAACTTTCAAAAATATATGTCTTTATTCCATTTGCATTTAAAATTAATGCTGTTTGTTTGCTAAATTCATCTGACATTTTTCTTGAATCATAACTTATTACTACACCTTTATTTTGAGTTCCTTGTTTTATTATATAATTTGCTAAACCTTGTGTAGCTTTTCCAACTGTATATTTATTCATTCTATTTGTACCTGCACCAATTACTCCTCTTAATCCTGCAGTTCCGAATTCTAGTTCTTGATAGAATCTATCTTCAATTTCTTTATCATTTCCTCTTATAGATTCTAGTTCTTGTTTAGTCTCTTTATCAAAAACTTCTCCATTACACCATTTTTCATATTCTTCTAAATAATTCATAATTTCCTCCTAATTTTATATTAATTTAATAACAAAAAAGGTTAGAATTAATATTTAATTTTAATCCTAACCTCCTTTTAATAACATTATAAATTATAATATTTCATATATAATTCTCTAGCTGTGCTAGGACAATCTACTCCTGCTGAATCTGCATTTTTTACTGGTGCAAATTCTTCTTCTCTTTTTACTCTTAATATTGCCATATCATCTAATTCTCCAAATGCATCAAATAAAAATGCTTCGAACTTATATGCATTTGGTCCATCTGGTACTACTTTTTTACCATCAGCATCTATATATGTTGCCTTTTTAAATGCACTATGATATGGTAATGATTCTTTTCCCATTCTTTCTATAGCTGATATATTAAATAAATTGCATAAAATATGAGATTCACCATATAAAAGTTCTCCATTTTCATCTGTTGCTTCTGCCATTTCTTCAGAAATTTCTGTATATTCTATAACGCTTGGTTTTCCGTTTTTCTTGCAAAATACTCCTACTTTTTCTTTTGGATTTGCTTTTACTACAGATTTTCCAGCAGCAGTTACATTTTTATCTATTGCAATTCCCATTAAAACTGGATCTACCATTTTTACCAAACAATTATCTACTCCACCTATAAATACCCATTCTATACCAAGTTCTCTCATTTTATCTGTCATTTTATTTTTTACTAATGATTCATAAATTCCTCCATGACCATCTGCTGCTAATTTTATTAGACCATCTTCACCAATTAATATTTTTCCTTCTGTATCTACCATAGGTAATTCTCCTTGTACAAAGAAAAATATATTTTTATTTTTTTCATATCCAAAAAATCTATTTTTTTCGAAAAATTCTATTGTAGCACTATTATTTTCTCTGCTTGTCATTATAAACCATGGAATAATTACTCCATATTTTTTTCCTTCTTCTTTTAAAGAATCACTTAATAATTCGAATAATGATTTATGAGTATATAATCCTATATCATATGTACCTTTTGGACCATTATGTCCTAATCTTGTTCCCTGTCCTCCAGCCATTGTAACAGCTGCAAGCTTTCCTTCTTTTATTGCTTTTTTTCCTATTTCTTCATAATATTTATACATATCATTAAGTTTATATTTATCTAAATATTCTATTGGCTCAATTTTAGCCTCTTGCGTTTTAAGCTCTTTTTTTGTATTTTCATATAAAGATTTTATAAGCTCAAAATCTATATTTTCTATTTGATTTAATAATTCTTCCTTTTTATTATCTGGTAAATTATCATATTGATTTAATAAATGTTCTTGATTATATTTTTTTAAAGTCCATTTTATTGTTTCTAATCTATCTTCCATCTGCATTTTCCTTTCTAAAAAAAAATTTTTCTAACTAATATAGAACAGGTTTTTTTCCTGTTCTATATTTATATATCATTTATTAAATTTTTTCAATAGTTTTTCTAAATTTTTTGTATTCCTGAAGTGTTTAATACTTTTTTATGCTTTAATACTATATCTTGCATATGATTTTTTATATCATCAATTTTATAGCAATTAAGTATATTAATTTTATCTTTTAACTTTGTTTCTTCTAATATGTAATTTATATCTTCAATAAATTTTTCTGTTCCATTAACAATTATACATATCTCATTATAATTTTTTGACTTTAAATCTTCAATTTTTTCTATATAATTGTTGTTCCAATCTAAACTTAAGATTTTTCTTTTTCTACTTTCTTCTAAATTAATTTTTGATACTAATACTTTTATACTATCTTCTAAATTTTCTTCTGTTATTATAATTATTTTTTTATTTTCTTCCATTTCTTTGTTTATATATGGTAATATTATCATTTCTAAATGAAACTCACTTGCATAAAAACTACACATTCTTTCTTTATTATTTTCTTTAGTAATCATTAAAATTCATCCCTTTCAAATAATAGCAATTATATATATCCGTAATTAATTTTTGGCTACTGGTAAATTTTACCATTTTATTTCAAATATGTCAATTATATTTCAAATAAAATCATCGATTTTTTTCGACAATGTATAATTTTATTAATTTTGTTAATACTTAAGATAAAGAAATATTTTACAAAAAAGTTTTATTTTTATATTGGAGGATTCTTATGATAAAATTTTTAAAAATTATGAAAAATACCAAAGTAAAAATTGTAATATTATTAATTTTTTTACTATTTTTATACACATTTGTATGTGCATATTCATATGCTAAATCAACATCAAATGATATAAAAAATAATGTATTCAGATTACATGTTATTGCAAATAGTGATAATAAACTAGATCAAGATTTAAAATATATTGTACGTGATAATTTGTTAAATTATATGAATAAAATATGTGCTAATTGTAAAAGTAAAGAAGAAGCAATTTCAATTGTTCAAGAAAATAAAGAAACTTTTAGGCAAATTGCTCTTGATACTATAAAAGAAAATGGTTATTCTTATGATGTAAATATAAATATTGGTAATTTTGAATTTCCAACAAAAACGTATGGAGATATATCTTTACCTTCTGGAAACTATGATGCTTTAAGAGTAGAAATAGGTAAAGCTCAGGGTCAAAACTGGTGGTGTGTAATGTTTCCTCCTTTATGTTTTGTTGATGTAACTTCTGGAGTTGTACCACAAGAGTCTAAAGATCTTCTAAAAGAAAATCTATCTGAAGAAGAATTTACTTTAATATCAGATAACTCTAGTTCTGAAATTAATTTTAAATTTAAATTATTAGAAATCTTTTCTAATAATAATCTATTAACTGCAAAAAATAATTAAAAATAGTTGTAAATTAGATTTATTTATGGTATATTTCAATATAATAAATAGAGTGTTAATAAACACTCTATTATTTTAAGTAGAAAATTTTTGGGGGTAATACATTGGAAAAACTAGTAATAACTGGACAAACGCCTTTAAAAGGAGAAGTAACAATTAGTGGTGCAAAAAATGCAGCTGTAGCAATTTTACCTGCAACACTTTTAATAGATGGTGTTTGTACAATTGAAAATATTCCTAATATAAGTGATGTAAAAATATCTTGTGAAATATTAGAAAAATTAGGTGCAAAAATAACATGGAATACACCTAATGAAATAACAATAGATACAAGAAATATAAATACTACAGTAGCTCCTTTAGATTTAACTCGTAAATTTAGAGCTTCTTATTATATAGTTGGCGCTATGCTTGGTAGAAAAGGAAAGATACAAGTTGGAATGCCTGGTGGATGTAAATTAGGTGCAAGACCAATTGATCAACATATAAAAGGCTTCGAAGCACTTGGTGCTACTGTTGAAGTGGAAAAAGGAAATATAACTGCAACAGCAGATAAACTAGTAGGAAATTCTGTTTATATGGATGTGGTTTCAGTTGGTGCTACAATTAATGTAATGTTATCGGCTGTTTTAGCAGAAGGAACTACTGTTATTGATAATGCTGCAAAAGAGCCTCATATAGTAGATGTAGCTAACTTTTTAAATACAATGGGTGCAGATATAAGAGGAGCTGGAACAGATATTATAAAAATTAATGGTGTAAAAAAATTGTCTGGAAATAGTACATATTCAGTAGTACCAGACCAAATTGAAGCAGGTACTTTTATGTTAGCTGCTGTAGCTTCTAAAGGAGATATTTTAATAAAAAATTGTATCACAAAGCATTTAGAATCAATTACAGCTAAAATTATTGAAGTTGGCGGACAAGTAGAAGATTATGGTGATAGTATAAGAGTTTGGTGTGATAGAAGACCTGGAAAAGCAAATATAAAAACTCTTCCATACCCAGGTTTCCCTACGGATTTACAACCTCAAATGGGTGTAGTTCTTTCTATTGCTGAAGGTACAAGTATAATAAATGAGAGTATATGGGAATCTAGATTTCAATATACTGAAGAGTTAAATAAGATGGGTGCAAAAATAACAGCTCAAGGTAAATCCGCTTTTTTTGAAGGTGTTGACAAATTATATTCTGCCCCTGTTTATTCTACAGATTTAAGAGCTGGTGCAGCACTTATAATAGCAGGTATAATTGCAGAAGGAGAAACTGAAATATATAATTTAGAACATATTGACAGAGGATATGAAAATATAGAAGAAAAATTTAGAAATTTGGGTGCTAAAATTAAAAGAATAAAAGAATAGTAATTAAAAGGAAGAATTATTATGCTAAACTTTTGTAGTTTATATAGTGGTAGTAGTGGTAATAGTCTATTTATTGAAACAGAAAATACTAAATTATTAATAGATGCTGGTGTCAGTAGTAAAAAAATAGAAGAAGCTTTACATCAAATAAATGTAGAGCCTTCTTCTATTAATGCTATTTTAGTTACACATGAACATTCAGATCATATTCAAGGATTAGGAACTTTCTCTAAAAAGTTTGATATTCCTATATATGCTAATCAAGAAACAATTGATAATATGCCAACACAAATTTCTAAAATTTCAGAGAAAAATATTAAGAAATTTAAGGTTTCAGATAAATTTTATATAGGAGATATTAATATAAATTCATTTTCAATACCACATGATGCTGCAAACCCTTGCGGATTTAATATTTTTAAAGACGATAAAAAAATAAGTATTGCCACAGATATTGGTCATATTGATAATAAAATAATAAATAATTTAGATGAAAGCTCTTTTATATTACTTGAAGCAAATTACGATCAAGAAGTTTTAAGATATTCACATTATCCATATAATTTAAAAACTAGAATTGCTGGCCCAAATGGTCATTTGCCTAATAATGAAGCTGGTAAAGCAATATCATTTTTATTAAAGTCTGGATTAAAAACAGCAATGCTTGGTCATTTAAGTAAAGAAAATAATTTTCCAGAACTTGCATATAAAACAGTAGTGGAAGAATTAATTTCTGAAAATTATTTAGAATCTTCTCTATCTTTAAGTGTAGCAGATAGAGATAAGCCTAGTAAAATAATAAAAATTTAAAGGAGTATATATGTTATCTATAAATATATTATGCATTGGAAAAATAAAAGAAGATTATCTTAAATCTGCTATTTTAGAATATTCAAAAAGGCTTTCTAAATATTGTAAATTAGAGATAACTGAACTACCAGATGAAAAAATACCTGAAAAATTAAATTATAAAACTGCTGAAATTATAAAACAAAAAGAAAGTGATAATATAATTAGTCATATTAAAAAAGATTCTTATGTTATATGCCTTGATTTAAATGGAAAAGAATTATCATCTGAACAATTTTCTAAATATATTGATAATCTTTCTTTAACCACAAGTCACATTACTTTTATTATTGGTGGATCTTTAGGATTGACTGAAAAAATACTATCACTATCTGATTATAAAATATGTTTCTCAAAAATGACTTTTCCTCATCAATTAATTAGACTGTTTTTACTTGAACAAATATTTAGAGGATTTAAAATCTCTAATAATGAAACATATCATAAATAATATATATCTGTAGAGAAAATAAAATAAGAAATAAAAATTTAAAATAAACATGTTTTAGGGGCATAAAATAGTTTTTAAAAATATTATTTATTGTTTTTGGGGGATTATTATTTTCTCTACAAGTTTAATAACTATTTAATTTTTTTAAAATTCTTTTAGATAATAAATTTATTATAACTTTTTTTGTCATAATAAAAATTAATATGAATACAAAAATTTTAATTATCATTTTAACTTCCTTTGAAATAAATTAAGCTCATAATACAACACAAAAAAAGATATGTCAATTAAAACTTTACGACAAAATTCGCCAAATAGCAACCGATGCTATCATCCCTGCTATATCAGCTGCTAATGCTGCATATAAAACAAATCTTGTTTTCTTTATTCCAACTGCACTTGTATATACTGCTATTGTATATAAAGTTGTTTCTGTTGATCCCATAATAGTAGCTGCTATTAATCCTATATTACTATCTACTCCAAACTTATTCATTATGTCAGTTGCAACAGCAATTGACGCACTTCCTGATATAGGCCTTAAAATAGCAAGTGGCATGATTTGACTTGGTATTTTTAATAAATTTAATACTGGCTCTATATTATTTATTATCAAATCTAATATTCCTGAACTTCTTAATGCTCCAATTGCTACAAATAATCCAATAAGAGTAGGAAAAATTTTAAGTACAATTTCTAATCCTTCTTTTGCTCCATCTATAAAAGTATCAAAAACTTTATTTTTTTCTAGTATTCCATATGAAATTATTATTAGTATTACCATTGGCATTGCAGCACTTGATAAATAATTAATTATATCCATACCACCCTCACTTATCTAATTTTATAAATAATTTAGTAACTAAAATACCTACGGTTGCTGCAATAATAGTCGCTATCCATACCGGAAATATTATTTTAGTTGGGTTATTTGATCCTAATGAATTTCTTATTGCAATAACTGTAGTTGGTATAATTTGCAATGATGCTGTATTTATAACTATAAACATAGCCATAGAATTTGTTAATTTTTCTTTATCTTTATTTTGCTTTTGCATTGACTTCATTGCCTTAATTCCTAGTGGTGTAGCTGCATTTCCAAGTCCTAAAATATTTGCTATCATATTCATAGAAATTTGCTTTTGAATGTCTATATCATTTTTTAAACTCGGAAATAAAAATTTTATTAAAGGTTTTAAGAAATTAGTGAGTTTATCTATTACACTTGTTCTTGATGCTATTTCCATTATTCCATTCCACAAGCACATTGTACCTAGTAATGTAATTGAAAGGTTAACAGCACTTTCTGTTGATTCAAAAATAGAATTATTTATATTATCTATATTTCCAGTAAAAATTGCATAAATAAAGGATATAATTATAAAAATTGGCCAAACTATATTTAACATATTTACCTCTTTTTATTTTATTTTATTCTCATTATTTGTTTTTAGTACAAATTGTATATATTGCTAAATAATTTGATAAAATAATTTAGTAAAATTTATTGACCTATATGTTTACATATGATATATTATAGTTGTAAAAAGGTTGTCGAATTTTGTAATATTTGAGGAGGATAATTTTATGAAATCAACAGGAATTGTAAGAAAAGTAGATGAACTTGGTAGAGTAGTAATACCTATAGAAATAAGAAATAAATTTGATATAGCAGAAAAAGATCCAATAGAAATTTACGTAGATGGTTCTTCTATAATTTTAAAAAAATATGAACCTAATTGCATATTTTGTGGAAACACAAAAAATTTATTAGAATATAAAGATAAATTAATATGTGATAAATGTTCTAAAAAAATATCAGAATTACAATAAAAAATCTCTATTAAAGAGATTTTTTATTTTTTGTAAATTGCATATATACTTCATTTTTATTTACATTTCTATCTTTTGCAATAGCTTTTATTATATCTTTTTTATCATATCCTAATTCTTCATAATATTTATAATGTTCTTCTAAAGATAAATCATTTAAATTATTATGTTCATACTTGTCTTTATTACCTTCAATTATTATTACCATTTCTCCTTTTAAATTTTCTGACTTTTCCAATACTTCTTTTATTGTACCTCTTATAAATTCTTCATGAATCTTAGTTAGTTCTCTTGCTAAAACAACCTGCCTATCTTCCAATATCTCGCTTAAATCCAATAAAGTTGTATTTAATTTATGTGGTGCCTCATAGATTATTATAGTATTATCAAGAGTCTTTATTTTATCTAATTTTTCTTTTCTTAATTTTTTATTTAATGGTAAAAATCCTAAAAAAGTAAATTCCTTTGTATCTATCCCTGAACAAATCAATGCATTTATCATTGCGCATGCACCAGGTATGGAAATTATATTAATACCTTTTTCTATTGCTTTTTTTATTACTTCTTCCCCTGGATCTGAAATTCCTGGAGTACCTGCATCAGATACTAAAGCTATATTTTGTCCAGCAATTAATTTTTCAATTAGAATATTAGATTTTATTTCCTCATTATGCCTATGATAACTAATAAGAGGCTTTTTTATTTCAAAATAATTTAATAATTTTAATGTATTTCTTGTATCTTCTGCTGCAATCAAGTCTACATTTTTTAATGTTTCTAAAGCTCTTAAAGTAATATCATTTAAATTTCCTATAGGAGTTGCTACTAAATATAAATTACCACTCATATTTTTACCTTCCACATATATTTTATTTTTTATTATAAATTTTTAATATTTCCTCTGAATATTTATTTTTTTCTTCATATATATAAAGATTTTTTTCTATTTTTAAAAATTTATTTGCATTTTTTATTCCTTCAATTAAAACTAATTTAGGTTCTTTATCTTTGTAAGAATAAACAAACCTTAATCTTTTAGGCTCAATTTTATTATTTCTCATACTAAACAAAATATCTACTAATCTTTCTGGTCTATGAACCATATAAAATTTTCCCTTATCCTTTAGCAAATATGTTGATATTTCTAAAAAGTCCTCTAAAGTCGCTTCTATTTCATGCCTAGATATTAATTTTTTATTATTTTCATTTTTAATTCCTGTATCTATTTTTTTATATGGCGGATTTGTTACAACTACATCAAAAGTATTTTTATCATATATATTTTTTAAATTAATTATATTTTCATTTAATATTTCAAATCTATCTTCTAAATTATTTAATTTAATACTTCTTATTGCCATATTACATACTTCTTCTTGAATTTCTACTCCTACTATTTTAGATAATTTTGTCTTTCCACATAATAATGTCGCTATGATTCCTGTTCCTGTACCTAAATCTATTACTTTTGCATTTTTATTTATATTTTTAGCAAAATCTGAAATTAATACACTATCAATTCCAAAACAAAATCCAGTTTTATTTTGAATTATTTTTAAATCATTAAATTCTAAATCATCAATTCTTTCATTTTCTTTTAATTTTATTTTCACTTTATTTTTCTCCATAAAATTATTTTATTATTTATTATTTTATAAATTTAACATTTTATTGTCAATATTAACTATAATTTTATTTAATTTATTTTTTAATTATATTTTAATTATAAAATTTATTTCCATATATTTACTTTTTTTTAAAAAAGCTTTTTACTTTTCTCTTACAAATTTTGGTATCAATTTGAGTAGATTTTTTATATTATGTTTACTTTTTTTACTTTTATTTTTATTCAACTTTATTTATATACAATTTTACGTGTTTTTAATTTTTTCCTTATTCCGATAGGTTTTATCGTGCATTTTCACTAATCTAATTTATTATTTTCGAATTTTTATATCATTTCCTTTGATAAAATTTTTGATTGGATAAGTAACAAAATTATAATATAAATATACTATTAAATTTTAAAATATTAACTCTTAAAATCTAATATTAAAAGTTTATAATATTTATATAAAAATTATCTTTATTAATTATTTTATTATTTATTTTTTTATAAAATAGTCCTATAAAAATTTTAAAAAAATAAAAATATTAATCTTTAATTTTATTTAATAAAAAAATTTTCAAAATTTATTTTCAAAATTTTAATATTATA
>CANQXY010000031.1 GCA_947627935.1 uncultured Clostridia bacterium | reverse complement strand
TAGTACATAAAAAATAACGAATTAGAAAAATTATTTTCCAATTCGCTATTTTTTTGTGCTACTTTTTCAGCAGCCTCGATAAATCAGTTCTTTTTAATTAACTATTTGACTCATACATTTATATATTAGATTTACCCATGTTGAAGATGCTGGACAAAATCTTTTTTTAACCCCTGCTAATGTTTTTCCAGAGTAAAATCTACCACTTGGTGATAAATATTTTTCATGAAGTGTACTTGCTGCTTTTTCTAATCCTTCTTCAACTGTTGAAAATCTTATTAATTTTCCACCTGACATTAAACTAATATAATTATGTGTTCTTCTATGATTAGATGCTATATTCCATCCTGATTCTCCTGCTATTAATCCACAGAAAAATATTTCATTTATTTGATATTTTTCACATAAGTCATATATTGTATCACTATTGTTATAAAAGAATTTTGTTGTGTCTTGTCTTGTATTTTTAATCATTGTTTTAAAGTCTTCTTTAGATAATCCTGTTCTTACAGTTAAATCCATATTCTTTGATATAGAAACATCTTCTATTTTTGTATATTGCTCATTTATTACTTCTTCTTTATATTCTGATATTTCTTTTCTTATTCCTGAAGATCTACTAGTTACTTCTTTACTTGTTTCCCTTTCAGTAGTTCTATCAGCTATATTTATTTGTTCTGTTTCTACTTTTTCTTCTGTATTAGCAATTATAATTGCTGAATTTTGTATAGTGTATATTGTTATAAATATTCCTAATAAAATCATTGCTAAACTTGCATATAATATTTGTACAATCTTTAGTTTAGCATTATTATTTTCTTTCATATTTTCCTCCTTTTTTAAGTAGCACCTCTTAATTATACCATTTTTTTACTTTGATGTCAAATTTAGGATAAAATATGAAATAAATTTATACTGCAAAATTTATTCCGTCTAGCAACAATATCTTTCATGTTTTCTATTAAATCATCTATTTCTTTAGGAGTTACAATCATATTATAATCACTAGGATTTAATGCTTCTTTTATTTCTTCATAATTATCTTCATCTTTCAATTTATTTAAATAATCATTAGATTTAGCATCATCTTGTAATTTTGTAATAAATAAATCTAATGAATCATTAACTAATACTGCTGTTTCTACAACTGTTGGTATTCCTATTGCAATTACTGGTATTCCTAATGTGTTTTTACTAATTTCTTTTCTTGTATTTCCAACTCCAGCACCTGGTATTATTCCAGTATCTGATATTTGTATTGTACTGCTTATTCTTTCAATGCTTCTTGATGCTAAAGCATCTATAACTATTATTAATTTTGGATTTATGTTTTGTACTATTCCTTTTAAAATTTCAACTGTCTCTATACCTGTTGTGCCAAGTACTCCTGGTGCTATTGCACTTACCATTCTTGTATTTTCATCTACATATTGTGGTAAATAATTTATTAAATGTCTTGTTACATCAATTTCATTAATAACTTTTGGGCCTAAACTATCTGGTGTTACATATATATTTCCAAGCCCTACTACTAAAATTTCTCCTTTTTTATCAATATGATTATCTATTATACTTCTTAATTCATTAGAAAGAGTCTGTGATGCTTTTTCTATATCTTCATCTTGTGCTAATCTTAATTTATTTATATCAATTGTAATATAATTTCCAATAGGCTTTCCTATTGCCTTTTCTCCTTCTTCATTTATAATTTTTACTCTTGAAACATTTATATTATCATTAATCTTTTCTTCTGTAACTTCTACTCCATTAACTTCATTTTCAATATTATTTGCTTTTTTATATATGTCTCTTCTTTCTAAAGCTAAATCTGTTCTAAAATTAAACATAAAAATTCACTCCTTTTATTTTATTATTACCAAATTTTATATAAATATTAAAATAAGTAAATAATAAAAAAAGATGAGCAGATTAGCTCCGCTCATCGATGAAAACATTTTGTTTAAATTGCTTTAAACGTTCTTCATACTTATTTACGTCTTTAAATGGTTTTGGCCTAATTATTTCAAATTGACATTTTTTTTGATAATTAGAAAATTTAATCTTAAAAGGTATAGGAAATAAATTTACTGGTGTTTCACATTCTAAATATAAAGTCATTGGAATCTTGCCTTTTTCAGATGCATTAGACTGTATCTCTTGTTGTCTATAATCTCTAGTATAAATTTGAATTTTAATATTTGAATCTGTTATTACAAACTTAAAATAATCAAATGTCAACAATCCCTCAACTCTTGAAAGCATATTATTGTCATCAATCTCAATAAGTATAAAACCATCATCATAGAGCAAATAGTCTTCTTTGTAACGGTCTTCTCTGTAAGCCACTTTATAACATAATGTTTTCATACATATCCCTCCTGTCTCATGTCATATTGTTTTAATAATCAACTCAGATTACTATTAATGAGTTCTATAATACATATTTTATTACTATTTTATGTAAAATTCAATATTATTTAAAATATTCCTATTATATCTCCATTTTTATCAATATCAATATTTTCTGCTGCAGGTACTTTAGGAAGTCCTGGCATTGTCATTATCTTTCCTGCAAGCACTACTATAAATCCTGCACCAGATTTTAACTCTACATCTCTTACAGTAATATCAAATTCTTTATCACATTCTAAATTTTTAGGATCATCAGAAAAAGAATATTGTGTTTTAGCAATACATATTGGTAAATTTCCATAGCCTAGTTCTTCTATCTTTTTAATATTTTCTAATGCATTTTCTTCATATATAACTGATTTTGCTCCATAAATTCTAGATGTTACTTTTTCTATTTTTGTTTTTATATCATCTTCTAGTTCATATATATATTTAAAATCTTCCTCTTTTTCTGATAACTTAACTATTTTTTCTGCTATATCTATTGCTCCATTTGATCCTTTTTCCCAACCTTCAACTAAACTTAAAAGTATATTTCTTTCTTTTAATTTTTCTCTTAAATATTCTATTTCTTTAATACTATCTTGACTATATTTATTTAAAGCAACAATAACATTTAATCCAAATTTTTCTTTTAAATTTTCTACATGTTTAAATAAATTATTTATTCCATTATCAATAGCTTGTATGTTTTCTTCTAGAATTTTATCTTTTAAAACTCCTCCATGATATTTTATTGCTTTCATAGTAGCAACACATACAACCACATCTGGTTTTATATTAGCTTCTCTACACTTTATATCTAAAAATTTTTCTGCGCCAAGATCTGCTCCAAATCCAGCCTCTGTAACAGTATAATCTGCTAATTTTAATGCTAATTTTGTTGCTATTATACTATTACATCCATGTGCTATATTTGCAAAAGGTCCTCCATGTATTATACAAGGAGTATGTTCCAATGTTTGTACTAAATTTGGTTTTATTGCATCTTTTAGTAAAACAGCTATACTTCCTTCTGCTTTTAAATCTTTTGCATATATTGGCATATTATTTTTGTTATATCCAATTACTATATTGCCAACTCTTCTTTTTAAATCTTCTAAATCTTTAGATAAGCATAGTATTGCCATTATTTCTGATGCAACTGTTATATCAAAAGAATCAACTCTAGGTACAATATTTTTTTCTCCAGATAATCCAGTTTCAACTTTTCTTAATTGTCTATCATTTAAATCAACACATCTTTTCCATACAACTTTCTCTATTCCTAAAGTATTTCCTGAAAATATATGATTATCTATTAAAGCAGACAACAAATTATTTGCTGAAGTAATTGCATGAATATCTCCAGTAAAATGTAAATTTATATCTTCCATTGGGGCAACTTGAGCCATACCTCCTCCTGTTGCTCCACCTTTAATTCCAAAAACAGGTCCTAATGAAGGTTCTCTTAATGCTAATATTGAATTTTTGCCAATTTTTCTTAACCCATCTGCTATGCTTATAGACATTGTTGTTTTTCCTTCTCCTAAAGGAGTTGGGCTAATAGCTGTTACTAATATTAACTTTCCATTATTTTTGTTTTTTACTTTTTTGTAAACATCTTCTGATATTTTAGCTTTATATTTTCCATATAATTCTAAATCATCTTCATTAATATTTACTTTTTTAGCTATGTCTGTAATTTTATCTAATTTAGTATTTCTTGCTATTTCTATATCTGTCATAATTTGCACCTTCTTTTATTTAAAAAATAATTCCTATAATTACTCCAATCAAAGCGCCAACAAAAACTTGCATTGGTGTATGTCCTAATACTTCTACTAATTTTTCTGAAACTTGAAGACTAGTTAAACCAGGTGTTTCAACAATCTTGTTTAATAACTTCGCTTGTTTACCTGCTGCTCTTCTAACACCTGCTGCATCATACATTACTATAAAGGAAAAAATTAGTGACACTGCAAAAATAGCACTATCTAATCCATATTCTTTTCCTATTAATGTAGTTAAGCTCATTACTACAGAAGCATGAGAACTTGGCATTCCTCCAGCTCCTAGTATTCTTTTAAAATTAAATTTCTTTGTTGTTACTAAATCATATATAAGTTTAAAAGTTTGTATTCCAAACCATGAAAGTACAGGTATATATATATATTTATTTTGTATTAAATTTATAAAAAATTCCATTTTATCCCCTTTTATATATTAGTCTATATTATTATCAGTATTAAAATCTGATTCTTCTATATCATCATTTTTTTCTAACAATATTGATATTCTTTTTTCTGCTTTTTCTAATATGTCATTACATTCTTTTGATATTTTCATTCCCTGTTCAAATTTTTTAACAGAATCATCTAAATTTAATTCACCTTTTTCAAGTTCTACAACTAAATTTTCTAATTCTTTCATTTTTTCTTCAAAATTATTTTCTTCTTTCATTACTATCTCCTTTAATTTGAAGTTACTTTTTGTGTTTTTACATCAACATCATACCATGCAATGGCTTCTGTTGTATCACTACTACGTACTGTTATAGTATATTTTGTTCCATTTTTATTTTCTATATTAAAATATACTGAAGCTTCATCGTCTCCCCATTCTTCTTTTACTAATTTAATAGCTTTTTCATCATTATTTTCTGTTGAATCTTTGCTTTCTTCTTCTGATTCTTTTTCTTCTCTTCCTATAACCTCTGATGTAGAATTTTCATCAATTGTATTATTTTCCTCTTCATCTATCTCATTTGTAGTATTTGTTGTATTTACAACATTATTTTCATATTCTACAGTTATCAAATCTCTATCATCATTATCTTTTCTATCTAATATTGCAATTAATGAAATTGCTAATATTAATGAGAAAATTATTATAATTATTATTGTTTTTATTTTATCTTTCATATTTATTCTCCTTACTCTATTACTTTTGCTTTCTTTGCACCATCATAAAACTTGATATTTATTTCTTCATTTGCACATATTTTTTTAGCACTATTTATTATCTTTCCATTTAATTCAGTTATACAATAACCCCTTGTTAATGTCTTTAAAGGACTTAATGCATCTAATTTTGTTACTAGTTCTATGTATTTTGATGATAAATCTTTTTTCTTCAATCTTATACTATTTTCTATACTTTTTATATATCCATCTATTTTTATATAGTTATCATTAATATTTCTTAATGGATCTTTAAATACTCTACTTGTCATACATTTTTCATATCTTAATCTCATTAATTCTATTTTTTTCTTTAATGATAATCTTAATCTACTATTATATGTATTTATTTTTTCTTTTACTTCATAAATATCAGGTACTGCTAATTCTGCTGCTGCAGATGGTGTCGGAGCTCTTAAATCTGCCACAAAATCAGAAATTGTAAAATCTGTTTCATGTCCAATTGCTGAAATTATTGGAATATCTGAATCATAAATTTCTCTTGCAACTATTTCTTCATTAAAAGGCCATAAATCTTCTAATGAACCCCCTCCTCTTGCTAAAATTAAAACATCTGCTAATTTTTTTTCATTCATTATTCTAATTCCATATGCAATTTTCTCGGCTGCTCCTTGACCTTGAACTGGAACTGGTAATAATCTTATGTACACATTTGGATTTCTTCTTGTAGAAACATTTATTATATCTCTTATTACTGAACCTGTTTGAGATGTAAGCACTCCTATTACTTTTGGCATTAGAGGTATTTTCTTTTTGTGGTTTATATCAAATAATCCTTCTTTTTCCAAATTTTCTTTTAGTTCTTCATATTTTGTATATAAATCGCCTACGCCATCTTCTTGCATTGCTTTAACATATATTTGATATATTCCATCTCTTTCAAAAACAGATACACTACCAAAAACCATTACTTTCATTCCATCTTTTGGAGTAAACTTTAATCTTTCAGCATAACTTTTAAACATTATGCATTTTATTAAAGAATTCTCATCCTTTAATGTAAAATAAAGATGTCCTGTGTAATGGTTTTTAAAATTTGATATTTCTCCTTTTACTAGTATGTCTGTTAACAGTTCATCAGTAGCAATTTTTTCTTTTATATATTTATTTAAATCTGTTACTGAAATTGCATTATATTTCATTTATTATAAACTCCTAATTATCTAATTGTTTTACAACACTTGCTAAAATTCCGTTTATAAAGTTTTTAGAATTATCTTCTCCATATTTTTTTGCTAATTCAACAGCTTCATTTATTGCAACTTTATATGGTATTTCTTTATATTTTATTTCATATATTGCTAACTTTAATAAACTCAAATCTATTTTTGAAATTCTATCTATTTTCCAATCAGATTTTAAATTTTTTTCTATTAAGTTTGATATTACTTCTAGATTTGCCTTAATTCCATATATAACATCTTTTATATATTCTTTTGCCTTTTTATCTTCAATATTATTGCTTTGAATATATAAATTTATTTGTTCCTCAATATCATCATCTTTTTGAATTTCCATACTATATATAAGTTTAAAGGTTAATTCTCTTATTGTTGATCTGTTCATCATTTTCTCCCTTTATTAAATTCTATCTATGAATTTTTTCAACTTTTCTTTAACATCATACTTATTTTGTTGTACATAATTTCCAACAAAAGCTCCTAGTACTATTAATATTATTGCTACAAATAATTTATATAAATTCGTAAGAAGAATTAGTATTGCAATAACTATACCAATCAAAGCTCCTCTATAATTTTTTATGAAATTTTTAATTTCTTCCATAACATATGGCTCCTTCCTTATTCACTTACTACATCCTTTTTAGGAGCAATATTTTTTACTTTAATATTTACTTCTTTTACTTCTAAATCTGATGCTTTCTTTATTGTTTCTTTTATTTTTTGTTGTAAGTTAGTTGTTAATTCTTTTATTACTGCATTTTGGCTTACAACTAAATTAACAAATACTGTTACATTGTTTTCTTTATCTAGTGCAACATTTGTAGAAATTTCTTCTGCACTTTCGAAATCTTTAGCAACTGTATTTACTAAATTTTCTAAAGTGTCTTTAGAAATCATAAGCTTTCCATTTTCATTTTGTAATAAAACTCCTTGTTTATTATCTTTATCTTTTCTTGATGAAGAATCAAAAAATATGCATATAAGTGATAATAAAATAAATACTACACTAACCCCTAATGCTATATTTGATGCTGTTGGATTTGCTAGTAATTTTACTATAACATTTTCGATTAAACTATAATCTACCCAACCAAATATTAGTAAGCACAATAATATTGATATTGCTAGTATAATAATAGAATATACATTTAGTACTATTTTTTCAATAAATTTCATTTTATATTTTCTCCATTTCTTTTTTATTATTCATTATTACTTTCATCATTTTCTTTTACTTCTTGTTCTTCGTCTTCTTTTCCATCAATTGCTTGTGTATTAACACCTTGAACATGAACATTTACTTCTTCCACTTTTAATCCTGTCATACTTTCAACTGCTTTTTTTACTCTATTTTGTATTTCAAATGCTACATCTGGTATTCTTGTACCATATTCAACAATTATATTTACATCTATTTTAGCTTCTTTTTCTCCAGCTTCTACTTTAATTCCTTTTGCTAAATTCTTTTTACCACTTAAAACCTCAGAAATTCCTCCTGCAAATCCTCCTGACATACTTGAAACTCCTTGTACTTCTGAAACAGCAACACCTGCAATTACAGCTATAACATCATTTGATATTTTTATTCCTTCATTACCTGTAGATGTTTCTTCTTTTATTTCTAATACTTCCTCGTTTTTATTTTCTTCCATAATAATACCTCCTATATATAAAAAAATGATATACTTTTTGCACTATAAGTATATCAATCTTTTAATATTTTTACAACTATTTTTACAAATAATTTATAGTATTTTATTTAAATATTTTTCCTACTTCTATATTATTTCCTCTTAAAAAATCTCCTATATTCATTTTCTTAGAGTTTTCACCTTGTATTTCTAATACTTTTATTATTCCATCAATAGTTTTTATATACATTCCTTTCTTTTGGTCTGAAATTATTACTTCTCCATTTTGTATATTATCTAATTTAATATCTCCTTCTAACTCTTCTACATTTACTTTCTGAACTTTCCAAAATTTTATTTTTTTATCATCTAAAAACGTAAAGGTTCCCATTATAGGATTTAATCCTCTTACTAGATTTTTAATTTGTTCTGATGTTTGTTCATTCCAATTAATTTTTGCCATATCTTTATTTAACATTGGAGCCATAGAGAAATCTTCTCCTTGTGGAATTCTCTTTATAGTTCCGTTTTCAATTTGTTTTAAAGTTTCTACTAATAATTTACCACCTATTTTTGAAAGTCTATTCCATAATTCTCCTGTTGTTTCATCTTCTCCTATTTGAACTTCTTCTTTTAAAATTATATCACCTGTATCCATACCAACATCCATATACATAGTAGTTACTCCTGTTGTTTTTTCACCATTTAAAATAGCCCATTGTATAGGTGCTGCACCTCTATATTTTGGTAAAAGTGAACCATGTACATTTATGCAACCATACTTTGGTATATCTAAAATTTCTTTTGGTAATATTTTTCCATAAGCTACTACACATATTACCTCAGGATTTATTTTTTTAATTTCTTCTATAAATTCTGTATTATTTCTTACTTTTTCAGGCTGATATATTTTAATTTTTTTGTCTAAAGCATACTCTTTTACAGGAGATGAAATCATCTTCATTCCTCTTCCTTTAGGTTTGTCTGGATTTGTAACAACTGCTTCAATATCGTATCCAGCATTATATACTGCGTCTAAACTTTCTCTTGCAAAATCTGGTGTCCCCATAAAAACTATTTTCAATATAATTTTCCTCCTTAAGAATTATTTTCATTTGGATTTACATATTCTAATGTTCCAGGTATTATTTTGTCTATAAACACTTCTCCATTTAAATGATCTACTTCATGACAAATTGCTTGTGCTAATAATTCTTTTGCTTTTATTTTTATTTTCTTTCCATTTCTATCTAATGCTTCTACTACAACTTCCATTGGTCTTATTATTTTAGCAAATTGATTTGGAAAACTTAAGCACCCTTCTTCTACTTCTTGCTCACCTTTTGTTTTTATTATTTCAGGGTTTATTAATACAATTGCACCTTTATCATCATATAAATCTATTACTAAAACTCTTTTTAAAACTCCCACTTGCACTGCAGCTAGACCTACTCCATTATATTTATGCATTGTTTCTATCATATCATCTATTAAAATTTGTAATTTGTCATCAATTACTTCTATTTCTCTAGATTTTTTCTTTAATATTTCGTCTCCTTCTTCTCTTATTTGTCTTATTGCCATTTTATTTTCCCCCTTAAACTTACATCATATTATTAGGATTTACATCTACTGAAACTCTAGTATATTTTAAATTTTTATTATATATTTCTTTTAAACAATTATTTAAAATTTCATTTGCTTCTTCTGTCATATTTCCTTTTATAATAATTCTCCATCTGAATTTATTTTGAATTTTATCAATCGGTGATGGCATAGGTTTGAATACTCTAAATTTTTCTTTTTTTAAATTTTCATTTAAATATTCATATACTAAATTACTTGTATCTATAATTTCTTTTTCATTTAAGCTATTAAAATTAATTAATATTATATCGCAAAAAGGTGGATATTTCAACTGTCTTCTTAATTCTATTTCTGTTTGATAAAAAAGATTATAATCTTGTTTTTTTGCACATTTAATTGCAAAATTATCTGGATTATATGTTTGAATTATAACTTTTCCATCACTACTTTCTCTTCCTGCTCTACCTGCAACTTGTGTTAATATTTGAAATGTTCTTTCATTTGCTCTATAATCATCTATATTTAAACTACTATCTGCTGCCATAACTCCAACTAAAGTAACATTAGGAAAATGATGTCCTTTAACTATCATTTGAGTTCCAATTAAAATATCTATTCCTTCATTTTTGAATTTATTTAATATATCTTCATGAGAATTTTTTTTGCTAACTGTATCTATATCCATTCTTATTGTTTTCGCATTAGGAAATTGCTTATGCACTTCTTCTTCTAATTTTTGTGTTCCTGTTCCAAAATATCTAATTTTATCACTATGGCATTCTGGACAAGTTTTCACAATGTTTTCTTCATATCCACAATAATGACATTTTAATTTATTTTCAAATCTATGATATGTTAAACTTATATTACAATTTTTACATTTTACTGTATAGCCACAATTTCTGCACATTATAAATGTAGAGAATCCTCTTCTATTTAAAAATAATATTGTTTGTTTTTTATTTTTTAGATTTTTTTCTATCAAACTATATAAACTATTACTTAACATTGATCTATTTCCATTTGCAAGTTCTTGTTTTAAATCTATTATGCTTACATCTGGTAATTTAGATTCATTTGCTCTTTTAGTTAATTTTAAAAGTTCAATATTTCCTTGTTGTGCATTGTAATATGTATTTAAATCAGGAGTTGCGCTTCCTAATACTAATGGGCACATGTTTTCTTTAGATATCTTTCTTGCAACTTCTTTTGCATCATATTTTGGATTTGACTCTGACTTATAAGAACTATCATGTTCTTCATCAATTATTATTATACCTATATTTTGGATTGGAGCAAATATTGCAGAACGAGCGCCAATCACTATTTTAGCTTTATTTTCTTTTATTTTGTTCCACTCATCATGCCTTTCTCCAATTGATAACTTGCTATGTAAAACTGCAATTTTTTCTTTTCCAAATCTTGCTATAAATCTATCTATCATTTGTGGAGTTAATGATATTTCAGGTACTAATACAATGGCTGTCTTTTTAAGTTCTAAAACTTTATTTATAAGTTGAAGATATATTTCTGTTTTACCTGAGCCTGTAACACCATATAATAAATATTCTCTATATATGTTTTCTTTAATTGAATTTAATATTTTATTAAATGCTATTTCTTGTTCTTCATTTAATTTTAAATTTTCTGTTTTTTCAACATTCTTATTTATTAATGGATTCCTTTGGATTTTCTTCTCTATTATTTCTAAATACCCGTTTTTTACTAAAGTATTTACTATAGCCCTTGAACAATCTGTAAACCCTTCTATTTCTGAAATTGTACATCCTTCATTTTCTTTTAAAAATTTTAACACTCTTTTATGTTTTTCAGATTTTATTTTTCCTATATCTATATCAAAATTTATTTCTTCTATATCTTTTTTTAAATAAACACAATTTATAGTTTTATCTTGTATTCTATTTTCTTTGTTTTTTGTCCTAGTTCCTGGTGTAAGCATAAGTTTTATACAATCTGAAACATTGCAAAAATATCTTTTTGACATCCATTTAGCTAAATCTATTTGCTTATCTGTTAAATTTTCCTCTAACTTTGCAATATCTTTTATTTTATCTTTATAATCTGAATTTTCTTTTATTCCTACAACATATGCCTCTTCAAGTGTTTTAGTATTTCCAAAAGGTACTAATACTTTACTTCCAATTACAATTAAATCTTTTATATCATTTGGTATATTATAATCAAATATTCTATTTAATTTTTTTGATGAACGATTTATTATAACTTCTGCTATCATTATTTTCTCCTTTTTATATTCTTGTTATATTCTATCATAAAGATAAAAAAAAATCATCCTTAAAGAATGATTTTTTATGATTTATATTATAATTTATCTATTTCTTCTTTACTTAATCCTGTAACTTCCTTTATGAATTCTGTTGAATTTGATTTTTGTTTTAATATTTTTGCTATTTCTTTATTTCTTTGTTTTATTCCTTCTCTTATTCCTTCTTCTTTTCCTTCTCTTATTCCTTCTTGTTTTCCTTTTCTTATTCCTCTATTTAAAATCTTTCTATTTTCTTTATCTATCATTTCTAGTACTGCTAACATCTCTCCACCTCCTCTTTTTTCTATCTTTCTTATTAATCTCTCTGTTATCTCATTATTATCTATTTTCCTTCTTAATATTAAGTCTATTATCTTTGATAATAACTCC
>CANQXY010000030.1 GCA_947627935.1 uncultured Clostridia bacterium | reverse complement strand
GTAATTCCACCAGATTTAAGACCAATGGTACAATTAGATGGTGGTAGATTTGCAACATCAGATTTAAATGATTTATATAGAAGAGTTATAAACAGAAATAATAGATTAAAAAGATTACTTGAACTTGGAGCACCTGAAATAATTGTAAGAAATGAAAAAAGAATGTTACAAGAATCAGTAGATGCTTTAATAGATAACGGTAGACGTGGTAGACCTGTAACAGGTGCTGGAAATAGACCTTTAAAATCTTTATCAGATATGCTTAAAGGTAAACAAGGTAGATTCCGTCAAAACTTATTAGGTAAGAGAGTTGACTATTCTGGACGTTCAGTTATAGTTGTAGGACCAGAACTTAAAATTTACCAATGTGGTCTTCCAAAAGAAATGGCAGTTGAGCTATTTAAACCATTTGTTATGAGAGAATTAGTAGGAAGACATATTGCACATAATATTAAAAATGCTAAAAGAATGGTTGAAAGATTAAGACCAGAAGTATGGGAAATATTAGAGGAGGTTATTAAAGATCATCCTGTAATGTTAAACCGTGCTCCTACATTACACAGACTTGGTATTCAAGCATTTGAACCAGTATTAGTAGAAGGTAGAGCAATAAAATTACATCCACTTGTATGTACAGCATTTAATGCTGACTTCGACGGAGACCAAATGGCAGTGCATGTTCCATTATCTCCAGAAGCTCAAGCAGAAGCAAGATATTTAATGCTTTCAACAAATAACTTATTAAAACCACAAGATGGTAAACCAGTTACAGTTCCATCACAAGATATGTTACTTGGATGTTACTATTTAACAATGGAAGTTCCAGGAGAACATGGAGAAGGTAAATATTTTAAAGATATTGATGAAGCTATAATGGCATACGAGAATAAAGAAGTAGGTTTACATGCAAAGGTTAAAATAAGAGTAAGTAAAAAAGTTGAAGATCAAATAAAATATAAAACAATAGAAACTACTGTTGGTAGAGTTATATTTAATCAAGAAATACCACAAGATTTAGGATTTGTAGATAGGACAAATCCAGAAAATGAACTTGATTTAGAAATAGATTTTACAGTTGATAAAAAAGCATTAGGACCAATAATTGCTAAATCAATAAATACACATGGACTATCAGACACAGCAGAATTATTGGATTATATAAAATCTACAGGTTATAAATACTCTACAAAAGGTGCTATTACTGTTTCTGTATCAGATGTAAAAGTACCTGAAACTAAAAAAGATATATTAAATGAAACAGATAAAAAGATTGAAAATGTTAGAAAACAATATAGAAGAGGTTTAATAACAGATAAAGAAAGATATGAATCTGTAATTAAAATATGGGAAAATGCTACAAATGAAGTTGGAGAAGAAATGAAGAAAAACTTTGACGACTTAAATCCAATATACATGATGGCTAAATCAGGAGCCCGTGGTAATATTAGTCAATTAAGACAAATTGCTGGTATGCGTGGACTTATGGCTGGTACTACAGGTAAAGCGATAGAAATACCAATTAAATCTTCTTTCTTAGAGGGATTAGATGCCCTAGAATATTTCATATCTTCTCACCAAGCTAGAAAAGGTCTTGCAGATACAGCTTTAAGAACAGCTGACTCTGGATATTTAACAAGAAGATTAGTTGATGTTTCTCAAGATATAATAGTAAGAGAAGAAGATTGTGGAACTCATGAAGGAATAGAAGTTTTTGATATCAAAGATGGAAATCAAGTTATAGAAGGATTACAAGAAAGATTATTAGGAAGATATCCTTTAGAAGATGTAATAGATCCTAATACAAAAGAAGTTATAGCAGATACAGAAACTTTAATTACAGATGATATAGCAGAAAAAATAATTGCTGCAGGAATAGAAAAAGTTAAAGTTCGTTCAGTTCTTGGATGTAGATCAAAACATGGTGTATGTCAAAAATGTTATGGAATGAGCTTAGCAAGAAGAGAAAAAGTTTCAATAGGTGAAGCAATAGGAATTGTTGCTGCTCAATCAATTGGTGAACCTGGTACACAGCTTACAATGAATACAAAACATGCTGGTGGTGCTGGTGCAGCAGATATTACACAAGGTCTTCCAAGGGTTGAAGAATTATTTGAAGCTAGAAAACCAAAAGGACTTGCAATTATATCTGAAATAGATGGTAAAGTAAAAATTAAAGAAAATAAAAATAAGAAAGAAGTTGTTGTTACATCTAAAGGAGACTCTAAAACATATACAATACCATTTGGTGCAAAACTTAAAGTTAAAGATGGTGATACAGTAGAAGCTGGAGATGCCTTAATTGAAGGATCTATAAATCCATCTGAGATTTTAGCTATAAAAGGACCTGATGGAGTATACAATTATCTAATAGCAGAAGTACAAAAAGTTTATAGAAATCAAGGTGTTGATATAAACGATAAACATATTGAAGTAATAGGAAGACAAATGCTTAAAAAGGTAAGAGTAGATGATAATGGAGATACAGATATGTTCCCAGGATCACTTGTAGATATGTATGAATTTGAAGATAAAAACATACAAGCAGAAAATGAAGGTAAAAAACCTGCAACAGGAAAAAGAGTATTACTTGGTATAACAAAAGCATCTCTTGCAACAGATAGTTTCTTATCTGCAGCATCTTTCCAAGAGACAACAAGAGTATTAACAGAAGCTGCAGTAAAAGGAAAACAAGATGAATTAATAGGATTAAAAGAAAATGTTATTATTGGTAAGTTAATACCAGCAGGAACAGGTATGCAAAAATATCAAAATATTCATATAAGCACAGAAGAGCAACTTGAAAAAGTTTCTGATGCAGCACAATAAAAAATAAAAGTTATAAAAAAAATCACTTTAACATATATATAAGTTAAGGTGATTTTTTATGTTTTTAGTATTCAATAAAGAAAAAATATATGCATATTTAGTATCTGCAATAACTGTAATAGTACTATTTTTTTCAGCAGGTATGCTTATTAATAATAAAGATAGTATAATTGAAACATCAGCTCAAGCTCAAAAAAAATTACCAATATATAATGTTGATGTAAAGGATAAAAAAATAGCATTTACAATGAATTGCGCATGGAATGATGATGATATAGATAAAATATTACAAGTACTAGAAGATAATGATGTTAAAATAACATTTTTTATTGTTGGAGATTGGCTAGATAAATATAATGAATCTGCTAAAAAGATATACCAAGCAGGACATGAAATACGGAAGTCATAGTAATACACATCCACATGTTAACAATTTAAGTTATGAACAAAATGTAGAAGAACTAAAAAAATGTAATGATAAAATTCAAAAAATAACAGGAAATAATACTAATTTATATAGAACTCCATATGGAGAATATAATAATACAGTAATACAATCAGCAGAAGACAATGGTTATTATACAATACAATGGAATATAGATACATTAGATTATAATGGATTAACTGGAGAAGAAATGTGGAATAGAATAAAAAATAAACTTTCAAATGGTTCAATAATTTTAAGTCATAATGGAACTGAAAATACAGCTAATAGTCTAGATATGTTGATAAAAAATATAAAAGGAAATGGATATGAAATTGTTAAAGTTTCGGATTTAATATATAAAGATAGCTACACAATTGATAATAATGGTACACAACACTTAAAAAATAAAGAATAAATTTTTCTAAAACTAGGCATAATATATTAATAATTAAAATGAGGAGATATATATGTCTTTTATAGGAATAATTGCAGAAAATAAAGATTTTAAATATATTAAAAATATTATTTTAAAGAAAATAAACAATGCTAATAAATTTGAAATTATAAACATAAATAAAAATAGTATAAATAATTTAAAAAATGTAAAATTTGAAACTATTGCAATATGTTCTAGCTTAGACAAATTTAAAGAGAATTATTCTAATGTTAAAAATATACTATCAAATGTTAAATATCTTATAATCAATGCAGATGAAAAAATAGACAAAAATATACTTGAAGATTTAGAATTTGATATTATAACATATGGATTAAATCAAAAAAGTACAATAACTGCATCTAGTATAAGTCAAGATAATGTAATTGTGTGTTTACAAAGAAATATAAAAAATATTAATAATAAAATAATTGAGGCAAATGAATTCAACATAAAATCAGATAAAAATGGAAATGAAACTATATATAATATATTAGCGTATGTTACTATTTTACTAGTATACGAAGATATTATTTTTTAGAATAAAATAACTTTTTTGTATAAATTTAACTTTTTATGTAGACAAATTCCAAAAAATGGTGTATAATTAAGATTGTAAGTTTTATTATTTAAATTCTTAAGGAAAAAAGTACAATTGATAAAATAAAAAAATAGGGAGGAAAATATTTTGGATACAAATTATTTAGAAAATAACTACTTAACATTAGTAGGTGAAGTTACAGGAGAAAAAAGATACAGTCACGAAATTTATGGAGAAAAATTTTATGTGTTTGATTTATCAATAGCACGTTTAAGCGGAAACGCAGACATTATACCAATAACAGTTTCAGAAAGATTAGTAAATGATCAAATGCTAGCAATTGGTAAAAGATTATTAATAAAAGGACAATTTAGATCATACAATAGTTATGAAAATGAAAGAAACAGATTAATTTTAACAGTATTTGCAAAAGATATTGTAGAATTAGAAAAAAATGAAGTAGAAGAAGAAAATGAATTAGCAAAGAAAGATCAAATAACAAATGAGGTTGTATTAATAGGATATATTTGTAAAAAACCTATATATAGACAAACACCATTTGGAAGAGAAATAGCAGATATATTATTAGCAGTAAATAGAGCATATAATAAATCTGATTACATACCATCAATTGCTTGGGGAAGAAATGCAAGATTCTGTCAAAATATTGAGGTAGGAACACAAGTAAAAATTGTAGGAAGAGTTCAATCAAGAACATATGAGAAGAAGTTTGAAGATGGAACATCTGAAACAAGAGTAGCATATGAAGTATCAATTGGAAGCTTAGAAGTTATAAATCAAGATGATGTGACTGATGAAAGTAAAGTTGAAAATAAAGAAGCAGTATAAAAATTATATAAAAAAATATATAAAAAGAGTTTGAAAAGACTATTCTTTTCGAACTCTTTTTGATATAATAATAAAAATAAAATTATAGGAGCAGTTTTAATGGAAAAACAAAATTTAAGAAAGATAAGATTTGAAATTTTAGCAATAGTATTAATAACAATATTTTGTGTAGCTATATCACCTGTAACTTTACAAAATGATACTTACTATACTATAAAAGTTGGAGAACATATAGTACAAAATGGTATTGACATGAAAGATGCATTTTCATGGCATGAAGATTTACCATATACATATCCACATTGGGCTTATGATGTGTGTATTTATTTTATATATTTTTTATTTGGAATGAATGGAATATATATATCAACATGTATACTAGCAATTATATTAGGAATTTCAATATATAAAGTAAATTGTAAATTAGTAAAAAACAAGATAATATCATTTATTATAACTATTTTAGCTATGTATCTGTTAGAAGGATATATTGCAGCAAGAGCACAACTTTTAACTTTTATACTATTTACTTTAGAAATTTATTTTATTGAAAGTTTCTTAGAAAATAAAAAGAAAAGATATGCAATTGGATTGTTAGTTTTACCAATAATAATTGCTAATTTCCATGCTGCTGTATGGTATTTCTATTTTATATTATTTATGCCATATATTGGAGAATATATAATAGCAATTATGTCAGATGCTATTATATATAGAAGTTTGAAAATTAAAATATTAAATAAAAGAATAAATAAACTATCAGAAAAACCTGGAAAAGAAGAAAAATCAGAAGAATTAGAATTAAAATTAAAATCAATTGAAAATAAAAATGAAAAAATAAAAGTAAAAAGACAAGAAGAAAAGAAAAATCCATATAAAATATATATTACAAAAAATGATAATACAAAATGGTTAATACTAATAATGATAATTTGTATATTTACAGGTCTTTTAACACCACAAACAACTTTTGAACCATATACACATATCATAAAATTAATGAGTGGGAATACTATGCAAAATATAAATGAACATTTACCATTAACTCTAATAAATCATACAGATATATTATGCGCAATAATAGTATTTCTAGCAATACTAATATTTACAGATACAAAAATAAGACTAAGTGACTTATTTATGTTAGGTGGACTTGTATTTTTAATGTTTTATTCTAGAAGACAAAGAACAATGTTTATTATAGCAGGGGCTATTATATTAAATAGATTATTAACACAGTTAATGAAAAAATACTTTAAAGGAATTATAGAAAAAATTACGTATATATTAGCATCTTGGGTAGGTATATTTATTACAGCCGGGATAGTAATAATTATAAGTATGTTAATTGCTAAACCAAAACTTAAAGAAAAATACGTTGATGATAATTCATATCCAGTATATGCATGTGATTGGATTTTAGAAAATTTAGATGTAGAAAATATAAGAATATTTAATGATTATAATTATGGAAGTTATATGCTATTTAGAGGAATACCTGTATTTATTGATTCTAGATGTGATTTATATTCACCAGAATTTAATACAAAAACGGGTAATTCAAAAGATGGACAAGATATATTTATGGATTTCATAGAAACATCAGGACTTTCTAAATTTTATGGAAATACATTTGAAAAATATGGAATAACGCATTTAATAACAATGAAAAAATCAAAAATTAATATGGTAATCACAAATGCGGATAGTGAAAACTATAAAGAATTGTATTCAGATGATAAGTTTGTTATTTATGAGGTAATAAATAACTAAGAGGAGATAAAATGAAAAAAATAGATAAAATGACAATTTTAATAATTACTATAATTATATTATTAATATTATTAGATCAAATAAGTAAAATATTAATAGTTATAAATCCAGATGTTACGGTTATTAGTGGATTATTAAAATTTACTAAAACTCAAAATACAGGAGGAGCTTTTGGAGTAGCACCAAATTCTATTTTTACTTATATTATAACAAATATAGTTGTTTTAGGAATAATAATTAAGTTTATGGTAAATGGAAATCAGCTTATAGATAAAAAAACAAAAATATTTTTATCATTAATTTTAGCTGGAGGAATAAGTAATTTAATTGATAGAATATTTAGAGGATATATTATAGATTTTATTGATATTACAAGTTTTATAAATTTTCCAATACTTAATTTAGCAGACATATATATAACAATAGGCTGGATAGGAACAATTATATTATTTGTAATATTTGCAATAAATGAAAAAAGAAATAAAAAACAAATATCATAAGGAGTATAAATTGAAAAAGTTTATTGTAGAAAAAGAAAACCAAAATACAAGATTAGATTCATATTTAAGTTTAAAAAATAAAGATATTTCTAGAACAATGATACAAAAGCTAATAGATGAAGAAAACATATTAGTAAATGATAAAAAAACTAAGGCTTCATATAAAGTTTTAGAAGGAGATATTGTGATATTAAACGAGGTTAAACCTAAGGAAATATCTTTAAAAGCTCAAGATATACCTTTAGATATTTTATATGAAGATAAAGATATAATAGTTGTAAATAAACCAAAAGGATTAGTAGTCCATCCTGCAAATGGAAATCCAGATGGTACATTAGTAAATGCTATAATGTCAATATGTAAAGAATCATTATCTGGTATAGGTGGACAGATAAGACCAGGTATTGTACATAGATTAGATAAAGATACATCTGGAGTAATAATTATAGCTAAAAATGACTTAGCACATATAAATTTAAGTAATCAAATAAAAAATAGAGAAGTTAAAAAAACATATATAGCATTAGTTAGAGGAGTAGTTAAAGAGAATGAAGCAACAATAGATATGCCAATTGGTAGAAGTACAAAAGATAGAAAAAAAATGGAAGTTACAAAAAATGGTAAACAAGCAATAACACATATAAAAGTTTTAGAAAGATTTAAAAACTATACATTACTAGAAGTTAAAATAGAAACAGGTAGAACTCATCAAATTAGAGTTCATTTATCACAAATAGGATATCCTATTGTTGGAGATTATACATATTCAAATGGGAAAAATGAATTTGGAGTAGTAGGACAATGCTTACATGCTAAGTCATTAAAATTTAAACATCCAATAACAAATAAAGAAATGTTTATACAATCAGAATTACCACAATATTTTGAAGAAATATTAGAAAAATTAAGGAGAGAAAATGGAAGATATTAGACTTCAAAAATATATGGCAGATTGCGGTGTAGCATCAAGAAGAAAATGTGAAGAATTAATTTTACAAGGAAAAGTATCTTTAAATGGAAAAATCGTAACTGAACTTGGAACAAAAATAAATCCTAAAAAAGATATAGTAATATATAATGGAAACAAATTAAGTATAATAGATGATAAAAAAATATATATACTTTTAAACAAACCAATAGGATATGTTACAACTGTAAAAGACCAATTTTCTAGAAATACAGTATTAGATTTGGTTAAAGTAAATAAAAGAATTGTACCTGTTGGAAGATTAGATATGTATACATCAGGAGCAATTATCTTAACAGATGATGGAGATTTTGTATATAAAGTAACACATCCAAAACACGAAATAGAAAAAACATACAATGTTACATTAAAAGGTATTGTAGATAAAGAAGATATAGAAAAATTAAAATCTGGAGTTCAAATTGATGATTATATAACAAAACAAGCAAAAGCAAAGATATTAAAAATAGATAAAGAAAAAAATATTTCTAGAGTAGAAATAGTAATACATGAAGGAAAAAATAGACAAGTAAGAAAAATGTGTGAAGCAATAGGAAAAAAAGTATTAGCTTTACATAGAAGTAAAATAGGAAATATAGATGTAAAAGATTTAAAGATAGGTGAGTTTAGATATCTTACAGAAAGGGAAGTTAATAATTTATTAGATAAATAAGGAGTATATTATGAAAATAAAAACAAAAATAATATATGTATTAATATTTTTAATAATAATTAGCATTATAAATAATTCAGCTAAAGTTTTAGCTGCGAATTATCAAAATTATGAATATGAAATTAATAGTGATAATTCTTCAGTAACAATTACAGGATATAATGGAAATGATACTATGTTAGAAATACCAAATACTATTGCAATAGGTACAAAACAATATAGTGTGGTTTCAATTGAAAAAAGAGCTTTTTATGGTAATAATAAATTATTAAAAGTTATAATACCAGATACAATAACTAAAATTGGAGATGATGCATTTGGAAATTGTTCTTCTAAATTAACTATTTATGCATCAGAAAATTCAGAGCCACTTGATTATGCTAAAGCAAATAAGATTAAATACTTAATAAAATATGAAAATTATGCATATTCAATAAATAATTCAAAAGAAATTACTATAAAAGAATATTTAGGCACATCTTCAGATGTTTCAATTCCAAATGAAATTGATGGCAAAACAGTAACTAAAATTGCAGAAAAAGCATTTTATGAAAATAAAAATTTACAAAATGTAACATTACCTAAAAAAATTAATGAAATAGGAAAAGAAGCATTTGAAAATTGTATTAATTTAACTAATATAACTATACCAAATTCTATTAATAATATAGGAAGTTCAGCTTTTGCGGGATGTAATAATTTAGAAAGCTTTATTATTCCAGAAAATTTAACCGAAATATCAGAAAAAACATTTTATATGTGTACAAGCTTACATACAATTATTATCCCTGAAAATATAAGAAAAATAGATAGTAATGCATTTGCAGGATGTACATTATTAAGCAGTGTAACTATTACAGAAAATACTTCTAATTTGGGAATAGGAATATTTGATAATTGTAATAAAAATAATTTAAAAATATATTGTAAGAGTAATTCGAGAGCAAGTAAATATGCGAAAGAAAACAATATAAATTATATTTTACAAGACGCACCTAGAAAATTATCGATTGTTAAAATACCAAATAAGACATCATATAAAGAAGGCGAAGATTTTGAAAAAAATGGTATGATTTTAAATGTAACATATAATGATGGAAGTTCTAAAAATATTGATGATTATGAAATTATAGATGGCAAAAACCTAACACCAGATAAAAATGTAATAACATTAAGTTATACTGAAAATGGTGTTACAGTAAAATTAAGGTGCTCATTAAATGTTGTAACTAATGAAGAACAAAATGATGATCAAAACCAAATAGATGAGCCTGTCCAAGAGGAACCAAAAATAGTATTAAATAGAGATATAGGTACTTTAGATATAAATGGGACATTAAAATTTATTGCAAAAATAACACCAGAAGAAATATCAAATCAAAAGGTAATATGGAAAAGTAGTAATGAGGAAGTTGCAACAATTAATAGTAATGGTATAGTAAAAGGACTAGAAATTGGTACGACTACAATAACTGCAACAACTGAAGATGGAAAATGTGAAACATCTTGCCAAGTTATGGTTGTAAGTATACCAGAAGATATGCAAGGACCAGTTATAACTATTGAAGTTATAGAAGAAGCGGAAGAATTTGCAAAAGTTAGAATATCTTTAACTGACAGAGAAAATCCTATAATAAACCTTATGATAAATGATATAAATTGTATAAAAAACATAAATGAATATAATGAAATAGAGACAAAGATATATAAAAATGTGGATTATGAAATAATAACAAAAGATGCAAATGGTAATATTTCAACATTTATATATAATTATGATAATACAAACGGAGAAGTAGTTGTATGTGAAAATGGTGAAATATTAAGAGAATTATCAAATGGAGAAGGTATAGAAGATATGGAAATACCTATAGATCCAGGTGAATCTGAAATTGTGTCAACAACTCCAAGTATATTTTCTAATACAGATAATATCATAATTATAATAGTACTTGTAGTAATTACATTTGGAGTATGTGTACATATTGGTGTTAGAATAAAAAATATGAGAAAGATATAATATTACATTTGTGTTACAACTATTGAAAAGACTAAGTAGTTAATGTATACTATAATTGAAATATAAATTAAAGGAGTATAAAGTATTATAGATAAAATGATTTTTATAAATAAAATTACATGTAAACAAATAAAAAATCAAAAAGGTTCAATAACATTATTTGTATTAATAGCAGTAATATTTTTTTTAGCAATTGCATTTACAGCATATGTAAGTAGTATAAATAAGGTTCAAGTTTTAGACGTTGAATTTAATAAAATAAAATCAAATTATGAAACTAGTTATAAAGATGAAGAAATAAAGAAAATATATGAAGATAAAATAGAATCTTCAAACCCAGGTCCAGAAACTACATTACCAACAATAAAAGAGGCAAAAAATAATGAAGAATTTACAAAAGATGGAAATAAAGAAATAACAGATGGAAAGGACACAATGTGGGTACCACAAGACTTTAAAGTAGTAGACGGAGAGAGTATAGAAACAGGAGTAGTAATACAAGATGGAGTAGAAAATCAGTTTGTATGGGTGCCAGTACCAGATATAAATGAAATGTGTACAGATAATGCAGGAAAGTTGTATGAATTTAGTGGAACGGGGGCAAATGTAACCTCAAGCCCTATAACAAATAGTAGTTATCGTGAGCCAGACATATTAACAAATGAAGTTTTTGGAGACAAAAGTACTGACGACCCAGTGTACAGAGGAATAGACCACTTAAAAAACATAGTAAAAGTAAGTACAATACCTAAGGAAGGGTCAAGTATGAAATTAGAAAAAGATATAATAATAGAGAATTGGGAAGATGAATTAAAAAGTAATTTTAAAAAAATGAAAGAAAGCGTAGAAAAATATAAAGGTTTTTATATAGGAAGATATGAGACATCAGATTTAGAAACAGAAAAGCCAAAAGTACAAAAAGAACAAGAAGCAACAACAGATATAAATTGGTATACAATGTATAAAAATAGTGAAAATATAGCATATAAAAATGAAACAGAGAAAATAACAAGTGTAACAAGTAGTATGATATGGGGATGTCAATGGGATGCAACATTAAATTGGTTTTTAAGAAGTGAAGATGAAAAAATAAAGGGTTATGTAACAAATAGTGCAAGAAAAGGATGGTATAATCAAGAAGCTAAGAAACCAACAGGAACCCCAATAGAAAACGATGAAAATGAAGTAAATAAAATTTGGGACATGGCAGGAAATGTATCTGAATGGACACTTGAGGCCGAAGATACTTACAATCGTGTTAATCGTGGGGGTAATTCCGTCCCTTCCGGTTTTTACACTGCAGTTAGTGATCGCGGCGTCTACAATCCGTGCAATAGCGATAGCTACTGTGGCTCTCGCTGTGTACTTTATATAAATAAGTAGCACAGAGCACTGTATGACAAATTAGGGAATGTCATAAGTATCAGATGGGTATGAGATAGTAAAATAAAAAAGAGGGAAATGTCGTTTTTTGTCGATAGAAAATGCTTGAAAAATAATAAAATATGATATAGAAATAGTTATATACTAAATTAGTATATAACTATTT
>CANQXY010000029.1 GCA_947627935.1 uncultured Clostridia bacterium | reverse complement strand
TCAGGTGCTGCAATGTTATATGCCCTTATAGGGCAAGTGAAAACCACCCGTTTCACGGGTGGTTATTATTGTAATAAAGAAAACAATATAATTAAAAAATTAATATTGATTTTTTATATGTTTAAATATATAATGAAAAAAAATTAGATTGGAGATAACAAATGAAAAATAAGAATGGTATTACACTAATAGCGTTAGTGATAACTATAATAGTATTATTAATTTTGGCAGGAGTAGCAATAGCTACACTAACAGGAGAAAACGGAATATTAAAAAGAGCAGTAGTAGCAAAAGAGAATACTGAAAAATCAGCTTTTGAAGAACAATTAAATTTGGCAGTATTTGCAGTTCAAAATGGAAATAAAGATTTTAATAAAGATAAGCTTATATCTGAATTAGGAAAGATTGAGGATATAGAGATAGTAGAAGATGAAGATTTCCCAATAGTAGTATCTTTAAATGGTATAACTGGTCAAATAGAAGAAGATGGTACAGTAAGTCTAGTAGAAAAGGAAAATGTTGATATAACACAAGAAAAATTATTAGCATATTTTGACTTTGAAGATTATAGAAACGGAAGTCAAACTTGGAAAAATAGAGTAAAAACTTCTAATGATATTGAAATAATAGGAAATGCAACTATAGATGAAGAAGGAATTACAATAAACAGAAAAGGAAAAAACACATATGGTCAGTTAGATATAAGCAATAGGAGTAATAATAATTTAACAATATATATGGTAGTAAAAGCAAATGAAATAAATTCAGATAATGCTAGAATTTTTGAAATACCAAAAAATCCAGGTGGAGATCAAGGGTATACAACACCAAGTATGTATGTTAATAGTCAGTCTAAATGTATAAACTATGGATCATTTTACACTAATGAAGTAACATCAGCTAATGCATTAGAATTTAATATGGTTGCTATGACAATAAATGGAGAAACAGAGAAAATAAATATGTATATAGATAATCAAAAATATGCAGATATTGAATTTAGAGATATGGGAGATATATTATATTTATCAGAGTGTACATATGGTGCTTCTGGATATGGAAATAATACATATAAAATGATAGCAATATATGATGGATTAAATAGTGAGGAACAAATATATAATGATTTAAAATTATTAAAATCTCATTATATAAAACCATTTGAAATAGATACAAGAGGACTAGATGAACAACTAGAAACATATTTCGATTATAGAAATTATAATTCTAAAGATAAGGTATGGAAAAATTCAAATACGAATAATGTTCAAACTATTACATTTGAGCGGAGAACCTTCATTAGATAAAGATGGAATAAAAATAGATATGAAAAATAATAATACATATGGAATGCTTGATATAAGTAATAGAACTAATAATAATTTAACAATATATATGGTAGTAAAAGCAAATGAAACAAACTCAGATAATGCTAGATTGTTTGAAATACCAAAAAATCCAGGTGGAGATCAATGGCTTACAACACCATGTATGTATGTTAATCAAAATACTAATTATATAAATTATGGTTCTTTTGGTAATAATGTTGACACTCAAGTTAATGCTTTAGAATTTAATTCAATTGCTATAACAATAAATGAAGATTTGGGTAAAATGAATGCATATATAAATGGAAATAAATATGATTTAATAGATTTTAATGATATAGGAGATATATTATATTTATCACATTGTACATGTAATAGTTCTGGATATGGAAACAATACATATAAAATGATAGGAGTAGAATATTCAGTAAAACCTGATGAACAAATTTATTACAATTTAGATTGGTTAAATAGAAACTTTTAAATTAAAATGATATAATAAAATAGTCATAGAATAATACTTTTGTATTGTTCTATGACTATTTATTTGATAATAATTTTGTCATAATAATAGCATCTTCTTTACCTTTATAATAATTTTTTCTAATTCCTAAATTTTCAAAACCATATTTTTCATATAATTTAATTGCTGGAATATTTGACTGTTTTACTTCTAATGTAATACTATGTAAATGTAATTTATTTGAAAGTATAATAAGATTTTCTAATAATATTTTTCCAATTCCTTGTTTTCTATAAATTTTTTTAGTTACAATATTTGTAATATGAGCTTCATCTATTGCTATCCAAATGCCTGCAAATCCAACAATTTCATTATCTATTTTTGCTACAATATATTTTGAATTTTTATTTTCTAATTCAGTTTTAAATATATTATAATTCCAAAAATCATCAAAATCAGTATTTAATATGTTTGATATTTTATCTAAATCTGTTAAATTCATTTTATCTATTTTAATTTCCATTATTTTTTTCCTCCAACATTCTTTCAGCTTGAGGTTTCCTTAAGTATAATGGTAAAACATTTTGTACGCTATTATTTTTATATGAATTTAATCCAGCTAGTCCTAAAGAATATGAACTTAAATCATTTAAAGTGCTAAAGATAGGATTTTGTATAGTATTTTTTATTTTTTCTTTATTAACTATAGCTCCATCACCAATAAATATAATTTTTTCATTATATTTTTTTAATATATCCAAAATATTATCAACACTGTCTGCTAAATAATTTTGAACTAAATCATAATTACCATTTTTTAATCTATATAATGAAAAATATACATTTTCATTTTTTGCATCTATTAAAGAACAAATAAGACCTTCCTCTTTAATATTATATGCTAAAGCTTCTAATGAACTAATTCCAACTAGAGGTATTTTTAGACTATCTGTAAAAGCTTTTACTGTTGCAATTCCTATACGAATTCCTGTAAAAGATCCAGGACCTATGTCACATACTAATAAATCTATATCTTTTAGTGTAAGATTTGTTTCATCTAAAATTTGTTTTATTATAGGCATAAGTTTTTCAGAATGAGTTAAACCATTATCAATTTTGATTTCTTTAATTAGTTTATCATTTTCTAGAATACCAACTGCACATATTATGCTAGAAGTATCTATACTTAATATTTTCATTTATTTCCTCCATCAAATATATTTTTAAATTTATTACCAAATGTCTCTATATTTAATATTCTTTTATTTGTATCATTATTATCTCTTTTAAAATTAATTTTAATATATTCATTAGGTAAAGCTTCTTTGATAATTTCTCCCCATTCAATAATACATATACCATTTGAAAAATATTCTTCTCCACCAATTGCATAAAATTCATCTACGTTTTCTAATCTATATACATCAAAGTGAAATATTTTAGTGTTACCAGATATATGTTCATTTACAATATTAAAAGTTGGACTTGAAATTTCATTTTCTAATCCAAAATATCTTAATATTCCTTCCGCAAATTTAGTTTTACCAGAGCCTAAATCACCTGTTAAAACAACTACATCACCAGTTTTTAATTTAGAAGCTAGATTTTCAGCAAATTTTTTTGTATCATTTTCAGAATTTGATGTAAATGTATAATAAATCATAAAATACTCCTTAAATTTTAATACATATATTATATATTAAAATTAACATTATTTCAATTAAATTTTAAATTGACGGTTACTAAAAGTAAAATTAATTGAAAAAATAGATTAAATTTATAATTTGCTATTGATAAAATTGTAAAAATGTAATATAATCGTAACACGATTGAAATAAAAATGTAATAAATGGTTTTAAATTAAAAGAAAGGGAGAGAATAATGTTTAAGTTTGGTTTTGGACAAGATATAGGGATTGATTTGGGTACAGCAACAGTTATTGCTTATGTAAAAGGAAAAGGAATTGTATTAAGAGAACCATCTGTTGTTGCAGTTGATAATAATACAGGGGATGTTTTAGCTGTAGGAGGAGAAGCAAGAAGAATGCTTGGTAGAACACCTGGTAATATTGTTGCCACAAGACCATTAAGAGAAGGTGTAATATCTGATTATACAGTAACAGAAAAAATGCTTAAATATTTTATAAATAAAGTTGGAGGAAAATCTTTATTTGCACCTAGAATAATGATTTGTATTCCATCAAGAGTAACAGAAGTAGAAAAAAAGGCGGTAATAGATGCTGCTTCACAAGCTGGAGCAAGAAAAGTATATTTAATAGAAGAACCAATTGCAGCAGCAATTGGAGCTGGTATTGATATTTCAAAACCATGTGGAAACATGGTAGTTGATATTGGTGGTGGAACAACAGATATAGCAGTTATATCTTTAGGAGGATCTGTTGTAAATACATCATTAAAAGTAGCTGGAGATAAGTTTGATGAATATATTGTTAAATACATTAAAAAGAAACACAATATAATGATTGGAGAAAGAACAGCAGAAGACTTAAAAATAAATATAGGTTGTGTATATCCAAAAATTCAAGATGTTGAAATGGATGTAAGAGGAAGAGATTTAATAACAGGACTTCCAAAAACAATAACAATACGTTCAAGTGAAATGTTAGAAGCATTAACAGAACCTGCAATGATGATTGTAGATGCTGTTCATTCAGTTTTAGAAAGAACACCACCAGAGTTAGCTGCAGATATAAGTGATAAAGGAATATATATGACAGGTGGAGGATGTTTAGTAGATGGTCTAGATAAACTTTTACAGGAAAAGACAGGAATAAATGTAATGATAGCACAAGACACAGTATCATGTGTAGCTTTAGGAACAGGTAAAGCTTTAGATAATTTAGATGCATTAGAAGGAAAAACAAGTAGATAATATCGCAAGGAGATTCTTCTCCTGCGATATTTTTAAGCTAAAATAAGGAGAAAAATATGAAGAAAATAGCTTTTTTTACTTTAGGATGTAAAGTAAATCAATATGAAACAAATGCAATGATACAAAAATTTGAAAATGAAGGATATGAAATAGTACATATAGAAGAAAATCCAGATGTGTGTATCGTAAATACTTGTACAGTAACAAATATGTCTGATAGAAAGTCAAGACAAGTTTTAAGAAGAATTAAAGAAAAAAATAGTAATTCAATTGTTGTTGCAGTAGGATGTTATGCACAAGTAGCAAAAGATGAATTAGAAAAAATAGAAGAAATTGATTTAGTACTAGGAAATAACGAAAAAAACGAAATAGTAAAATATGTTGAAGAATTCGAAAATCAAAGAAAAAAGATTTCTGAAATTACTGATGTTTTACATCAGAAAGAATTCTTAGATTTTGGACCTACTACATATACTGAAAAAACAAGAGCAGTAATAAAAGTACAAGATGGATGTGATAGATTTTGTTCATATTGCATCATTCCCTATGCAAGAGGAAGAGTAAGAAGTAGAAATCCAAAAAAAATTATAGAAGAAATTACAAAAATTTCAGAAAAAGGAATAAAAGAAGTAGTAGTAACAGGTATACATATAGCATCATATGGAAAAGATTTTGATGAAGAATATAAGTTAATTGATTTATTAGAGGAAATAAACAAAATAAAAAATATAAAAAGAATAAGATTAGGATCATTAGAGCCTACTATAATTACAAATGAATTTATTTCTAGACTAATAAAATTAGAAAAAGTTTGTCATCAATTTCATTTATCACTTCAAAGTGGATGTGATGAAACTTTAAAAAGGATGAACAGAAAATATAGAACAGAAGAATTTAGAAATGTAGTTAAAATATTAAGAGATAATTATGAAGATGTAATATTAACAACAGATATAATAGTTGGATTTCCAGGAGAGACAGATGAAGAGTTTAATAATACATATGAATTTTTAAAAGATATTTCATTTTATAAAATGCATGTATTTAAATATTCACAAAGAAAAGGAACAAAGGCAGCAATAATGGAAAATCAAATAGATGGAACTATAAAAGAAAGAAGAAGTAAAAAACTTATTAATTTATCAAATAACAATCAATTAAATTATAATAAACAATATATAGGAAAAACTGTAGAAGTTTTATTTGAAGAAAAAGATGATAAAGGATATTTAAAAGGACATACTAAAAATTATATTTTAGTAAAAGCTAAAAGCGACAAAAATCTAGAAAATAATATAGTATCAGTTAAAATAGAAGATGCAGAAATTGAAAATGTTATTGGTAAAATAGAAATGTAACAAAAATGTAACAAAAATGTAATCTAAATTTAATACATAAATACTTGATAAATTACTATTTATATAGTATAAATTATAATATAATATATAAACAGAGATACAAAGGAGGAAATAAAATGGCAGATATAAATGAAGAAGTAAAAGTTTCAGGTGTATATGGCGGAGTAGAATTTGAAGGAACAGAACAAGCAGGAGTAGTAGAAAACGCAGGATCAAATTTACCAGTTCAAACAGGTTTCTGGACAAAAGTAAAAGCATTTTTGTTCCAAGAGATAGATTGGAATAAAGAAATAAAAGTTGAATTAACACCATACCAACAAAAAGTAGAACAAGAAGTAAATGATTTCTTACATCAAGAAATTACATGGAAAAAGATTCATGACTTTTTATTTCAAGAAATAACATTTGGAAAAAAGGATAAATAGAAATAAATTTAAATAAAAAGTATAGCATAAATTATAAATTTATGTTATATTTTTTTTAGCTCTAAAAAAGGAGGAAATATATGGCAAAAAACAAAACAGTATTTGTTTGTAATGAATGTGGATATGAATCTACTAAATGGCTTGGAAAATGTCCTGCTTGTAATAGTTGGAATAGCTTTTTTGAGCAAAAAATAGTTGAAAATAAAGTAGGCTCAAGAGAAAAAAATACTATAAATACTCCTAAAACCTTAAATTCATATAAAGGACAAGAATGTATTAGATTAAAAACAGGATTTAATGAATTAGATAGAGTATTAGGTGGAGGATTAGTTAAAGGCTCTTTAACATTATTAGGAGGAGAACCTGGTATAGGAAAATCAACACTTATTTTACAAATATGCGATAAAATTAAAGGTGAAGGAAAAGTTTTATATGTTTCAGGAGAAGAATCAGCTGAGCAAATAAAATTAAGAGCAGATAGATTAGGAATAAATAATGATGATATATTATTTTTAGGTGAAACAGATATAGATGTTATAAATCAGGCAATTATTGATTTAAATCCTAAACTTGTTATTATAGATTCAATACAAACAATGTACTCTGAAGAAATATCTTCAGCTGCTGGAAGTGTTAGTCAAGTAAGAGAAATAACTGCACAGATTATGAGAGTATGTAAATCTCAAGCTATTACAACAATTATAATTGGACATGTTACTAAAGATGGTAATATTGCAGGCCCTAGAGTATTAGAACATATGGTAGATACTGTTTTATATTTAGAAGGAGAAAGATATTTTTCATACAGAATATTAAGAAGTGTTAAAAATAGATTTGGCTCTACAAATGAAATAGGGATGTTTGAAATGCAAGAAGAAGGAATGAATGAAATATTAAATCCTTCAGAAGTACTTATTTCAGAAAGAGATGATAATCCATCAGGATCTTGTATAGTATCATCAATAGAAGGAACAAGACCTATTTTAATTGAACTTCAAGCATTAACATCTCAAAGTGTTTTTGGAATTCCAAAAAGGACTGCAAATGGTATAGATTATAATAGATTAGCATTATTAATTGCTGTATTAGAAAAAAAGGTTGGATTGCAATTAGGTAGTCAAGATGTATATTTAAATGTTGTAGGAGGAATTAAAATAAATGAACCTGCAATTGATTTAGGAATTATAGCAGTTGCAGCATCAAGTTTTAAAAATGTACCTATTGCCAAAGACGTTGTAATAATGGGAGAAGTAGGACTAACAGGAGAAGTAAGAAGAATTAATTTAATAGAAAAAAGATTAAAAGAAGCAGAAAAATTAGGATATAAAACATGTATAATACCAGAAAGTAATAAAAAACTATTGAAAGAACAATATAAATTAGATATAATAGGTGTGAAAAATATACGAGAGATGATGAAATATTTAGGAATATAATTATTCAGAAAGAGGTGTAACAACTTGAGACCAGAACAAACTAACAATATAACAGAAATCTTAAAAATGATTGCTCCAGGAACACCTATAAGAGATGGACTAGATAATATATTAAAAGCAAAAACAGGAGCATTATTATTAATTACTGATAGTAAAGAAGTAATTCAAGAAGTTGTAGATGGAGGATTTTATATTAACGAAGATTATAATTCATCTAAACTATATGAGCTTGCAAAAATGGATGGAGCAATAGTATTAAGTGGTGATATGAAAAAAATATTATTTGCAAATGCACAATTAGTTCCATCATATTCAATTCCTACTGTAGAAACAGGTACTAGACATAGAACAGCTGAAAGAACAGCTAAACAAACAGGAGAATTAGTAATAAGCATTTCACAAAGAAGAGGAATAATAACTGTATTTAAAGGATATGATAGATATATTTTAGAAGATACAGAAGTGGTTTTAAATAAAGCAAATCAAGCAATTCAAACTTTGGAAAAATATAAAAAAGTATTTGATAATAAATTAAATATATTAAATGAATACGAATTTAATGATATTGTAACATTAGATAATGTAATAACAGCAATACAAAGAGCAGAAATGGTTATGAAAATAGTTGAAGAGATTCAAACTGAGATATATGAACTTGGACAAGATGGAAGACTAGTTAATATGCAGCTAGAAGAATTAATAGGTGGACTTGAAAAAGAAGAATTATTAATTATAAAAGATTATATAGCACCAACTAGAAAGAGATTGACAACTGAAAAGGTTTTAGATGGATTATCAATGTTATCATATGAAGAATTGATGAAACCACAGATGATTGCTAAACTATTAGGATATGAAAACTTTGATAATTATGATGAAGTTGCTGTTTATCCAAAGGGATATAGAATTTTAAATAAAGTACCAAGAATGCCAAGCAATATAGTAGAAAATTTAGTTAAATCATTTAAATCATTCCAACACATTTTAGCTGCAGATATAGATAAGCTAGATAATGTAGATGGAATCGGAGAAGTAAGAGCTATGGCTATAAAACAATCTTTAAGAAGAATGCAAGAACAATTTGTTTTTGATAATATCATTTTATAAAATTACGGAGGAAAATTATGAAAAAATTTAAAAAAGTTTATTTAATTATAATAATATTAATTATAATAGCATTAATTGCAGCATTATGTTATGGATATTATAAAAAATATACTATGGAAGTAAAAAATCCAATAGTTACAATGGAAGTAGAAAATTTTGGAACTATTAAGCTTGAATTATATCCTGAAATTGCACCAGATACAGTAGCTAATTTTATTACTTTAGCAAATAATGGATTTTATAATAATTTAACTTTCCATAGAATAGTAAGTGGATTTATGATTCAAGGTGGAGATCCAAATGGAGATGGAACAGGTTCACCAACAATTGGAAATTTAAAAAATGATGGAAATACAGAAAATTATTCTATAACAGGAGAATTTATTGCTAATGGATATGATAATAATACATTAAAACATGAAGAAGGAGTTATATCAATGGCAAGATCTGATTATACATCTTATTCTTCAACATTAGTAGATGAATCTTATAATTCAGCAGGTTCACAATTTTTTATAATGACAAATACTAGCACATCATTAGATGGATATTATGCAGCTTTTGGAAAAGTAATTGAAGGATTAGATATAGTTCATAAAATAGAAGCTGTAGAAGTTAAATCTGCAGATGAAAATTCAGAAGATGCAGAAAAAAGCACACCTGTAAATCCTCCAGTTATAAAATCTGTTACAGTAGAAACATATGGAGTTGATTATGGACTTCCAAAAACATTAGAACCATTTGATTATACTTCATGGCTATATCAATTATATGGAATTGACCCAAATTCATTTATGACAACAACTGAAGAATAAAAATATATAAAGGATTTATATTAATATAAATCCTTTTATTTAATGATAAATGTATATAAATTAAACTAGAAATAATAACAAATATATAAAAAGTTATTGACAAATTTATAAATTATGGTTAAAATAATATATGTGCTCACAAATGAGCTACAATGATGGTGGATGTAGCGTAGTTGGTTAACGCGCCAGTTTGTGGCACTGGAGACCGTGGGTTCGAGTCCCATCTTCCACCCCATAATTTTATATTGGGCTGTAGCCAAGCGGTAAGGCACCAGACTTTGACTCTGGCATGCGCTAGTTCGAATCTAGCCAGCCCAGCCAAAAGAATTATCATATTCACACTTTCCTTAAAACCGATTTTGGAAGTAGTTAATATGATAATTTTTTTATGCAAAATTAATTGCTTCAGCTAAAACATTAGCTGAATATTTTTTTGTTACTTTCTAAATGTGTGTAAAGGTTATCAGTAGTTGAATATGTGAAATGACCTAATCATTCTTGTATTGCTTTCATTGGAATACCTCTCGCTAATAATAAACTAGCACAAGAATGACTTAAATTGTAAAAGCGAATGTATTTTAAATTGTTTTTTTCAATAATAAAGAAAAATGGTTTGTAATGTAATTCAGGTCTAGAAATTTTTCCTATTGCATTTACACAAATGTAATCTTTATATTCTTTAAAGAAAAAATTACAGAAGATGAAGTTTATAAGTGGTTAGTAGAAAATAAATAAAAATATTAATTTTTTAAGATTTTGTTATTACAATTTATTTATATAAATAGTAATTTGCAAAAATTTACATAAAATGATATAATTAAAATGCATTTTTTAGAATGCATTTGTCCGTTCAACCAAAAATTTCTATTAAAATTTTAAGGAGGAAGCAATTATGAAAAACGCAACGGTTATGAACGAGGTTCAGGAAATCCAGAAGATTCTGGAAGAGCATCTAGGAAACCGGAATGCAGCAAAGTTTGCTATAGAGATTTCTGCTATATTACAGAAAGAAACTCAGCACACACATAGCGGAGAAACCTTTTTCGTCCATAAGGATGATGCAGGAAAACTTGTGCTTGCGATGGAAACTGCAATCAAGGAAAATGTTCAGGCAATTCTGAACCCTTATCTTGAAGAAGAAGAGGTGCAGAAGTGCATCGAACAGATTATGGCAAGAAATTACGAAATAAAAGCTACAGAGTTTGAGACTATTAAGATTCCTGGCTCTGACAGCCCTGTTTATGCAAAACTGATGAAGCACAAACCGGTAAACAATACGGAAGAGATATTTATGGATAATCTCAAAAAGGCTATCAGTAAATCAATTAAAGAATTTGAGGTTTTTGTCAATGATCCGTCAATAGATAATAATGACAAGCTTCAATTCATTCCTAACTTCATACCTGCTGTGGGTTATTCCTATAATGAGTGGGAAGAACTAGCAAAGAAAAACGGCCTTCGACTTGGCACAAAGGATGAGTATACTCTATTTTCGGGATGGCTTATCAACAGCCTGATTAATGAAGGCTGGACTGTCTCTGATGCTTGGAATTCAGTATGTACTGACTCAAGAGAGTTGGGAAATTACTACAACTCAGAAGGTAATAACTGCTTTATTGAAGATACTGGTTCCAGAAAAGTCGCAGGTAAATGTGACTTAGCTAATGTTAAAAAAATTTTAGCTAAAGATGAGGAAGCCGGAGGTTACTACTTGGCTGGTGGTTGCTTCAGAAATTATGGTAACACCAGTCCGCTTGCATCCATTGATTTACACCACAAATATTTTTTTCACTATGGAGAATCTGTTGGTTGGTTTGTGCTTTAAGTAGCACTGCCCACTGATACTGTACCTGAACGATAGAGCTCTCTAATTTAGAGGGCTCTATTTTGTTATAGAGTAAAAAATATAAAAATTAGTAAAAGTATTTTTATTTAGACTATAAGGAAAAATTACAGAAGATGAAGTTTATAAGTGGTTAGTGGAAAATAAGTAGAAATATTGAATTTTTTAAATTTTATTGTTACAATTTATTTAGAAAAATAGTAATAATGTGAAAGAAAAAATGTTCGTAAACAAAAATTAAATTTGAAAAATAAAATAATAAGTGCAATACAATTATTGTAAAAAATAAATAAAATTAAGAGGGGGAGATATAATTTGGAAGAAGTAGAGAAAATAAAAGAAAAATATTCTGAATCAGTTATTAAAAATCTAAATAAAGAAAATTTTTACAAAATATATAATTTTTTAAGAAAAGAAAAATGCAATTTTATTGATGATATAATAAGTGATTATTTAGATTTATTTAATTTTGATTATGATGAGTTTATAAAAAAATATGTAAAATTGAATGAAAAATATAATAAGCAATTTTTAAATAGAGCTAGTGAAGACATGAACTTATTGGAAGAATTTTATAATAATATCAAATGAACCCAGAGGGGAGTTGAATAAAAAAATATGAATAAAGATGAAAAAATAATAGAAATTAATAAACTTATTGGAAATCGTGACTTCTTAATTTGTGAGTTATTATATGAAAGAAATTTATCAGAAGTAAAAACTATATTAGAAATGCCAGAATGGGAAGATGAAAAGTTTCAAGGCTTACTAACATCAAATATATGGCAGAGTAATTCATCAGAAGTAAAAGCTATATTAGAAATGCCAGAATGGGAAGATGAAAAGTTTCAAGGCTTGCTAACATCAAATATATGGAGTAGTAATTTATCAGAAGTAAAAGCTATATTAGAAATGCCAGAATGGGAAAATGAAAAGTTTCAAGGCTTGCTAACATCAAATATATGGCAGAGTAATTCATCAGAAGTAAAAGCTATATTAGAAATG
>CANQXY010000028.1 GCA_947627935.1 uncultured Clostridia bacterium | reverse complement strand
TGTTACATCATTTTTTTGGCAAATATCTTCTAATTCTTGTTTACTATATTTTCTTGATTCTAGATTTATTTGATATTTTAGTCTTTTAATAATTTCTCTTTTTGTATTGATTTTTGTTTTCACACCTTGTTTATATTTTATATTATAATAATTACCATAAGCTATTCCTAATATATTTGCAAAATCTATTTCTGTCATTTTATCTTTGTATGGTTCATATAAAGATAAAAATTCTGTATAATCTATTAATTTATTGATATATCCTTTTTCTTTTAAATTACTTATTATTTTTTCTTGTAATTCTTCTTTTACTTTTTCTGTTTTTAATATTCTTGCTTTCCCATTTGGTTTAGATTTTATATTCCTATAACTACTATAAGACATTCCTAATATGTTTACAAAATCTCTTTCCGTCATTTTATCTTTATATGGTTCATATAAAGATAAAAATTCTGTATAATCTATTAATTTATTGGTATATCCTTTTTCTTTTAAATTTCTTATTATTTCTTCTTGTAATTCTTTATTTACCTTTCCCGTCTTTAATATTCTTGCTTTCATACCTTGTTTACATTTTATCTTAAAATAATTACAATAAGATAATCCCAATATATTTGCAAAATCTCTTTCTGTCATTTCATCTTTATATGGTTCATATAAAGATAAAAATTCTGTATAATCTATCGATTTATTGATATATCCTTTTTCTTTTAAATTACTTATTATTTCTTTTTCTAATTCTTCTTTTACCTTTTCCGTCTTTAATATTTTTGTTTTCACATTTGGTTTAGATTTTATATTAATATAATTATAATAAGTTATTCCTAATATATTTGCAAAATCTGATTTTGTTATTTTATCTTTATATGGTTCATATAAAGATAAAAATTCTATATAATCTATAGATTTATTGGTATATCCTTTTTCTTTTAAATTTCTTATTATTTCTTTTTCTAATTCCTTATTTACTACCTTTTCGTCCTTTAATATTCTTGCTTTCATATTTGGATTATTTTTTATTTTATTATAGCCAAGATAATAAATTCCTAATATATTTGCAAAATCTGATTCTTTCATCTTATCTCTATATGGTTCATATAAAGATAAAAATTCTGTATAATCTATTAATTTTTTGGTATATCCTTTTTCTTTTAAATTATTTATTATTTCTTCTTCTAATTCTTTATTTACCTTTTCTGTCTTTAATATTTTTGCTTTTCTATTCGGATTATATTTTATATCTTTATAACTACCATCGGACATTTCTAATATGTTTACAAAATCTAATTCTGTCATCTTATTTCTATATGGTTCATATAAAGATAAAAATTCTGTATAATCTATCGATTTATTGGTATATCCTTTTTCTTTTAAATTACTTATTATTTCTTCTTGTAATTCTTTATTTACCTTTTCCGTCTTTAATATTCTTGCTTTCCCATTTGGTTTAGATTTTATATTCCTATAACTACTATAAGACATTCCTAATATGTTTACAAAATCTGATTCTTTCATCTTATCTCTATATGGTTCATATAAAGATAAAAATTCTGTATAATCTATTAATTTATTGGTATACCCTTTTTCTTTTAATTCTTCTTTTATTATTTCATTTATTTCTTTATATTCTGACATCTTTTCTCCATATTATAAAATTTTGTTTTATTATAAATTTATTAATCTTATTTTTTTAACATCAAAAATAACTCTTCTTTAACTTCTTTATTTTCTTTAAACTTTCCTCTTAATGTTGATGTGTTTGTTTTAACTCCAGGTTTTCTTATTCCTCTTGCTGTCATACAAGAATGTTCTGCTTCAATTATAACAGCAACATCTTTAGTATTACATGCTAAGCTTACTACTTCTGCAATATCTGTTCCAATTTTTTCTTGTAATTGTAATCTTTTTGTTACCATATCAACAATTCTTGCAATTTTAGAAAGTCCAATAACTTTACCATTTGGAATATATGCAACTGTAACACTCATGTTATACATTAGTGCCATATGATGTTCACAATAACTAAATGCAGGTATATCTTTTACAATAACAATATCTTTTTCTTCATGACTAAAACATTTAGAAAACATATCTGCAATTTCTTTATTAGAATATTTAATTCCTTCAAAAACTTCTTCATACATTTTTGCTACTCTTTTTGGAGTTTCTATTAATCCTTCTCTTTCTGGATTTTCACCAATAGCAATTAATATATCTTTTACCGCTTTTTCAATTTTTTCTTTGTCTATATCTTTTTTCATAATTATCTCCTATTTTTTTGCTATATCTTTTACTTTGAATCCTGCTTCTTCTATTAATTTTATAATTTCATTGTTATCTATTTCTTTTTCTGATTCTATAATTGCATTTTTATTTTCTAAATTTACTTCTACTTTTGTAACTCCTTCAATAGAATTTAAAGCCTTTTCTACAGTCATTTTACAATGATTACATTGCATTCCTTCAATATTAATTATTTTTACATTTTCCATTTTCTTTCTCTCCTCTTTTTTAAAATTTAATTTTAAATTGTTAAGTCTTAATGCATTTGTAACAACACATACAGAACTTAAACTCATTGCTAAAGCTCCTATCATTGGGCTTAATTTAAGTCCTAAACTTAAATAAAATACTCCAGCAGCTATAGGTATTCCTATAATATTATAAAAGAACGCCCAAAACAAATTCATTTTAATATTTTTTATTACTGCTTTACTTAAATCAATTGCTGATACAACATCTAACAAATTATCTTTCATTAATATTATATCTGCTGATTCTATCGCTACATCTGTTCCTGATCCAATAGCCAATCCTACATCTGCTTTTACTAAAGCTGGGCTATCATTAATTCCATCTCCAACAAAAGCAACTTTTTTTCCTTCATTTTGTAATTTTTCAACTTCTTTTTCTTTATCTACTGGCATTACTTCTGAAATAACTTTATCTATGTTAAGATTTCCTGCTATAGTATTTGCAACAACTTTATTATCACCTGTTAACATTACAACTTGGATATTTCTATTTTTTAATTCCTTAATAGCATCAAAACTAGTATTTTTAACAGTATCTGCAACTGCAATTATTCCAATTACATTATCTTTGTCTGCAAAATATATAACAGTTTTTCCTTGTTTTGAAAGATCTTTACTATTATTTAATAAATCTTCATCAATATTAATATTGTTTTCATTAATAAATAATAAATTTCCTCCAAAATATTCTTTATTATCTATTTTACCTTTTATTCCTCTGCCTGAAGTATATACAAAATCTTGAATATCAAGTATTTTTTCATTTATTTGTTTTGATTTTTCTATAATAGCTTCTGCTAACGGATGTTCAGATTTTTTTTCTAAACTTGCCGCTAATCTTATCAATTCATTTTCTTCTATTTTAGATATTATATCAGTAACTTTTGGCTTTCCGAACAGTTATTGTTCCTGTTTTATCTAAAACTACTGTATCAATAGAATGTAATAACTCTAAACTTTCTGCTGATTTTATTAAAATCCCATTTTGTGCTCCTTTTCCTGTTCCTACCATTATAGCAACAGGTGTAGCTAATCCTAAAGCACATGGACACGAAATTACTAATACTGAAATTCCAATACTTAATGCAAATTCAAATGTTTGTCCATTTAATATCCAAAACATAGCTGATAAAATTGCTATAAATATAACAATAGGTACAAATACTCCAGCTACCTTATCTGCAAGTTTTGCAATTGGAGCTTTTGAATTTCCCGCTTCTTCTACTAATTTTATAATTTGAGAAAGTGTTGTATCATCTCCAACTTTAGTAGCTTTCATTTTAAAATATCCATTTTTATTAATTGTACCTGAAACTACATCATCACCTATATTTTTTTCTACTGGTATACTTTCTCCCGTTATACTAGATTGATTAATAGATGAATTTCCTTCTATAATTACACCATCTACTGGTATGCTTGCACCTGGTTTAATTATAATTATATCTCCTATAATTATTTCATCTGTATTAATTTCTATCTCTTTATCATCTCTTATGACAATTGCTGTTTTTGGAGCTAAATTAATTAATTTACTAATAGCATCAGTAGTTTTTCCTTTTGATTTTGTTTCTAAATACTTTCCGAAGTGTAATTAATGTAAGGATTGTTCCTGCTGATTCAAAATAAATATCCATTGTATATTTTTGCGCAATATCAATTTGGTTATGGCCTAAAGTAAATCCTATCATATATATAGCATATATTCCATAAATTATTGCAGAAGAACTTCCTATTGCAATTAATGAATCCATATTTGGACTTAATTTAAATAATCTTTTAAATCCTACTATAAAATAGTTTCTATTTAAATACACAATTGGAAGTAATAATAAAAATTGTGTAAATGCAAAATTTATTGAATTTTCTGTTCCATAAAATAATTGTTTTATAATTTGTGGTACAGGAAGACCAAACCACTCATTAAACATATGATTCATAGATATATACATAAGTGGAATCAAAAAACAAATTGATATAATTAGTCTTTTTTTCATAGATTTAATTATGTCTTTATCATTTAATTGTTTAGTTTCCTTTTTTAACTGTTTATTTGAAGTTTTTTCTTGTACACTTGCGCCATATCCTGCATCTATAACAGCTTTTATTATCTTTTCATTATCTAATTTATTTTCATCATATTCTACAATCATACTATTAGAAAGTAAATTAACATTTACCATGTTTATTCCATCTAATTTATTTACTGCTTTTTCTACATGTGATTGACAACTGCTACAGGTCATACCCTGAATATCAAACTTTTCTTTCATAATCTAATTCTCCTTTTAAAATATTTTATGAAATTATTTTTCCTCCACCTAAAACTATATCTTCTATATAAAAAACAGCTGATTGACCAGGAGTTATTGCTCTTTGAGGTTTTTCAAATATAACTTTTATATTTTTGTCTTGATTTATAATCTTTGCTTTAGCAACATTAGAAGAATATCTTGTTTTAACTTCTACTTCTATTGGCTTTTTTATCTCATCTACTAATAATAAATTAACATCACCAACTAGTATTTCTTTTTTATATAATTCGTTTTCTTCTCCTACAATTACTTCATTTTTTTCTTTATTAAATCCTATAACGAAAAGTGGAACACTATAAGAAATTCCAAGTCCTTTACGTTGTCCTATTGTATAATTATATAATCCTGTATGTTTACCTAATATTTTTCCATTTGATGTTACTATATTACCTTCTTTTGGTTTTATGTCAGAATTATTTTCTAAGAATTTTTTATAATTACCATCTGGTACGAAACAAATATCTTCACTATCTGGTTTATTTGCAACTTTTAAATTATTTTCCTTTGCAATTTCTCTTATTCTTTCTTTACTTTCAAATTCTGCTAAAGGAAATATTATATGTTCAAGCAATTCTTTTGGAATATTCCATAATACATAACTTTGATCTTTTTTACCTGCATTAGACTTTTTTAGTACCCATCTATTATATTTTTTACTATATTCTGTTTTAGCATAATGTCCTGTTGCTATATAATTACATCCTAATTCTTTTGCTTTTTCCCACATAAATCCAAATTTCATGTATTTATTACATTCAATACATGGATTAGGAGTTTTACAATTTGAGTAACAATCAATAAAATCATCTATTACATGGTTTTTAAATAATTCTTTACAATTATATATAAAATGAGGTACACCTATTTGATTACAAATATTTTTAGCATCAATATATGTATTTACATCACAACAACTACTACCTGCAAATAATTCTAAAGTAGTACCTATTACTTCATATCCTTTATTTTTTAGGAGAAGTGCTGATACACTACTATCAACTCCTCCACTCATTCCTAATAATACTTTTTTATTTTCCATTTTATTTACCTCTTAATTGCAACAATTAATACTTCCTGTTCCGCAATTTCCATTTTTATCTAATATATCTTCAATAGTGTGCCATGCAAGTAATGCACATTTAACTCTTGCTGGCATATTAGCAACATTTTTAAAAGCTATTGCATCTTCTAGTTTTTTTAAATCTTCCTCATTTTTTGTTTCTCTTTTTATCATTTCTATAAATATTTTTATAATTTCTTTAGCTTCTTTAATTGTTTTTCCTTTTAAAGTATCTATCATTATAGAAGTTGAAGCTTGTGATATTGCACATCCATGTCCTAAAAATGCCATATCCTCTATAATATCTCCTTTTAGTTTTACTTCTAGAGTTATTTCATCTCCACAATTTGGATTATGCCCAATTTCACTATAATCTGCGTTTTCTAATTTCTTTTTGTTATATGAATTCATACTATGTTCCATAATTAATTCATTATAAACTTCTGTTAAATCGTCCATGCTTTATTCTCCTTTTTTACTTTAAAGTTCCTATTCCTTCTTTAATTATTCCACCTTTTATTAAGAAACTTTTTATTTTCTTTTGTAAAGATGTCTTTTCGTCTAATTCTTTATATTCATTGCAGAAATCTATATTAAAAACAAAATTTAAAATATTGTTTATGCAATCTTTTCCTTCAACTACATTAAATAAATCATGAAATTTAGCTATATTAGAAGAGTTATCTAACATACTTCTTACTTGATTACTTAATAACCATGAATCGCAATAATATTTAGGATTATTTAATTTAAAGTATTTAAATATATATTGTTTTGATTTATTTAAAGATTTTTTTACTTCATAAATATCTAAATTTTTATCTTTTGGTATATGTATTTTTATGCACAATTCTTCTTTTTGTGTTATTGGATTATATTTATTAAGTGCATATTGTAATCTCCCAACTTCTATCAATTTTACATTAATAAAATAAGTTCCCCATAACATTTGAGATATTCTTATTCCTTCATATTTTCTTTCATATATATCATTTGTTAGACATTCTCTTACCCTTTTTTTATGGATAGCGCATTGTTTGTCATCTAAATTGTATTTTTTCATATTATTTATGTGTATTTCATATCCCAAAAGTAATAATATATTTGTAATAAACGGATTAACTTTATTTTTAAATAATTCTTCTATATTCTTAATTTCCCATAATTGTGATATTTTATTGGTATTATCAATATATAAAATATTATATATTTTATACATCTCAAGTTGTATTTCTAAATTTTGATTTATTTCATTTATACATTTTTTACATCTATCTAAATAATCTCTATTATTTATTCCATAAAATTTTAATGAATTCTCTATTAAATTATTATTAATATTCATATTTAATCCTACCTTAATATCATATATAAATTTATATATTATCAATGTATTTTTTAAACATTTCATATGCTTTTTTTAAAGCTTTTATTAATTTATCAACATCTTCTTTTGTATTATAGAAATAGAAACTTGCTCTACAAGTAGAGTCCATTCCTAAAGATCTTAATAATGGTTGTGCACAATGATTTCCAGATCTAACGCAAACACCTTCTGTATCTAATATACTTGCAACATCATGTGGATGTACTCCTTTTATATTAAATGAAATTACACTACAATGGTTTTGAGTATTTGGTGTTAAGTATAAATCAAGAAAATCTAGTTTTCTTAGCTTTTCTATTGCATATTCAGTTACTTCTTTTTCTATTTTTTGTATATTATTATATCCTACTTCAGAAATATAATCTATTGCTGCTCCTAAGCCTATTACACCTTCAACATTTTGTGTTCCCGCTTCAAATTTATTAGGAAGTGGAGCAAATGTTGTTTCTTGTTCATGTACATATTCAATCATATCTCCACCCATTATAAATGGATTCATTTTATTTAATAATTCTTTTTTTCCATATAAAACTCCTATTCCTAGTGGAGCTAGCATTTTATGTCCTGAAAAAACTAAAAAATCACAATCTAATTCTTGTACATCTATTTTCATGTGAGGTATACTTTGTGAAGCATCAACTACAACAATGGCACCTTTTTTATGTGCATATTTTATAATCTTTTTTATATTATTTATAGTACCTAATACATTTGAAACATGTGTAATACCTACTATTTTTGTTTTATCTGTAATCTTACTTTCTATTTCTTCATCAGATATTTCAAATTCAGAATTTATATACATATACTTTAAGTTGCTTCCTGTTTTTTTACTAACCATTTGCCATGGTACCAAATTTGAATGATGTTCCATTATTGATAATACTATTTCATCATCTTTTTTTAAGTTATCTAATCCATATGAATATGCAATTAGATTTAAAGATTCTGTAGCATTTTTAGAAAATATTATTTCTTCTCTACTTCTACTATTGATAAAATTAGCAATTTTAGTTCTTGTATTTTCATAAACTTCAGTTGCTTCTATGCTTAAAGAATATGCTCCTCTATGTGGATTTGCATTATATTTTTCATAAAATTCTTCAATTGCTTTTATTACTTTAGTTGGTTTTTGTGTTGTGGCTCCACTATCTAAATATGTTATATTTTTATTTTCTAAAATAGGGAAATCTTTTTTTATATCTACAATATCCATTAATTTATCCTTTCTATAAAATTAACTTATTATTTACTAATCATTTCTAATGTTTTATCCATTTTTTCATTACAATATTTTAAAATTTCTTCTTCTGAATATCCTAATAATTTTGATACTTCTACTAAATATGCTAATATTTTTAAAAGAATATCTTTATCTAAGTCTATAGTAATAGATGAAGCAAGCTTATTAAGTTCAATAAATACTTTTACTAAATTATTCTCTTTTAATTCAGGAAGATTTATAATTTCCATTTGTGCTAAATCGCAGAAGCATAATGTTATCATTAAACAATCTGCAAATTCAGGTATTGTTATTTCAGCTGAACTCTGCTTTTCGTTTTTCCAATATTTAAAACATTTAGTCTCATATGCAAGTTCATTAATTTCACATATTAACTCTAATACTTGTTTATAAAAAATATTTTCATCCTTATAATTATATTTTTTTCTAAATACACTATTTATTACTTTTTCTTTATTATATAATTGTAAAATATCCATATTACATATCTCCTACAACTAGTCTAATCTTAAATCAATTTCATCTATAATTTTATTTTTTAGTTCTTCATTTTTAATATTTTCTAATATTTTGTTAAACTTAGCTTTTACCATTAATTTTAATGCTTCTTTTAATTCAAAACCTCTACTCATAATATAAAATAATTCTTTTTCTCCTGCTTTTCCACTTGAAGTACTATGATTTCCTTCTACATCTTCTTCTGAACATAAAAGCATTGGTAATGCTAATGATTTGGCAGTATCTGATAATAACATACAAGATTCATTTTCATTTCCTTTTGATTTTTTACAACCTTTTTTGAAATCGATTGTACCTTTGAAATGTTTTTTAGCATTGTCTTTTAATGCTCCTTGTACTTCTATATCAACATTTGATTTTTTTCCTCTTAAATTTACAATATAATTTAAGTCAAATAATTGATTATCTTTACCAAGATAAATTGTATTTAAAATATTTTCAGAGCATTCTCCTATTAAATTAGAATAATAGTTAGTTATACTATTTTTACCTCCAAAATCTACTAATGTATATCTAACTTTAGAGTTATTATCTAATTTATTTTGGATTGATATAAAATTGTTAGAAGTGTTATTTAATAAATTGACTAATATTATATCAATTTGTGAATTACTTTTAGCTATTAAATTAATTATTCCATTATGAAATGCATTAATTTGTTTATCTGATTCATATTTTATTATAATAGTTGATTTAGTATCTTCGTTTGCGATAATTTCAATATTATCAATTAATTGTAAATTATTATTATCAAATTTAAAATTTAAATATAATTCTTCATTATTTTTATTATCAATTATTAATCTAATCTTTTTATTTGATTTTTCTTTTACATGATTTGTTAATATATCACCTAATCCATATTCTAAATCAAAGTCACTTACATTTTCTTGTATTGTTAATTTTGAGTTTTTACCTAAAATTTCTAAATTGTCAAAGTCTTGAACTTTATCTGGTATATCAACATTTTCTAATTTAATATTATTAATATTAAAATTTCTTGAGGTTCTAACTGGTGTTTCATTTAATTTAATCATTATCCTATTGCCCCCTCTAATTCTAAATTTATTAAATTATTCATTTCTACTGCATATTCTAATGGTAACTCTTTTGATATTGGATAAGCAAAGCCTCTTACTATCATTGCTAAAGCATCTTCTTGTGATAAGCCTCTACTCATTAAATAAAATATCGCTTTATCACTTATTTTACCTATTTTTGCTTCATGTGAAAATTCTACTTCATCATTTTGTATATCATTTACAGGAATTGTATCAGATATTGATATATCATCTAGCATAAGTGATTCACAAGAAACAGAACATTTAGAATTTTTTGCATTTTCATTTATTTTAACTAAAGATCTATAAGTACATTTTCCTCCATTTTTAGATATTGATTTTGCATTTACTACACTTGATGTATTTGGACTATTATGAATTACTTTAAATCCATTATCTAGATTTTGTCCTTTTCCTGCAAATGAAATTCCTGTATATTCTGTTTTAGCACCTTGTCCATTTAATATACTCATTGGATATAACATTGATATTTTAGATCCAAAAGAACCTGTTACCCATTCCATTTTAGCATTTTTTTCTACTATTGCTTTTTTAGTATTTAAGTTAAGCATATTTTTTGACCAATTTTCAATTGTTGAATATCTTAAATATGCGTTTTCTTTTACATATAATTCAACACAACCAGCATGAAGATTTACTTTATTATATTTAGGTGCACTACATCCTTCTATAAAATGAAGTGATGCACCTTCATCTACTATAATTAAAGTATGTTCAAATTGACCTGATTCTGGTGAATTTAATCTGAAATATGATTGAAGCGGAATATCTACTTTAACTCCTTTTGGAACATAAACAAAAGAACCTCCAGACCAAACAGCTCCATGTAATGCTGCAAATTTATGATCATATATTGGAACACATTTCATAAAGTGTTCTTTTACTAAATCAGGATATTCTCTTACTGCTGTTTCCATATCTGTATATATAACACCTTGTTTTATTAAATCTTCTTTAATACTATGATAAACAACTTCTGAATCATATTGAGCTCCAACTCCTGCTAAAGAAGTTTTTTCAGCTTCTGGAATTCCAAGTTTATCAAATGTGTTTTTTATATCTTCTGGAACATCTTCCCAAGAAGTATTTAATTTTGTTTTAGGTCTTACATATGTTGCTATCTCATCCATATTAAGTTCTGAAATATCAGGTCCCCAAGTTGGAAGTTCTAATTTGTTATAAACTTCTAGAGCTTTTATTCTAAATTCTCTCATCCAATCAGGATCGTTTTTTTGTCTTGATATTTCATCTACGATTGTTAAAGTTAAGCCTTTTTTTATCTTATAATCATATTTATCTTCATTTTTTATATCGTAAATATTTCTATTTACTTCTTCAAGATTAGTTTTTTTCATTCTTGTACTCCCATTTTATATTTTTCATAACCATTTTCTTCAATTTCATTAGCTAAATCTTGTGTTCCAGTTTTTACAATTTTGCCATCTACTAAAACATGTACATAATCTACTTTTAAACTATGTAATATTTTTGTATTATGAGTTATTATTAAAACTGCATTTTTATTATTTTTAAACATTTGAATTCCTTTTGATACAATTTTTATTGCATCAACATCTAGTCCTGAATCTGTTTCGTCTAAAATTGCAAGTTTAGGATTTAATACAAGCATTTGTAATATTTCATTTTTCTTTTTTTCTCCACCCGAAAATCCAACATTTAAACTTCTTTCCATATTTTTTGGATTCATATTTAATTCTTCCATATATTTTTTTAGTTCATCTTTAAACTCAAAAATTTTAACAGGTTTTCCTGTAACTTTATTTTTTGCATACTTTAGAAAATTAGTAACAGAAACACCAGGTATTTCTTCTGGTAACTGAAAAGACATAAATACACCTTTTCTTGCAATTTCATCTGTTTTTAAATTAGTAATATCTTCTCCATCAAATTTAATAACACCATTTTTCTTAGTATATAAAGGATTATTTAATATAGCATTTGCTGTTGTAGTTTTACCAGATCCATTTGGTCCCATTATCACATGTATTTCTCCTTTATTTATTTTTAAATTAATTCCTTTTAAAATTTGTTTTTCATCTGCATTTACATACAAATCATTTATTTCTAATAATTTATTACTCATAATCTTTCCTTCCTAATTATTTAAATATTTTTTATTTGTTCTTCTTAAGCAACATCTACATTTTTCTTTATTTATATCATAATCACAATCTAAACTTTCTAAACCTAAAGTTTTATGAACATATTTAGCAAGCTTATTTGTTGTATTATCTGATATTGTAAGTTTTATTTTCTCAGCTTCTTTTTCTGCTTCTTCTGAACTTAAATTTAAAACTTCTTTTAAAAATAAATATACTATATCATAAGTTTCTAAAATTTTTTTAGCTAAATCTTCTCCTTGTTTTGTAAGTTCAATCTTTCCATATGATTCATAATTTAAAAATCCATTATCTTTTAAATTATATATTGCTTTATTTACACTTGGTTTACTACAATTCATATTTTTTGCAACATCAGTTACTCTTATGTTTCCATTTTGCTGTTTTAATATATACATTGTTTTTAAATATTGTTCCAATGATTTAGATATCATATTCATTTCTCCTTCTTTGTTAACCATAGTTAACATTATATACCTACGTAAATTGTTTGTCAAGGTTAACAATTAATTTTCTTCCTGAAATTTAAATATTTTTAAGCATTTTAAAAAGTAGGATTTCTTGAAGTGGTAAAATGAAAGTAGACACAAAAAAAGTGTTTACTTTCATTTTTTTGATATAATAAAGAAAAAGATTGG
>CANQXY010000027.1 GCA_947627935.1 uncultured Clostridia bacterium | reverse complement strand
TATTTATATTTAGCTTGGATATTTATTTTAATTTTTATATATTTAATAATGGCACAAATAATGAAAAAATTTTATATAAAAAAGAATGATGAATGGATATAATTTTATTTCGACAAATTACAATTTTCAAATAGATTTTTTGATTAGGTTAAATTTGTTAAATTAGTAAAATTATGCTATAATATAAATAGATATTATAAAAAAGCAAAATAAGCGAAAGCTTATGACGCAAAGCCATAGGTCTAAAAGTTATAAAATAACTCATGATTGCTAGGTTGCCTTTCAAAGTAAAAAGGGAGGTTTTTATATGAAAAAGAAAATTTTAAAAGTAATCGGAATATTAATATTAGTAATTATTGTAATCTTTATTATTCATACTATTAGAAATTATATTATTATTTCTGATTTGCAAGGTAAAATAGCAAATTATTCAAATAGTACTAATTATTATACAAAATCTGTTACAACAGAAGATAATGGAACAATTATTACAATGGAATATTATAGGAAGGATAATAAAGAAGTTGCTTTTTTAGAAAGAAATCTAAATGGGGAAATTTCAAAAATATCAATGTATAATAATGGAGAAAGAAAAGATACATTTTGGGATAACAAAGAAAACAAAATAGCTCAATTAGATAGTGAAGGACTTATGACAGTAAATATATATAATTTTACAGAAACAGAAAATAAATGGCAAACACTTTTAGGAAGTATATTTGCAAGTATAAAATCTGCTAATGAAGATGGAAAAGAATGTTATATTATAAAAGGATTTTTTTCAAGTAATTCATTAGTAAATGGTAGTGAAGAAATTTATATAGAAAAAGATACAGGTTTGTATTTTAAAACAATAGAAGAAGAAAGAATTTCAGAAAGAGAATATGAATTTAATAAAGTAGATGATTCAATATTTGTTGAGCCTGATATAAGTCAATATAAATTAAAATAATAAGATGGTAAAATAAACAAAAGAGGAGGTGTATATTATGAATAAATTAAGTAAAATTTTTCTAGTAATTATTATAATACTTATTATATCTTTAGCAATTATGACAATATTATTTTTTAACATGAAAAAAACTATGTCTTATCAAGATGAATATATTAAACAAAAAGACATATTAATGGAGAGAATAGAAAATTTAGAAAAAGAAATAGAGGACTTAAATAAATAGTATAAATTAAAATATATAAAAGCAAGTAATTATTAACAATTTCTTGCTTTTATATTATTTAAAAATGTAAGCAAAATTAAATAAAAAATATCAACTCTACTAATAGTTTGTTTATTTTATAACAATACTTTGGTATTTTATAAATGAAGGAGGTTAATTATGGATCAAGTAAAAATAGGAAAGTTTATTGCTGAATGCAGGAAAAACAAAAAGTTAACACAGGCACAATTAGCTGAAAGATTAGGCATAACAGATAGGGCAATATCAAAATGGGAAACAGGAAATGGAATGCCAGATTCATCTATTATGCTTGATTTATGCAATGAATTAGAAATTAGTGTAAATGAATTATTAAGTGGGGAGATGATTAAAATGGAAAATTATAATCAAAAAGCAGAAGAACTTTTAATAGAAATGGCAAAAAAAGAAGAAAGACAAAATAAAAAAATGATGTTTTATGAAAACGTAATTGGCTATACATCTAGTATAACATTTATTATTCTAATGTTTATTGTAGGATATTTTATTGAAAATACTATTGTTAGAATTGCATTATTTATATTAGCATTTTTAATTTTAATTATTGGAATATCTATTGCATTAAAAATTGAAGCAGAAGAAGGATATTATGAATGTAAACATTGTCATAATAAATATATACCAAGCTATAAGCAAGTATATTTTGCGATGCATTATGGAAGAACTAGATATATGAAATGTCCTAAATGTAATAAATATAGCTGGAATAAAAAAGTGTTAAGTAAATAATAAATTTTATAAAAGCAAGGATTATTTTTATAATTTCTTGCTTTTATATTAATTAGATTGTTTAATATATAAATGTTATAATAAAGATGATAAAAAAATTAATAAGTTTTGAAACCAAAATCTAGTTTAATTTGTATTAATAGTAGAAAGGGGAGTAAACATGCAGAATAAAGAATATGTAAAAGAAATTATAGAAAAATATGCAGATACAGTTTATAGAGTAGCTCTAACAAGATGTGGAATAATTGAAAATGCAGAAGATGTATTTCAAGAAGTGTTTATGAAATTTAGTGAAAAAATGCCTAAATTCAAAAACGAGGAACATGAGAAAGCATGGTTTATACGAGTTACAATAAACTTAACTAAAAATATAAAAAGATCTGCTTGGAATAGAAAAGTAGTTACTTTAGATGAAAATATTGAATTTGAAACACAAGAGCAAAATGATGTGTTTTCTTCAGTGTGCAGTTTACCTCAAAATTATAAAACTGTAATTTATCTACTATATTATGAAGGATACAAAGTAAAAGAAATAGCAGATTTAATGAAAACAAAAGAAGGAACTATAAAAACATGGCTATTTAGAGCAAGAGAAATGCTAAAAGATAAATTAGAAGGAGGTTTTGAAAATGAATAAAGATAATTATAAAAAAGCAATAGATTCAATTCATGCAAAAGAAAGTTTAAAAACAGATACTTTTGAAAAAATAATAGCAAAAAAACAAACGAAATACTCATATATTAAATATATAACTGCTTGTGCTGCAATGTTATTTGTTATATTTTCTACAGGAATTATTTATATAAATAAAGATAAATTGAATTTAGAAGAAAAAAGACCAGATATACAAATTGCAGAAGTAAAAGATGATTTACCAAGATTTGAAAATATTGAACAATTAAAAGCTATTTTAAAAGAAAATTATAATTCAGTAGGAGAACTAAATGGAGAAGTAATGATGGATACTGTTAAATCAGAGGCTACTTCTTCAGAACAAAAAGAAAGCTATTCAACAACAAATGTACAAGTAGAAAATGTAGATGAAGCAGATATAGTAAAAACAGATGGTAAATATATATATTATGTATCAAATGGAAAAATATATATAGTAAAAGCAAATGATTTAACTATAGCTTCAAAAATAGAAATAAAATCAGAAAATGAAAGATTTTATCCTATAGAAATATATATAAATCAAAATAAATTAATTGTACTTGGAAATAGCTATAATTATGAAAAAGAAACTACATCTAATAAAATAGGAGATATTTTTGAAGATGTAGCTAGAGTTAATACAAATAATATGGCAAAAGCGATAGTTTATGATATATCAAATAAAGAAGATATTAAACAAACAAGAATAGTAGCTTTAGATGGAAATTATACACAATCAAGAATGATAGGAGATAATATATATTTTATAAGTAATAAAATTCCTAATTATTATAAAAATATAGAAGATGATAATATATTACCAATATATAAAGATACTGCAATTGATGAAAATACAAAAAAAATAGAATGTAATGATATAGTATATTTTGAAGGTACAGAAAGCTATAATTATATGTTAGTTGCAGGATTTAATATTAATAATAATAATCCAGTAAATACAGAAACTTTCTTCGGTGCAGGCAGTACAGTATATGCAAGTGAAAATAATTTATATATAGCTCAATCATATTGGTCAGATGATCATAAAAATACTATATATAAGTTTAATTTAAAAGATTCACAAATAAAACTTAAGTGTAAAGGTGAAGTAAAAGGATATTTAAATAACCAATTCTCAATAGATGAATATGAGGGAAATTTAAGAATTGCAACTACATCAGGATATGATGAAAATTCTAATAATCAATTATATATATTAGATGAAAACTTAAATCAAATAGGAAAAATAGATAATTTAGCTAAAGGAGAAAAAATATATTCAGTAAGATTTATAGGAAAAGTTGGATATATTGTAACATTTAAACAAATTGATCCTTTATTTGTAATAGATTTATCTAACCCAACAAACCCAATTGTAAAAGGACAATTAAAAATACCTGGTTATAGTAGTTATCTACATCCATATGATGAAACACACATAATAGGAATTGGATATAATACTAAATCAAATGGATATGGTGGAATAACAAATGATAATATGAAAATGTCAATGTTTGATGTATCAGATTTACAAAATCCTAAAGAAATGTTTAATGTAAATATTGGAGATAAATACACATATTCACAAATAACAAGTAATCATAAAGCACTTTTCTATAATAAAGATAAACAAATAATTGGATTTCCTGTAACATACTCAAACAAAAATAATAAATATATTAATTCATTAGTTTTATTTAAAATAGATTTAGAAAAAGGATTTGAGAAATATGGAGAAATTAAGCAAGATATAAATTATAAAACAGATATAGATAGAGCAATATATATAGGAGATAAATTATATACATTATCAAATTTACAAATTACTCAATATGATTTTAATACTATTAATAAAATAAATGAAGTTAAGTTAGATGAAAATACTTAATAAATAAAAATACTCTATACAAAAGTATGGAGTATTTTTTCTTTTTATGATATAGTTATACAAAAGTAGTAGAAAAGGGTGATATAATTGACAAAACAAATACCTGAATTTTTACTTAATATGTTATTAAAACAATATGATAAAGAAGTAACTGATAAAATAATAGAAGGATATAGTGTAAATAGAAAAGTAACATTAAGGGTAAATACTTTAAAGTCTAGTAATGATGAAATAGAAAAAGAACTTAAAAAATGTAATATTAAGTTTAGTAAAGTTTCTTGGTATAAAGATGCTTTTATAATAGAAAATGCATCTGAATTAGATATAAAAAAGTTAGATATTTATGAAAATGGAAAAATATATCTTCAAAGTTTGTCATCTATGATACCAGCAATTATATTAAAACCTACTAATGAAGAAAATATATTAGATATGACAGCTGCACCTGGAGGGAAAACTACTCAAATGGCAGCAATTTCTAATAATAAAGCATTAATAACAGCTTGTGAAAAAAATAAAATAAGAGCAGAAAGATTAAAATATAATATAAAAAAGCAAGGTGCAAATAGAGTAAATGTTTTAGTAGAAGATTCTAGAAAATTAAATGACTATTTTTCTTTTGATAAAATATTATTAGATGCTCCTTGTAGTGGAAGCGGAACAATAAATATAAATTATGAAAATTTAGAAAAAATATTTACTAAAGATCTAGTAGACAGGTCAGTAAAGACTCAAAAAGAATTGTTACAAAAAGCAGTAAAAATATTAAAAAAAGGATCAGAGATGGTATATTCAACATGTTCTATATTACAAGAGGAAAATGAAAAAGTTTTAATTGAATTATTAAATAAAAATATTATACAGATAGTTCCAATTGATAAAAAAATTCTTGAAGAAATACCATTACTTAAAACATCTATAGATGGTACAATGTGTGTATGTCCAAATGAATTATATGAGGGATTTTTTGTAGCTAAAATAATAAAAAAATAAGATCATATATGGAGGAAAAATGAAACAAGAAAAAGTAGGATTTACCATAGGAAAATTTGCTCCACTTCATAAAGGTCATCAATTAGTAATTGAAACTGGAATAAAAGAAATGGATAGATTTTTTGTAGTTATATATGAAACAGATTTAATTGATATAGATATAAAAAAAAGAGCTAAATGGATAAAAATATTATATCCAAATGTAAAAATCTATTTTGCTAAAAATCCACCAAAACAATATGGATTAGATAAAAAAAGTGTAAATATTCAAATAGAATATTTATCAGACATTATAAAACAAGAAAAACCTACTCATTTTTATAGTAGTGAACCTTATGGAAAATATGTTGCTAAGTATTTAAAAATTATAGATAGACAAGTAGATAGCAAAAAAGAAATTATTAAGATAAGTGGAACAGAGATAAGAAAAAATATAAAAAGCAATAAAAGATTTTTAGAAGATATTGTATACAAAGATTGTAAATAAATTTAAATTAAGAGGTAAAAGATATGTTAAAAGATAAAATAAAATTAAAAGAAATTATTGTAGCCATTATAATTATTATAATGTGTGGTGTTATGTTTTTTTATCAAACTAAAAAAATAGGATTTCATGAAGATGAAATATATACTATAGTTTCATCAGTAAATCCATATGATGGTGTAATCTCACCATATGGAGAAAAAGATAATCATACAATAATGATTGAAAGACATGTAGCAAATAAAAATATATTTATTGAAATAAAAAATGCCATAAATTATGTTTTAAATCAAAAAAATTATGATGAAGAAATGGGTGAATTGTATAATAGTCAAAAACCTGTATGGAAAACAAAAGAAGATATAAAAAAGGCTGTTACTTTAAGTCCAGACAATTATTTAAATTTAAAATCAATTTATTATAATCAAACAAAAGATAGTCATCCACCATTTTTCTATGCATTAGTACATTTTACAAGTATATTGTTCAATGGTCAATTTACAAAATATTGTATATTTACTATAAATATTATTGCATTTATATTTAGCTGCTTAATAATTAAAAAGACATTAAAAATTATAAATAAAGAAAATTTAACAATTCCTACTTTGATATTATTCGGACTTTCTATGGGAACAATTACAATGGTAATATATCAAAGAATGTATATGGTACTTACATTTTTCATATTGTTATATTTTTATCTTAGTATTAAATTATACAAAAATGATTTTAATCTGACACCTAAACTAAATTTAAGCTTAGGTATTATAACTGTACTTGGTTTTTTAACACAATACTTTTTTGCAATTTATGCATTTTTCATATTTATATTAATGATAATTAAGATGATTAAAGATAAAAAATACAAAAATATAATAAAATATGTAGGATTCCATATTCTATATGCAATAATAGGAATATTGATATTTATACCTTGTATAAATCACTTATTATTTACAGATAGAGGTATATCAAATCTAGCAAATAGTGAGTATTTTAAACATTTATGTGAATATATAGGACATTTGTTATATGCATTTACAATAAAAAATAATATGTTATTATTTACAGTAATTTTTGTAGCTTTCTTATTAGGATTTTGTTATTTATATAAAAAGTCAAATATAAAATTTATTACTTTATTAACTATAATACCTAGTATATGTTACTTTTTAGTAGTAGTAAAATTAACATCATTCCAAGAGTTAAGATATATAATGCCAATGAGTGCATTTATTTCTATTACATTATTTTTAATAATAGATAATCTATTAAAATTTAAATACAAAAATACAGTTATGATAATTATTGCTACAATATTAGTATTAAATGGACTTGTATTTTCAAAACCAAAGCTTTTATTTGAAGAGTATAAAGAGTGTTTAGATATAGCACAAGAAAATAAAGATAAATCATTTGTATTTGTATTTGATAATTTCTTTAATCATATACAAAGCGTGCCTGAAATGATGACTTATGAAAAAACAATGATAATTAATGTAAATAGAGATGAATTAAAATACGTTATAGAAGATGAAAAATTAAATAGTGAAGATTCTTATATATTATGTATAAAAACGTATATGAATAATGAAGAAATTATACAAAAAATAAAAGAAAACACTGATTTTAAAAATGTAACTCAAGTTTATCATGGTGGAAATTCACATGAAATTATAAGCAATAATTTGTACATAGTATCAAAATAGATGTAAAATTTATGAATTAATAAAAAGAGGTGTATTTGTGAAACAAAAAATAGTAGATGAAATTTTAAAACATAATAATGAAAATAATCAAACAGTAGTACAAATAGCTACAGGTATTGGAAAATATTCAATAATAGAATCACTTGTAACTGAATTTATACAAAATAAAAGATTTATAAGGTTATTGATTTTAACAGATAGATATGAATTACAAATCCAATTTCAACAAATAATCCAAAAAATAATTTCGAAAATAAAACCAATAAATCTATCATATAAAATAGAAAAATATGATGAACTTAAAGAAGATATTTGTTTAAGTGGATATAATTATATTATTTTTGATAATGCTGATAGTATAAGTAAAGAAGTTTATGAAACTATATGTAAAATAAACGAAGAAAGTAAAAAAATATTATTCTATACACGTAAAAATGAGTGGTTAGATGAAATGCGTAATTTTCAATATGTATTTAAACATATTGAAACATATGATATAAATAATGAAGATATGTATATAGACATCTTTAGAAGAATTGGATTTGATAATATAAAAAGACAAGTTGCTATAGAAAAAGATGGTATTATAATGAATGCAGATTTTGAAATAACTAAAGGAGAAAATATTGTAGTAGTAAATGTAGTTAATTATAAAGATAGATTTGTGTCTAAAGATATAATTGATAATATAATTACAAATATAATATTATTAAAAAGAGTAACAATGTTTCAGCCTAAAAGTATTCAAATATGCTTAATATTAACATGCGAAATAGATGATAAAATAAAAGAAGGACTGTATGAAAAATATAATGCAACTATATTAGATATTAGAAATTTAATATATATATGTCAATCTAATAATAAGTTGATTGAACAATTAGAAAAAAGTGTATTTTATCCAATAAATAATATTAAAGCAGAAGTTCCGATAAATAAAATCTTTGAAATACCAAAAAATTATGAAATGCAAATAGATATAAAAGAAAAAGAGTATAAAACTAAAAGACTAATAGAAGAATTATTAAATATAAAACCAGGCAAACAAGATAAATCTGATAAAGAATATGAAAAAACTTGTACAAAGATAATTAAATATTTATTTGAGTCAGAATTTACTCAAATGAAAGAACAGTTAGAAACAGATGATGATTTATTCATAATGGATTTAATTTGTGGAATTAAGGGTTCAAAATCATTTTGGAGAATTTTAATAGAGCATTATAATACGAGATTTATAGTTTTTGAATATAAAAATTATAGTGAAGAGCTTAAACAAAACAATATAGTTATAACTGAAAAATATTTATTTAATTCAGCACTTAGAAATGTTGCAATAGTAATTTCTAGATTTCGGATTTTCAAAAAATGCAACTAAACTTGCAGAAGGAATTCTTAAAGAAGATGGTAAGTTAATAATTAGTTTAACTGATGAAGATTTAATAACAATGTTACATATGAAAGAAAGAGGACAAGAAGCATCTGACTATCTTTTAGAAAAATTAGAGAACTTTTTAATTTCAATAGGAAAATAATATGTTAATAACAAAATGAACTTTATTGTTCTAATACAACCTCTGTATGAACACAAATGTAAAAACAACGTATTCATACGGAGGTTTTCTTTATGAAAAATTATTCAATAGAGGAACGTGCTACAAACCTAGCACAGTATATTATAGATTCAAAAGATACGGTAAGAGGAGCGGCAAAGAAGTTTTGCATAAGTAAAAGTGCAGTACACACGGAAGTAGCTATCAAGATATGAGCTTTAAATTATTAGAAACACAAAATACAAAAGAGAAAATCTAAAAGGAATATTTAGACATAAATTCAAAAAACAGAAATAGTATAATTTAAATAGATAAATCCAAAGTTTACAAAATTTGCAAAATTCAAGGAAATGTGTTATTATTAACATAATGGCAATAGCCATGTAGAAACCGATAAAAATATTATCATAAGGAGGAATAACTATGAAAGATCGGTATAACAAAATTGTGCTTGAGGCAGAAAAGGGTATAACCCTTGAAGTTTCAGAGGAAACAAGTGAACGGGTAATTATCAAAGCTGAAGTTTATTCGGAGCCTCCAACTGTATCAGCTGGGGAATATGCAAAGGTTTTATCTGTGTATACAGATAAAGATGGAAACAAAGCTGTAGTTCCACAAGGCTGGACAGTATCTGGAGCACCAAATGAGAACATCATTTGGGGAAAAAATAATGGCTTAGTTATCTACCATATTCCAGAGCCAATAGTAAGTGGTATGGATATTAACTGGCAAAATCCAAATGAGCTTAGAGCTTTGATGGAAACATATGACCAATTTGTATGGACTCCAGTAGGATTGTTGACTGCCAATGCTACGCTTGACGGAATTCACTTCAACGAAAAATTTGGAAGAATCAATTACCTGAATGATGAATATGAAAAATATGAATTTTCAGAAAAATTTTATGACCCATTAACTAGTGAACTTTTTTTGCAGAAGGAAAGCGTTGAAAAGTATGGTGGATATTATAGTTCTCGCTATGATATTTCTAAAGATGAAAAGACTGGAAAACCAAGGTCTGTAAGTTATGCAATGCCTTGGACAGATATCAATTTCCTAACTGCAAAAGAGATTACAAGTACTATGGTAGTAAGTGAAACAGTTGCAAGTCATTTGATGTATGGAGCTGAATATGATACTCGAGTGAAATGGGTAATTGAGTCTGATACAGCAACTATTAAGGAGATTGCGGAGGATTCAACAGTATTGGGAAACTATAGTAATAACCGTAATTTTGTAGAAGGAATATACACAACAGGAAAAGATGGACATATCAATAACATCTATGGATTTGCAGGTAATGTAAATGAGTGGACACAAGAGAAGTACAAAGATTCGTGCTACGTTGTCCGTGGTGGCGCTTACGTAGATTTTGGTAGAACTAATCCTGTTGCCTATCGCGGTTTCGTAGAAGATCCTTCTGAAGTCTTTTATAAAACTGGCTTTCGTGCCACGCTTTATATTAAGTAGCACTGACCACTGTAAAACTACCCTAATTTGTTTCCAAAAGCAGATGAAAGGAGAGAACTTTGAAAATTCGAAGTCTCTCTTTCTTTTTTATATATTTTTTTATAAAAGTTGATATAAAGATGGAGAAAAACAAAAATAACAGATTGGTAATAATAGTGAAAATAGAAAAGTATATTGAATATATGCTTACAATATTACTTAAACTGCCAAGAATAGAAAAATTCAGATGTGTGTTTAGCACAAATAAGGAGGAAAAAATGAGTTATGTGATAATAAGGAACACAAAATACAAAAGAGAAAATCTAAAAGGAATATTTAGACATAAATTCAAGAAACAGAAATAGTATAATTTAAATAAATAAATCCAAAGTTTACAAAATTTGCAAAATTCAAGGAAATGTGTTATTATTAACATAATGGCAATAGCCATGTAGAAACCGATAAAAATATTATCATAAGGAGGAATAACCATGAAAGATCGGCATAACAAAATTGTGCTTGAGGCAGAAAAGGGTATAACCCTTGAAGTCTCAGAGGAAACAAGTGGACGGTTAATTATCAAAGCTCTGAACACTGTTTCAAATGAAGTTTATTCGGAGCTTCCAACTGTATCAGCTGGGGAATATGCAAAGGTTTTATCTGTGTATACAGATAAAAATGGAAACAAAGCTGTAGTTCCACAAGGCTGGACAGTATCTGGAGCATCAAAGGAGAACATCATTTGGGGAAAAAATAATGGCTTAGTTATCTACCATATTCCAGAGCTAATAGTAAGTGTTAATGGTATTGACTGGCAAAATCCAAATGAGCTTAGAGCTTTGATGGAAACATATGACCAATTTGTATGGACTCCAGTAGGATTGTTGACTGCCAATGCTACGCTTGACGGAATTCACTTCAACGAAAAATTTGGAAGAATCAATTACCTTAATGATGAATTTTCAGAAAGTGAATTTCATGAACCATTAACTAGTGAACTTTTTTTGCAGAAGAAAAGCGTTGAAAAGTATGGTGGATATTATAGTTCTCGCTATGATATTTCTAGAGATAAAAATACTGGAAAACCAAGGTCTGTAATGTATGCAATGCCTTGGAGAAATATCAATTTTCTAACTGTAAAAGAGATTACAAGTACTATGGTAGTAAGCAAAACAGTTACAAGTCATTTGATGTATGGAGCTGAATATGATACTCTACTGAAATGGGTAATCGAGTCTGGTGCAGCAACTAGTGAGGAGATTGTAGAGGATTCAACAGTATTGGGAAACTACTGTAAGAACTATAATTTTGTAAAGTATGAATGTGTAATATTGCGAACAGGAGATGATGGACTTATCAATAACATCTATGGACTTGCAGGTAATGTATATGAGTGGACACAAGAGAAGTACGCAGATTCGTACACAGATTTGTGCTACGTTGTCCGTGGTGGCGATCACAAAAGTTATGGTAGTGATCATCCTGTCGCCTATCGTGCTTTCGATAGTCCTTTTAAAGGCTATGACAGCATTGGCTTTCGTGCCACGCTTTATATTAAGTAGCACTGACCACTGTAAAACTACCCTAATTTGTTTCCAAAAGCAGATGGAAGGAGAGAACTTTGAAAATTCGAAGTCTCTCTTTCTTTTTTATAAAAGTTGATATAAAGATGGAGAAAAACAAAGATAACAGATTGGTAATAATAGTGAAAATAGAAAAGTATATTGAATATATGCTTATAATATTACTTAAGCTGCCAAGAATAGAAAAATTTAGTATAGGAACAGAAGTAAAAACAAGTATGTATGAAATGCTAAAAAATGTTCTTTTAGCAAGTAAAATAGATAAAAATAAAAGATTACAAATTTATAATGTTGTAGATAGTAATATATATTATCAAAGAATTTGTAATGGAAAATTTTATTTTATAAAAGATGAATTTTTTTATGTATTTAAAGATTATGGATTAATACAAAAAACAAAGACAACGTAGAGTATACAATTTTGTTTTTGGTGAAGTAGTTGGAAAGAAATCTGTATTTTTAATCCAAAATATATTTCCTACAACTGAAGAATACATATTAGAAAAATGTTACAGAAAATAAAGATGTTGAAATAGCACTAAATGTAAGAAATAAAATTATAGCTTATTCAAGACAAGTAATAATGAAAACAGAACAAGGTATTAATATTATAGAAATGGAAAAAATATTATTAAATAAATAATTATTAAAAATCAAATATATTCGCCACCCTGCCCTTGACAAATAAGTGTATAGGAGTATAAATTGATTTTCTTGAAAAGCGAATATAATTTTATAATGTAATGTTCTAATACAACCCTCATACGAATACAAATGTAAAAACAACGTATTCATATGGAGGTTTTCTTTATGAAAAATTATTCAATAGAGGAACGTGCTACAAACCTAGCACAGTATATTATAGATTCAAAAGATACGGTAAGAGGAGCGGCCAAGAAGTTTTGCATAAGTAAAAGTACAGTACATAAAGATGTATCTGAGCGTTTAGTAAAGATAAATCCAGCTTTAGCTAAACAAGTAAGATTAATTCTAGATGAGAACAAAGCAGAAAGACATATAAGAGGAGGGATGGCAACAAAATTAAAGTATAAAAATAAAGTATAAAATTTAAACATCTAAAGTATTATATTTAATATTTTAGATGTTTTTTTATATCACGATATTACAAAAAACGACATATTATATTATATACCTATCATTATGGGGTGATATAATGGAAAGAATAAAAAAAGGAGACATAGTAGGAAGAAAGTCATATAATAATGATATATTATTTATAATAAAAAAGATAATTAATTTATCAAATGGAAAAAAGATTGCTCTATTAAAAGGATTAACAGAAAGAATTGAAGCTGATAGTGATATAGAAGATTTATGCTTAATAAGAAAAGAAAAAGTTGAAAATAACTTAAGATCATTAGATAGAAAACTTAAAGAAAGAGTATTTTATTGTAAAAAAGAAAATGAAGTAAAAAAATCAAAAATAAAAATTTTTGATAAAGATTATAGAACCATAGAAAAGGTAGTAACTGGTAAGATATTACATTTAGATGGGGACAGAAGATATAGTCAAAAATCTTTTAAATATTATAAAGAAATGGGATTAAATGCTATAGTAAAAAACATACCAGAGAGCAAACAACCTAAAGTGGTATATAGTTTGCTTAAATACTATGATCCAGATATATTAGTAATAACAGGTCATGATGGCATGATAAAAAAAGAATCAGGATATAATGATATATATAATTATAGAAATTCTAGATATTTTATAAAAACAGTAAAAGAAGCTAGAAGATATGAAGAGGAAAATCATAAAAATTTAGTTATATTTGCCGGAGCCTGCCAAAGCTATTTTGAAGCTTTGATATCAGCAGGAGCGAATTTTGCTTCATCTCCTGCAAGGATATTAATAGATTTTTTAGATCCATTAGTTGTAGCTGAAAAAGTTGCATTAACAGATAAATATAAATATATAACAATAAATGATATAGAAGATGAATTAAGAGATGGAAAAAGAGGAATTGATGGTATAGGTGCAAATCGGAAAAAAGATGATAAAGTTTATATAAATACTAAAAGAGCGATTGTAATATTTTTGTAACAATAATGTAATATAAACGTAATAATACAAAATAAAACCTTAAAAACGTTGAAAATACTATATTACAAGAAATTACAAAAAAATTGCTCTTTTGACATTTTTAATATGTAATGATATAATTTGCTCATATTTTAAAAGTAGGTGAGGATATGATTTGCAAAACTGATATCTTAAATCTAAAAAGTGATATTTTAGACAAGGTTGGACAAAAGATAATAGTAAAAGGTTCATTAGGAAGAAGTAAAGCCTTTGAAAAAGAAGCTACAATAGAAAAAGCATATCCAAATATTTTCGTAGTAAAATATGAGGAAAATGATAGAAATGTTACATATAGTTATACTGATGTATTAACTAGAACTGTAGAAGTAGAAGTATTCGATGGGAATTCATATAGTCCACTAATCCCACCAGTAATGGAAACAAAAGATAAAAAGAATATACTTTAAAAAGTAGGAATTATGAAGTTGTCAATTAAAAGTAGACAATAAAAAAGCAACTTACTTAAATCCCAGTTCAGTTCTATACTGAATTGGG
>CANQXY010000026.1 GCA_947627935.1 uncultured Clostridia bacterium | reverse complement strand
GATTCGAACCATCGTACTCAAATGAGAACAGATTTACAGTCTGCCGCCTTTAGCCACTCGGCCACCTACCCAAATATTATATAAAAAAATGGTGCTCCCTCAAGGATTCGAACCTTGGACCCACCGGTTATGAGCCGGTTGCTCTGACCAACTGAGCTAAGGGAGCATTTGTTAACGCAAGTTAAAGTATAAACTAAATTTAATATATTGTCAATAGTTTTTTATATTTTTCTTTAATTATTCATAATTAATTTGAAGTCAGAATAAATTCCAACTTCAAATTAATATAAATCATTTAAATTATTCTCCTCTACCTTCTGGTAATGCATTTGGCATTTCTAATCTTACTTTTATTCTAAATACAAATGATACAGCTCTTACTAGTTTGCTATTTTTTATTCTTTGCCATAATGATGGTTTAGCTTCAAAAGTAGTTGATTCAACATATTGTTGTTGTTCTTGTTCTATAGTTTGAACTTCCTCTTTTTCAACTGTTTCTATTGGAGCTGGAATTCCTTTTAATGCATCTGCAACTTCTATACCAATATAGCTTAAAGCTTTAGATCTATCTTCAATTCTTTCCATATCTATTTCTATATGTAAATTAGATTCAAGATTATTTACTCTAGCATTAACTAATTTTATAGCATCTTGATAATTTTGAGACTTTTTACTTTTTGTCTTTCCTATAATATTTAATGTTTCAATTATATCTTCACTAAATTGTCCTTCTGCTTCTTTAACTATATCTTTCCAATCTTTCTCTTTATTATCAACAACTTCTACAAGTTCTCTTAATTTACCAGCTAAAGATATATTTTGTTCCCTTTGTCTAATTAATTCTTCTATATTTTTTGTATTTTCTTCAAATTGATTTGTAGCAAATTCTACTAAGCCATAAGCTGCTTTATATACACTACTAGGGAAATTTTTCTTTTTTGGATATTCTATTAAATATGTTTTTATTGATTCAATTAAATCCTTAAAATAGGCATCTTCTTCTAACTGTACAATTTGTTTTTTGCTATTTGGATTTATCATTTTTTGTACTTTATCAATATTTGATAATATTTTTTCTTCCGTGATTACCATTCTCACGTTTACTATGCCAGATTTAGACATTGTAAACTTCCCTCCTTTATCCTACGCGTTATTAATTCCAATTATTATTATACAATAACTAACAAAAAACTACAATAGGATTTATATTTTTTATTTTTTATTTTTACATTACAATATTATTACAAATTTATTACATTTGTCAAGAGATATCGACAAATTTTTCCACAAAATTTCCACAAATTTCTCCACAAAAAATAATAGCTATTTATAAGTATTATATAAATCGGTATTTTACACTATTTTCTAGTATTTCAACCATACCTTATTATAATATTTTTCATTACTAAATAGCTATTATCCACAATTATTTTAACACTCTTTTTAATTCTTCATGTCTTTTAATTTTTTGTGTAGTAGTCTTAATAAAATCTTCATCTGTTACTATTAATTCTCTTATATATTTGTATGCTGGCATTGTTTTATTTATTATTTTTATTTCTTTCCATATAATATCTTTTATCTCATCTTCATTTGTTGTATTATATATTTCTTCAATAACTTCTTTATCATATACTACTTTACAACAAATTTTATAATCTCCATCTGTTTCTGGCTTTCCATATATGAATGATTCTTTTACTCCTTCGATTTTATTTACTAATGCTTCTAATTCTTCTGGATATATATTTTTTCCATTTTTCAAAACTATTACATTTTTCTTTCTACCTGATATATATATAAATCCATCTTTATCAATTTTTGCTAAATCTCCAGTATGAAGCCATCCATCTTTTTCTATAGTTTCAGCTGTTGCTTCTTCATTTTGATAGTATCCAATCATTACTGTTGGTCCTTTTACTAATAATTCACCTATTCCTTCTTCATTAGGATTATCTATTCTTACTTCTAAGCTTGGAAATACTTTTCCTATTGAACCTAGTCTATGACATTTTGGTGTTTCAGCAGCTATAACTGGAGATGTTTCAGTTAATCCATATCCTTGTACTACATCAAATCCCAACTCATTAAATCCTTTTTCAGAATCTGGATCTAAGGCTGCTCCTCCTGCAACTATTAATTTTAATTTTCCACCTAAATTTTCATGGATTTCTTTAAATAGTTTCTTTCTAATATCAATACCAAACTTTAATAAAAATTGGCTTATTTTTATTCCTTTTTTAACTGTTTCTAATTTTCCTTTTTTCTTTATACTTTTCATTATTTTTTTGTACATGTTTTCACATAGTATTGGAACAGTAATCATTACAGTTATTTTATACTCTTTAATATTATCAGCAATGTGCCTTATTCCTTCACAAAAAGCTATACAACATCCAATTGAAATTGGATAAATAAATCCTACTGTTGATTCAAATGTATGATGAAGAGGTAAGAAAGAAAGCATAGTATCATATTCATTTACATCAAATCTTTTTCTTATATCTTGAACATTATTACATATATTTTTATGTGAAAGCATTACTGCTTTAGATTGTGCTGTTGTTCCAGATGTAAATAGCATTATTCCCATACCTTCATTATCAATTTCAGCATCTATAAATTTTGTATTACCACTTTCTAATAGTTTTTTCCCTTGTTCTAATAGTTCTTTTTGCGAATAAATACCATTAGTGTTTTTTGTAAGATCCATTGATATAAAATATTTTATTCTAGTAGTTCCTTCTTTTCTTAATTTATCCATTATTTCATCATATTTACTTGAATAAAATATAGCTTCAACTTCTGATCTTTCTATTAAACTCTCAATTTCATTATTTGGCAAAGATTTATCTAAAGGAACTATTATACCTGTACCTGTAGCTACAGCAAGATATGCTAAACCCCATTCATATCTATTTTCAGATATAACTGCAACTCTCTTATCTTTCAAACCTATATCAATTAAAGCTGTTCCTAAAGCATTAATATCATCTCTAAATTGCTTATGAGATATTGTATTAAATTCGCCTTCTTTGTCTGTTTTAAATATATAAGCTGGTCTATCGGCATATATATCTCCTGTCTTTTTTAACATGTCTTTTAAATCTCTAAATTCCATATTTTTATCAAGACTCATTTTTTAAATCTCCTTTATTTTATTCTTAATCCTTTAATTACAGTATTTTCAAATTCATGATATATTTTCATCATATCAAATTCTTCATTATTTTTTTGTTTATAAACTAAACATGAACATATCAATCCATATATTTCTGATGCTATTATTTTTGGATCTCCATCTTTTATTTGTTTAGAATCTATTCCTTCTTTTACTATCTGTTCTATAGTATTTATATAATCAAAAATATGCTGTTTACATTTTTGATTTCTTTCTTCAATTCCCCAAAGCTGACTAAGCAAAATGGTAATTAAATATTCATATTTAACAATAATTTTTATTTGAATTAATACTATTGCTTTTATTTTATCTATATAATTTTCAAGTTTAGATGTTTTTATATTAATACTATTTTGTAATAATTTCATACCCTCTTCAATTAGAAAATTAAAAATTTCTTCTTTACTTGAAAAATGATAATAAAGTGTACCTTTGGCAACTCCTACAGTTGCTGTTATTTCTTCTATGCTAGTTGCATCATATCCTTTCTCAGCAAAAAGTTTCATTGAAGTTTCAAATATTTTCCTTTTAGTTTTATTCATAACAATATACCTACTTTACTTAAAAATACTTTTCATATTATATAATTACATGTGTAAATATGCAAGAAATTTATATATTTTTAAATTTTTTAGACTATTCAGTCAAAATATAGAATATTTGTTTGATTTATTTTTTGTATAGTTCAAAATCTATTTGTCTTAATATTTTACTAGCTTTTATTACTCTTATTTTTACTTTATCTCCTATTTTATATATCTTATTTGTTCTTTCTCCAATTAATCTCTTTTTTTCTTCATCATATATATAGTAATCATCATCTAAATTTTCAAATCTTATTAATCCTTCTATAGTATTTTCTAGTTCTACGAATATTCCGAACTGTGTTATAGATGATATTATTCCATCATAAACTTCTCCTATTTTGTCTTCCATAAATTCTGCTTTTTTAATATCAATTGCTTCTCTTTCAACTTTCGTAGCAATTTTTTCTCTTTCTGAAGAACTTTCTGCTCTTTTTTCTGCAAGATCATATAATCTTTGTAATTTTTTATTTCCTAATTCATAATTTTCTTCTAAATATTTTGATATAACTCTGTGTATAAACAAATCTGGATATCTTCTTATTGGCGAAGTAAAATGACAATAATATTTACTTGCAATACCAAAATGTCCTTTGTTTTCCGCTTCATATCTTGCTAACTTTAATGTTCTTAAAATTAAGTTTGATACTACTTTTTCTTCATCTTTACCTTTTACTTCTTCTAAGACTTTAGCAAATTCTTTTGGATATATATTATCTTTATTTGCTTTTATCTTATATCCTAAGTTAAATAAAAATTTATTTAATTCATTAATCTTATCTATGTCTGGCTGTTCATGTACTCTATAAATAAATGGCGCTTCCAACCAATAGAATTTTTCTGCTATTGTTTCATTTGCTGTTAGCATAAATTGCTCTATAATTTCATTTGCAAAATTTGTTTCATATTTTTTTACATCTATTACCTTTCCATCAACATCTAAAACAATTTTGCTCTCTGGAATATCTAAATTTAAATATCCTTGTTCTATTCTTTTTGCTTTCAAAATTTCTGCTAATTCTTTCATGTTCTCAAATTCTTGTATATAGTTTTTATATTTTTCTAAAACCTTTTTATCACTTCTATCTAGTATTTTTTGGACATCTGTATATGTCATTCTTTCTGTTACTTTTATTATAGCTTTATATACATTTGAAGAAATTACTTTACCAGTATTATCTATTTCCATAGAGCAAGATAATGTAAATCTATCTTCTCCTGCATTTAAGCTACATATTCCATTAGATAACTCACGAGGTAACATTGGTATTACTCTTCCAAGCATATATATACTTGTCCCTCTTAATGTAGCTTCTTTATCTAATAAGGAATCTTCTTTTACATAGTAACTTACATCTGCAATATGAACATCTAATTTGTAATTTCCATTATCTAATTTTTCTACTCTTACAGCATCGTCTAAATCTTTTGCATCCTCACCATCTATTGTAAATATTATTTTATCTCTTAAATCTATACGATTTGGAATATCTTTTTTATCTACTTTGTTTCCCTTTTGCTTAGCTTCTTCTATAACTTCTTCTGGAAATTTATATGGTAAATCATATTGTTTTATTAATGATAGCATATCTACTCCTGCTTCATTAACATTACCTATAACTTCTATAATCTTTCCTTCTGCTTTTTTACCTTTTTGAGGATATTTTGTAATTTGAACTAAAACTTTATGATTATTTCTAGCTTTTCCAAAATTCTTTTTAGATATAAATATATCTGTTCCAAAATTTTTATCATCTGGAACTACAAAGCCAAAATTTTTGTTATTCTGAAAAATTCCTACAACTGTATCTTTTTGATGTTTTAATATTTTAACTATTTTACCCTCTGCTCTTTTTTCTTTTGTTTTATCAAATAATATTTCTATTAATACTTTGTCCTCATTTAATGCATTTAAAGAATTTTCTTTAGAAATAAATATTTCGTCTTCTTGGTCTTCTATTTTTACAAATCCAAAACCTTTTTGATTTTTTCTATATATTCCCTCTAGATATTGTTTATCTTGTAATTTGTATCTATTTTTTCTGTTTTTTACTATTTTATATTCATTTTCTAGTTTATTTAATATTAAAATAAAATCATTATATTTATTTTTTGGAACCATTAAAACAGAAGCCATTTCTTTGGCTTTCATAGGAACATATTCATCTGTTCTCATAAAATTTAATATTAAATCTTCTTTATTTTCCATTAAACTTTCTCCTAGTTAAATTTTAAAAAAGGCTAGTTTATAAAACTACCCCTTTTACTACATTTATTTAAATTACATAAATTATTCCTAATACTAATGTTAAAATTGTAAATATTATACCTAAAATAATAGTCCATTTTTTTTGTTTACCTTCTTTTGTTCTTCCTTTATTTTTTTCAAAGAAATTGTTTGTTGAAGAACCTGTTATTGTTGAAGATAATCCTTCATCATCTTTTGATTGTATCATAGCTAATATTATTAAAGCTATAGCAACAATAAAATAAACTACTATTAATATTCCTTTAATTATTTGCATTTACGTTTCCTCCTATTTGGCTTTATTTTTTAGCACTCTAATATTTTAGCACATAAACTTTAAAAAAGCAAATAATTTTTAAAGTTTATAAATTTTTTTATATTTTAAAAGATTATAAGTATTATTAAAAATATTATTACCTTTATAATTGTATTAAAAAATAAATTATAATTAACACATTTTATTCCTATATTGTTTAAATTATCATATTGTTCTACTATTTTATTTATTTCTTCTTTAGATGATATTCCTTGCTCTATCATATATTCTTTTGCTAAAAACCTTGCTTTTATCATTGCATCATTTTCTAAATAACTTCTTACAAAATAATATATAAATCCTAATATTATTAAAATATTTAAAAACATCATTTCATATGGTAGTTTTTTTAATATAGCAAGTATAATAATAGTAGCAGAATATATTAAATAAATATTTGAATAGACAAAATTAAATAATAATATTCTTCTATCTTGTATAGAATGTAAGCATTCATGTGCTATTGTTTGAATTCTTGTAAAACTATTTCTTACATTTGCAATTGATATTTTATTAGATATTGCTATATATAAACTAGTATCTGAATCTTTATTTTCTTCAATAGTAACTGTTTTGTTATCTAGCATTTCTAGCATTGACTTACATATTTCTATATTAGAAGGATATTTTTCTGTTAAAATATCTAATTGTTTATTTTCACCAATTTGTTTAATCTTTTTAAAGTTTATTTTTAATATTAAAGCAAGTAGTATTAGTATTAATATAAGTACTAATATAATAATAAGTAGCTCCATAAAAAACTCCTTTTATTTTAAAATATCTTCCACTGCTTCACCTATTATTTTGTTTACATCTGCTAGAATTATATTAAATTTTATTTCTGCATCAAAATATTTTTTTACATCATCTATAGCTATTAATTCAACATATAATTCTTGCATTTTTTTAACTTTTTCTTCATCATCTTTTCCTGTTTGTATAGCAGAAAGTTGTGCATCATATCTTACTTTTTCAAATTCTTGTATTTTTTCTTTTAATTCTGGCTTTAAATTTATAGCTTCTTTTGCTGATTTATAATTATTATATTCTTCTGATGATTTTATTTCTTGTGCCAATCTATTTGCTGTATCATATATATTCATTTTTGCCTCCTTCAGTCTTTTTTTATATTATGTCTTAACTTATGTATATTTTATGCATATGCTTGGCGTTTTTTAAAGCTAAGTAAGTTTGTAATTTCATTTTCTGTGTTTTTAGCCTTTTTAGTTTTTCCAGCTCTTTCTTGTTCAAGTTGTCTTTTTTGTTTTTCTGCCATAGACTGACAAATTGCTTTTTGATATGTAAAATGTGTATCTTGTGCTATTTTATTCCAATTATATTCATTTCTAACTTTATTTTTAGCCTTTTTTACTATATTATCATATAACTGATGATCATATAAAAGCTCTAATATTGAATCTGCAATAGAGTTTGGATTTCCAGCATAACTTTTCATTCCATTTTCTCTATGTGAAACTATTTCATTTAATCCTCCTATGTCTGAAACTACTACTGGTCTTTCTGAAAGCATTGCTTCTAATGCTACTATACCAAAAGGTTCATAAGTACTTGGAAATACTGAAATATCTGCAGCTTTATACATTTTAGCAACATCTTTTCCTCCTAAATATCCTGCAAAATATACTTTTTCAGATATTCCCATAGAGTCTACTTGTGCTTTTAATTCATCTATCATTCCGCCTTTTCCTGCAATAACTAATTTTACATCATGATATCCATTTAGAATTTTTGGCATTGCTGATATTAAATGTTGTACACCTTTCTCATATACTAGTCTTCCCATGAATAATATTATTTTTTCATTATCCATTGCAAATCTTCTTCTAAATTCATAATCTCTTTCTACATTATTAAATGTTGTTAAATTTACACCATTTGGAACTACATTTATTTTTTCAAATGGTAATCCAAATAATCTTTGAAGTTCACCTTTCATATAATTACTATTTACTATTACTTCTGTTGATTCATATGTTAAAAGCCACTCAGTATCATTTATATATCTTTGTGTTTCATCATGAATTCCACTATTTCTTCCTGCTTCTGTTGCATGTATTGTAGATACTAAAGGAATATTATATGAATTTTTTATTGTTTTTGCAGCATATGTAACTAACCAATCATGTGCATGTATAACATCAAAATTTCCTTGTTCTGAAATTATTTGATTTACTTTTGCAATCATATTAAAATTCATTTGCATAACCCAATCAATAAAATTGTTTGGATTTATCATATAATTATCTATTCTATATACTTTTACACCTTTATCATCTTCAAATTCTGGTACATCTCCATCTTTATATGTAACAACAGTTACATCATGTCCATCTTTTATTAGTCTTTTTGATAAATCATGCACTACTCTAGAAATTCCCCCTACTATTCTTGGTGGATATTCCCATGTTAACATTAATATTTTCATTAGTTAGCCCCTTTCTTTATACTTTTTTTCTTTTGTATTTGTCCCATTATTTCTAGTATATTCTATACAAACTTTTTGTAATTGTAAATGCTTTTTTGTAAAAAAATATTTTTTTTTGTAAAATTTTATAATTTTATTTTTTATATATAAAATTCTTCATTTTTTTACATTTTTCTATTGAATTTATTTATTTTTTATTATAGTATATATTAAGTAAAAAATACTTAGGAGGAAATATTAATGCCAAGAAAAACAAAAGATATAAATGGCGAAGAAATAAATAAAAAAGCTGATACTACTAAAAAGACTACTAAAAAGAAATCTACTACTTCAAAAGCAAAAGTATCGTCTGAAAAAAAAGTTACAAAAAAAGAAGAAACTAAAAAAGTTACTTCAGTAAAAAAAGCTACCGCTTCAAAATCAAAAAAATCAACTACAACTAAAAAAACTACTACTAAAACTACTAAAAAAGTTACTTCAAAGAAAAAACAAGTTTTAGATAGTGTTGAATATTATGATTTGCCTGTTAATTATGATAAAACAATAATAAAAATACTTGCTCAAACTCCAAAAACATTATTTGTTTATTGGGAAATATCAAATGCAGATATACAAAATTTCAAAAATACTTATGGAGATAATTTTTTTGAAACAACAAAACCTATTTTAATTGTGCATAATGATTCAATGAATTACTCTTTCGAAGTTGAAATAAATGATTTTGCAAATAGTTGGTATCTACATGTAAATGATGCAAAGTGTAATTACAGAATAGAAATTGGTAGAAAGCCTATTTCTAATATTAGTAATATAAAAGAAAATTATATATATATAACATCATCAAATGAAATAGAATCACCAAATGATAGAATTTTATTTGATAAATCTCAAAAAATAGCTTTCTTCAGAAATGTAAAAACTAATGTTGAAAGCAAAAAAGATATTTCTACTATATCATTTATTAGAAAAATTGGAAAAATATATAATATTTATGATTTATATAAACAAATATATAAAGAAGACATAGATGAATTAAATAGCTTATCAAATCCTTCATCTGAAAGTCTTTCATCTAGATTTATGTAGGGATTTTCAAAATCCCTATTTCATTTTTTACAAAGGAGATTAATAATGCAAGAAAAAAAAGGATATGTAAGCTTTGTATTACATGCACATCTTCCATTTATTCATCATCCTGAAAGTGATGACTATTTAGAAGAATCATGGCTATATGAAGCAATTTCTGAAACATATATACCATTACTTACAAATTTTCAAAAATTAGTAGATGAAAAAGTTGATTTTAGAATAACTATGTCAATGACTCCTCCTCTACTTTCTATGTTAGATAACAAATTATTACAAAGAAAATATATAAAATATTTAAATAAATTAATAGAATTATCTAAAAAAGAAATTAAAAGAACTTCTGGAGATAAAAAATTAAATGAACTTTCTAAATATTATTACAATAGATATTCAAATGATTTACATTTATTTAAAGATGTATATAAATGTAACTTAATAGAAGCTTTTAAACATTTTCAAGATATTGGAGTTTTAGAAATTATAACTTGTGGTGCAACACATGGCTATTTTCCTATTTTATATGTTAATGAAAAAACTATTAGAGCACAAATTGCTGTTGGTGTTCAAACATATGAAAGATATTTTGGAAGAAAACCTCGTGGCATTTGGCTTCCTGAATGTGGTTATATTCCAGAAGCAGATAAATATTTAAAAGAATTTGGTATTGATTATATAATTACAGAATCACATGGTATATTATATGCAAATCCAAATCCTATTTATGGTACTTTTGCACCTATAGTTTCTCCTGAAGGTGTAATTGCATTTGGTAGAGATATAGAATCTTCAAGACAAGTTTGGAGTTCAATAAATGGTTATCCAGGAGATTTTAATTATAGAGAATTCTATCGTGATATTGGTTATGAAGCTGATTATGATTATATAAAACCATATATAGCACATAATGGAGTTAGAGTGCATACTGGTATTAAGTATTATAGAATAACAGGAAAAACAGAATTTAAAGATTATTATAATATTCAGTGGGCAAAAGATTCTGCTGAAAAACAGGCAGGTCACTTTTTAGATTCAAGAAATGCACAAATAAATAATTTATCACAATATATGGATAATCCCCCTATTATACTTTGTCCTTATGATGCTGAACTTTATGGACATTGGTGGTATGAAGGGCCTTATTGGTTATATATCTTATTTAAAAAAATTTACTATGATGATTGTAATTTTAAGTTAATAACACCTTCAGAATATATAGATAAATATCCTGAAATGCAAATTTCTTCTCCTTGTAGATCAAGTTGGGGTGCAAATGGATATAGTGAAGTGTGGCTTAATCAAACAAATGACTATGTCCATAAACATTTACATGTTGCTGGAGATAGAATGTGTGAACTAGCTTCTCTTTTTCCAAATGCTAAAGGATTAAGAAAAAAAGCTTTAAATCAATGTGCAAGAGAACTTCTTTTAGCACAAAGTAGTGATTGGTTATTTATAATAACTAATGGAACAATGGTTGATTATGCTAAAAAAAGAATTAAAGATCATATTGGTAGATTTACAAAATTATATTATCAAATAAAAGATAATAATATTGATGAAGAATTTTTAAAAGATATTTCAAAAAAAGATTGTTTGTTTCCTGATATTGATTATAATATATATAGTTAAAAAGCGCCAAATATAGCGTTTTTTTATTTTTCAATGTTTTCACTTATTTATTGTTTTTGCATATTATATTGTATAACTTCTAACGATTTAGTAGATAATATAAATATTGAAAGGAGAATTTATCAATAATGAAATCAATTTGCATTAAAACTAATGATTCTAAAATTTTATATTATCTACTAGATGCTTTAAATGATATTGATTTAGATAATATTTGCTTTTCTTTTAATGAATTTAAATGTTACAAAAATATAATCATTCACTACAAAGGAAATAATATAAAAGATTTTAATAATATAGTTTCTAATATGCTTTCTTTTTTAGTTATTGATACTTTTGAAGAATCTATTATAAAAAAAATAATATTAAACAATTATTTTTATTTTGATAATATTGAAATTGAGAAAGTTTTTGATATTTGTATAGATTTGTTATCTGAAAATAATGATGAATATTCTATTTGTGATAGATTAGATCTGCTTTCAAATATTTTCTATGATTATATTTCAAATAATAAACAGATAGTCTTAAATGGCTTTATTAATTTTAGATTAAAAGATTATTTTTCTCTACTTAATTCAGTAGTTGATATTGCAGTAAATAAATTTATAATAGAACGAGAATACCTTGAATTTATATCTCTTTTAAAATTATATATTAACTCTCAAAATTCAAATTTAGATATAGTTCATTTAGTATACTATAATAACAATTGTATTTTATTAGATGAAAATAAAAATATTATTAATGTTGATGATGAAATTTTTAATGCAAAATATTTATCTGATATAACTTTTTCTTCTAATGATTATACTTTAAACACATTACTTACTTTACTTCCTAAAAAAATTTATATTCATTTAATTGATTGCTCAATTAATGAATTTATAAATACTATTCAATTAGTATTTGAAAATAGAGTAGAAATATGTACAGATTGTGCAATTTGTAAACTATATAGGCAAAATAATTTAATTGCAAAAAAATAATAAATGAGAAAACAATTTAAGTCTTCTCATTTATTTTATCTTTTCTATTTACATTTTCTTTTTAAATTATATTTCTATTAGATAATTTAGTACGTAGTTTGTATAGAAATATATTAGCTACAATTTTTATATTTAACTTACTACATCTTTATTATTGTCATACCATACATCGACTTCATCTCTAGTTGGTTCCTCAAACTTCGAAACTAATTTTTTCATTAATCCTTCATCTAAATAAAAGTCCGAACCACCTTTACCTTCTTTTACTCTTTTATTTCTCTCTTCTATTCGTTTTTTCCAAACATCATCTGACACATATATATAATGAAGTTCTGTTTCAATATTATTTTCTTTGAAAAATTGTTTTACATTATCTCTTTCTGATTTATTCCATAAGCCTCTTTCATATATTACATTTGCACCTGCATTTACAATTTCTACTGTTTTTTTATTTAAGTAATTTAATAATCTGTTACAAAATACATTATAAAATTCTCCTTGTTCATTTCGAATTAAATAATATGTAGCTTCATCTGGTGATAGTATAACACTATTCACCTTTTCTTTTAATTTTCTTACATAATATGATTTACCACTACAAATTTTTCCACATACTAAATAAACTTTTGCCATATACTTGTCTCCTTTACATCCAATCTTCATTTTTTTTCATTACTTTAATTATTGTATTCATTTGATTAACATTATATTTAATTTCTCCTATAGACTGTATAATTTCATTTTCAGCCAATTCTATTTCATCTTGTTTATAACTATTTTCAATACATAATGACCTTTTAAAATTATAATTTAACCATTCAAGGCCGCTATATATATCTGCATATATTAGTTTTTCAATATCTTTATCGATTTCTTTTTTAGAATGTTTTTTATAACTATTTACTACTATTTCAAATTTCTTATAATCTATATTTTCTACATCTCCACCAGACCAATACCAAGCGACTTGTATTAATTCAATAGTTGGATTTATATATCCACTTGCTTCCCAGTCAATAATAAATGGTCTACACTCTTTCCACATTATATTTTTTCTATCAAGATCTGTATGACTAATAATTAAATTATCATTAGCATATATAACAGCTTTATTTGATTTTTCATTTAGTTCATATAGTAAATCAATATTTTGCTCTAAAATATTAGTATATTTTTTGTTTTCTTTCTTTGCCAATTTCAAATAGTTGTTCCATTCAAATTGTTTTGTACTGATGTTTTTTCTTTTATTATCTTCAATTTTCGAAAAATCAATATTATGAATTTTAGCTAATTCTTCTCCTATTATTTTACAATGTTTTTCAGTTATTTGTTCAGCTTTTAAAATTTTTCCTTCTAGCCAATCAAATGCCATGAAATATCTATCATGTATTTTTCTAATAATATCATCGTTTTTTAATTTCATAGCTCCTATAGCTGTTATACCATTTTCTTTTGCAATATCAGCCACCTTTTCTGAAAATACAAAATTTGAATATGTCTCTTGCCTTTTCATAACTCCTGAATTTAATTCTTTTACTGCATATATTCTTTTATTAGTCACTACTTTATACATTCTATGAGATAATCCACCAGTTACTTTAGTTATACTTTTTACCATAGTACCTAAATTTTCTTCTTTTATAAATTCTTCTATGTCTTTTTGTAATTCAAATTTATCAATATCTTCTTTTATTTTTCTAAATTCCATTATTTCTCCTATCTTTGCTAATACTTTATTATATTTATATCACAAATTTAGGATTTTTCATAGCATTTTGTCAATATTTACAAGCTATAAAAAATAAGCATCAGTACATATCTACTGACACTTAAACAATAAAGATTCTCTATAAATCATTTTAATAAATTCTTTCTAATACTAGAAATATTTAACTTTTTATCATATTTACAAACCAACACAACTTATACTTGTTGTGTTTGCCATAGACACACTTTCAAATTTTCAGGTATCTCAAACACTTTGCTTAATTCTCTAAAACTAAAATTATGTGTTTACACTTACCACTTACCACTTACCACTTAAGCAATTACTTTAACTCTTACACTCAAATTTTGATGTTTTTCTTTGCTATATTTTCCTTTTTGTTCAAAAGTTATAATTCTTGAAACCATTCGTAAATTATTATCAGTTTTTCTAACTTCTTTTGCTAATTCACCTATTTCTTCTGTTAATAAACACATTCTTTGTAGTAAAGTATTTTTAAATCCTCTTACTTCTATCATATTTTTTATATATTTTTGTAAATCTTCTACGCTACTATTTTTACTTAACTTTTCTAGTTCTTCTTTTAAAGTATTTTTATCCATCGATATCTTTCTCCTTTTACATAAGTACTTAGTTTTTCTTCTTTTAATTTCTCATAATATTTTTTATTTTTGTTGGAACTGTTTTTATCTTTATAAATAACTTACTATTTCTTCAAAAGTATCATAACCTGTTTCGCTATTAATATGTCCTGCATTTGGTACTAATATTTGTTCTGTAGCTATTTTATCTGCAAAATCTTTTTCTACTTCATATTTCACATATGGATCATTATCTGAATAAAAACATATTATTTCAGTTGCATATTGTTTTATATCTTCTAAATTATCAAAATACATTGATCTATTAACATTATCATATTCTTCATCTATTCCTAAATAGTTATTAAAGCCGCATACAAATATTAATTTTTTAACTTTTACTTTATTCTCTACTAAAAATTTACTGACAAATACTGGTGCAATACTATGTGCTATTATTGTTGTGTTTTCATTTATTAATCCTAAATCTAAATAATATTTAAGTAACTTACTCCAATTTTCATAATTTTGATAACCTACTCCTATTGGAAAATGTGGCACATATACTTGTTTTCCCTCATCTTCTATAAAATCATGTAACCAACTAAACCAATTTCCAAATGGACTTCCAAAACTTCCATGTATTATAAAATAATTTTCCATTTACTTTTCCTCCAAACTACTAATTATTTTAGAATAAATTTACCTCCATATATCTCCATTTATATGTTTTGTTAGTGCCATAATAAAAGCATTTCTTGTTAAATCAATTCTTGACACTTCATCTTTTGTTAAGAAACTTATTCCACCTTTTC
>CANQXY010000025.1 GCA_947627935.1 uncultured Clostridia bacterium | reverse complement strand
TTGCCATTATATAAATGTTTTCCATATATTATATTTTACTCACTTGGTGTATTTGGCTTGTATCCATATGAAACATACAAAACTTTATGTATTGCTCAGGGAAAATCATTTATATTATTGATAGGCTCTACTATTGGAGTTATAATAAGACTCTTAATTTGTTTATTATTTATAAATACTTCTTTTGCATTGTTTGTATTCGGAATAGTGAACTTTATTGACTTTTATTCTAGAAGTATAATTTATAGAATAGTTTTATATAGATTAAATAAAAAAAATAAATTAAAGGTAGAAAAAAATGTAGATAAAACCTTAAATGTATGATTTTGTATTACAGTATGGTTTTGATAAAAAACTCAAGATTATGTTAGAAACATTAACTTTATGCGTAAAACATAGTATAATAGTATTATAGAAAGCAATTTATTAAGATTGCTGTGGAAGGAATAAAAGTTCCAGTTAATTGCTGTAGGAAGCAACTAATTGGAAATAATTAGTTGTCAGTTTTTTGTTTTATGCTATACTAATTTCAACAGTTTATTAATCAAATAATCTACAAGCGGGAGTAAAATTTTTTGCAAATAACCTCCTTAAATATTCACTTTAAATATTATAAAATTATTTAAAATAAAAAAACAAGAAAATAGCGAAAATTCAAATGAACTTTCGCTATTTTTGTGTTTTAAGATATCTCCTTTATATGATTTCTGCTTATTTTGTATAGATAGAAGAGCCTATCTTTACCATGTTTTTGTCATCTTTTGATTTTTCAGTATGACCAATTATAAAAGCCGGAATATCATATGTGTTTGCATGACGAATCACTTTTTCTGCATCCTGCAGACTTTTAACAACTAACTCCATTCCTATACCCATATTGAAAGTCTGATACATATGATAATCATCAATATTGCGTATTTCCTGAATTTCTTTGAAAATGGTAGGAACTTTTAAATTGCATGCTTCATCTTTTACATAAGCTATACAATTTCCGAAGTTAATTGACTTTGTGAGACCTCCTCCAGAGCAATGAATTATACCACTTACCTGAATATCATCCTGTAAAATATCTCTTAATACAGGAAGATATGTTCTTGTAGGTGACAAAATGGCCTCTGCAATTGTAAGAGATGTTCCTACAAGTTTGTCTTCTAACCAGTACTTACCACAGAAAAGTTTTTCTTTATCTATGGTACCATCCATAGTTTCTTCATACCTGCGATAATGAGGTCTTAAAAGCGTATTAATCGCAAGAGTTAAACCATTACTTCTGATTCCGGAATTTTCTTTGTCTTCATAACTGCTTTTGCCGTCTGAAGCAAGACCAACTATGTACTCATTAGGACCAATATTGCTGCAGTCAATTATTTTATCCTTCAAAATAGTTGCACTTGCAGTAACATCAATTCCCATGGTAGTTGTATAACTTCCAACATCAGCTGTCTCTCCTCCAGCATTATACAGGTTTATACCTAGCTGCTGCATTTTTTGAAAGAAGTTAGAATATCCTTGGATAATCTTTGCTAATGCTTCATCATTTACTCTACCAGAATTACGAGCAATATGGTTTGATATATAGATATCATCTACGATACCCACACAAGCCATATCATCGGTATTCATGACTATAGCATCTTGTGCAAGATTATACAAAAAATCTTCACTTATGCCTTCTTTCATAGCCAAGTATGCCACATTACTTTTTGTTCCAACTCCATCTGAATGAATTACCTGTGCATAACATTCCCTAACTTCATCAGGCAAATTCCGAGACATAGGAACTATTTGGCAAAAAGCACCAGGATATAATCCTTTTGATAAGTTCTTTGTTGCCTTGTGGACACCTGTCTTCTTTGAAGATACCCCAAGTTCTGCATAGGGATCGTTAGTTAACTTTTTTCCCATTCTTAATTCCTCCTAACATTTGTTTTTAAAGAGTTTATAAAGTTACAATTTCGTATAATACGAAATATGCAGTATTATATTATATTTTTATGTAAATTTCAATATGTTTTTCTAATTTTAAAATAAATAAAGACAGTTTAAAGCCACTATAATAAATTTAAAATTTGTCATAGTGGCTTTTTTATTAAATATCTTTTTCAAAGTGTTGATAATCTTTTTTGCCTTTCCATTCTCCTCCCCATGTCCATCCTCTTTTTATAAAAGCATTATATAGGTCATCTTTCTTTTTTATAATTCCCTTTTTATTAATAGTTCTATTTGTATATTTACTAGCATTAACTGGAGATATATTATTACCTACTATATATGGGTTATACAATGGATTAATATCAATTGCTGTTCCTAAAGAATGTTTTGATACTTTTCCTGTGTTTGCAATTTTTCTATAACAAAAAGCAGAAGTATTATTATTTTTCATAGACCTTTCATCATTTGCATCATATTCATCAATTAACTTTATTTTTTCAATAGGATATTTTTTCTCATATATTTCTTTAAAAATATCTAATACTTCTTTTGCTAATTTTTTATTTACAATCATTTCTCCTATATGAGTTTTTTCATCAAATCCCCAATATGTTATTTTTAAATAAGATAGTGCTTCTATATTTACTTTATTTTTTTCTTTTTCTGGAATAGAATTTCCTATCATTTTTTGTAAAATATTATCTGGTATTTTAGTACTTATAAATATATTTTCTTCATCTATTTTTACTTCTGATAAATTATTTTCTTCTTCATAAGTTTTTGCATTTACTTGTATAATTTCTTTGTTATTATTATTTAATTTATAAATATTTTTTATAATTAATGCTCCTATAATAGTAATTAAAAAAACAATAATAAAATAAGCAAACTTTTTTATTAAAATCAACTCCGCAATTATAATACTTTATAATCTTTTATTATTACTCCTTCTTTTTCTAGTAATCTCTTTTGTCCTTCTTTTCCTCCAAAACCATAATTAGTAGCAAGTTTTCCTTTTGAATTTACAACTCTATGACAAGGAGCATTTTCTAAACTTGGATTTTTATGAAGAGCATTTCCTACTGCTCTTGCTAATTTTGCATTTCCTAACTTTTCTGCGATTTGTTTATATGTTCGTGTTTGTCCATATGGAATAGTTCTAACAATTTCATAAACTCTTTTTTCAAAATCTGTCATAATATCTTCCTTACTTTATCATATTTTTATTATCAATATTTTATTACTATACAATATTTTGTTTTTCTAATATTATAGTTACTGGTCCATCATTTAATAAATCAACTTTCATATCAGCACCAAAAATACCACTTTCTACTTTAATTCCACTTTCTTTGCACTTTTGTTTGAAATATTCATATAGTTCATTTGCAATTTCTGGATTTGCAGCATTTATAAAGCTTGGTCTATTACCACTATTTGTATCTGCATACAAAGTAAATTGTGATATTATTAATAAACTACCCTTTACATCTTTTACAGATAAATTCATTTTACCATTTTCATCTTTAAATATTCTTAAATTACATAGTTTTTTTACTAAATAATCTGCTATTTCTTTATTATCACTATGAGTAACTCCAATAAAAACTAATAATCCTTTTTCTATTTTGCCAACTACTTTATTATCTACACTAACACTTGCATTTTTAACTCTTTGAACAACTAATTTCATAAATTTCTTCTCCAAATAAAAAATAGTAAAAAGACTTAAAAATTTAAGCCTTTTTATAATTACATTCCTAATAATTTTAATTCAACGTTTTCTACTTTATATTTATTAGTTTTTTCATCTAATTTAAATTCTATCAATGTATTTTCTAATGTATCACTATTTTGTTTTAAATCTGTTGTAAAATATAGTTTTATTTGTGGTATTTCTACTTGATTTTTAACAATTTCTTTAAATGCTTCAACAGTATGTTTTTCATCTTCACATATTAAAATTAATTGTGGCATAGTTTGAAAACCTGAATCCATTTGTACAAAATTTTCATAAAAGTCTTTATATAATTTCATTTTATCAACTAATTTCTTTTCCCAATCTTCTTCTCTTCTTATTACTTCAAATAAAAATTGAATAGACTTATTATTTTTAGTAAGTTTAACACATCCACCTGTTGCTTTAAAAACTTTACCAGCTACTTTAGCTGTTATTGATGGTTTTACTATATAACTATCAAAAGCTTTTACTTTTCTTAAATATGCAATTATTGTTTGATTACCTGCTAATCTTTTCTTTATCATTGGAACAGGTTTTGTATTATCTGATGGTTGCCATTTACATTCTATTTCTTTAGAATTTAATAAATATTTTCCCATTTTTTCTAAGCAATAAATTCTATATATACCTTTTCCTTCTTCTGAAGTAAAATAATATCTTGTTAAAATTTTAGATTTTACTAATTGTTCCAATTTATTATTTAATTTATCTTGTGATTTAGGATCAATTCCTTTTATTTCTAGCATTTGATATAATTGTCTTGATGTAATAAACTCAAATTCATTTACTAATTCCAAAATAGCAAAATGAATATCTGTAATATGTCCTATATTAATTTTGTGAACTATTTGATTCATAGAAACATATCCATCTTTACCATCAAAAGTTTTAATTTCTCCTTCTCTTATTGCAAATGGTGATACTTGTGCTTTAATTTCGTTATCTTCAATCATAAATAACTCCTCCTATATATAATTTATTTAAATTATAACTAACTTAATTTTCTTTTTTTCTGGTATTATTTTTTTTATATAAACATTAACATCTTGTCCATATTTTATATTCTCTTTATATTCTGCCATTCCTACTAAATTAGGTGTTAATTCTATAAAAATTCCATTTTTATTTTTTTCTACTTCTCTTGCTACTCCTTTTACTTTTGTGCCTTCTTTAAAATTTATAACATTATCTTCCCATGTTCCTAATGTCTCTTTATAAGACAGAATTACTTTTCCAGTATCTCTATTTATAGATTTTACCACAATATTTATTTTTTGTCCAATTTTTAATCTTTCATAAGGTGTTTTTATTCTAGAAACAGATAAATTTTCTATATGTACTAACCCTACAATACCTCCACCTATTTCAACAAAAACTCCATATGGTTTAATATTTTTTACTATTCCACATACTTCTTGCCCTTCTTGAATATCATTTTTTACCCAATTTAATGCATCATTTTGTACATCTTTCCTTGATAGAAATATAGTATTATCATTTTCTATTGATTTAACTTTAAACTGTACAAATCTATTTACTTTTCCTGTACATAAATTTTCTTTAGGTATTCCTTCATCATTTATATTTATAGCTTCAACTTCTTTTCTAGGAATAATTCCATTTAATCCATTTCCTAAATTTATATGTAAATTATAATTTTCGTCACAACTATCTACTATTCCCTGAAATATTTTATTACTATTTACAATTGTGCTTAAATTAGATGTATCTATATTGTCTACTTCACCATTCCATCCTTCTGGAAAGAATTTTACTATACTCATTTGTACATTTACTCCTTAATCTTATGTTTATAATTATTTTATTTTGCTTATTAATTCCTCAATAGTAACTTTAACTTGTTCTCCTGTTTTCATATCTTTTAAAGTTACATTATTACTACTTATTTCATCTTCACCTATTACTACAGCATATTGTACTTCTAGTTTATCAACATATTTAAATTTAGCTTTTATTTTTTTATCTTCCATGTAAATTTGAGTATTTATATTTTCTGTACGAAGTTTTGTTGCTACATTTGCTGCATATTCGAAATCATCTGTCATATTAATTATCATAACATCTGCTATAGATTTTTTATTAGATTTTATTAAGTTAATCTCATTTAATTGATAAAATAATCTAGTTAAACCAATTGATATACCTACACCTGGTAATTTTTTATCAGTATAATATTCTGCTAAATTATCATATCTTCCTCCTGAGCAAACACTTCCTAATGATTTATAATCATTTAAAAATGTCTCATACACTGTTCCTGTATAATAATCTAATCCACGTGCAATTGTTAAATCTATTTTAAAGTTTTCATCTGGAACTCCAAATGCTCTTACATATTTTACGACTTCGCTTAATTCGTTTAGTCCTTCATTAAATATCTCATTTTCTATTTTTAATTTTCTTAATTTATCTAATTTATCATCTGTATTTCCATCCATTGTTATAAAGTCAATTATAGCATCTATTTTTGAATTATCTATATTTAAATTTACTAACTCTTTAATTACTTCTTCTTTTCCTATTTTCTCTATTTTATCAATTATTCTTAATATATCAGAAGAAATATTTTCTAATCCTAAACTTAAAAATAGTCCACTTAAGATTTTTCTATTATTAATGCAAATAGTAAAATCTCCAAAACCTAAATCTTTAAATGTTGAGTATATAACACTTGGAAGTTCAGCATCATTTATTATACTTAAATCTCCATCTCCTATTATATCTATATCACATTGATAAAATTCTCTAAATCTACCTTTTTGTTGTCTTTCTCCTCTATATACTTTTCCTATTTGATATCTTCTAAATGGAAAGCTTAAATTACTATAATGTTCAGTTACATATTTAGCAAGTGGTACTGTTAAATCAAATCTTAAAGATAAGTCTGTATCTCCTTTTAAAAATCTATATATTTGTTTTTCCGTTTCTCCACCTGCTTTTGCTAATAAAACCTCTGAAAGTTCTATAATTGGTGTATCTAGTGGTAAAAATCCAAATCTTTCATATGAATTTCTTATTTTATCTTGTATTTGATTAAATAAAATTTGTTCTTCTGGTAATAATTCCATAAATCCGGGTAATGTTCTTGGATTAGTTTTTTCCATATCTTTCTCCTATCTATATAGTTAAAGCTATGTATTATAATTTACATAGCTTTTCTTTGAAGTTTTTTATATTTTATTACATAAATTGTGTATTGTCAAACATCTTTTTATTTTATAGTATTATTTATTTATCACTTAAATTATAACCTTGATGTTAATAATTTGCAATTTTTTTTCATAAAATATTTAATTTTTTACAAAATTATTGATTTTTATTAAAATATCTAATATAATGTCGATAATTGTAAAAAGAGGTGATCTTATGAGAAAAGGTATAGGGCAACAAGAAAATAATCCAAATTCAGAATATAAGATAATTGCAGTGGACGATGAAAGCGGAATTATAGATTCACTTTCAGTATTTCTAAAAAGATCTGGATACAATTTAACAGGTATTACAGATCCGGTTGAAGCTATAGAATTAATAAAAAAAGAGCACTTTGATCTTATGATATTAGACTTTATTATGACTCCATTCCATGGTGATCAAGTAGTAGAAGAAATAAGAAAATTTAATAAAGAATTATATATATTATTACTTACAGGTCATAAAGATTTAGCTCCTCCACTTGAAACAATAAGAAGATTAGACATTCAAGGTTATTGTGAAAAAGGAGATAAATTTGATCAATTACTTTTATTAATAGAATCAGGAATAAAATCTATCGCTCAAATGAAAGAAATAAGAAAGATAAATTCAGAACTTTCTGATACTTATGAAAAATTAGAAAAAGCATATTTGGAAAGTATTCAAACATTGAGATATACAGTTGAAGCAAAAGATTCATATACAAGAGGTCATTCTGATAGAGTTTCTGCATATTCTGTATTAATAGGCCAAAAACTTGGTTTACCTGAATCAGAATTAAGAAATCTTGAAATTGGTGGTCTATTCCATGATATTGGAAAAATTGGAGTTCCTGATAATATTTTACAAAAAACTGAAAAATTGACTAATGATGAATATTCAGAAATCAAAAATCATCCTTCAATTGGCGCTCATATATTATCAAGTGCAACAATTTTTCAAGACATTATACCAATTGTTAAACATCATCATGAAAGATATGATGGTCACGGTTACCCAGGCCAATTAAAAGGTGAAGAAATTCCATACTTAGCAAGAATTGCATCTATTGCAGATACTTTTGATGCTATGACATCTAAAAGAAGTTATAGAGATTCCCTACCTATGGATGTAGTAATTTCTGAATTTGAAAAATGTAGAGGAACACAATTTGATCCTAAATTAACAGATACTTTCTTGGATATTTTAAATAATGAATATGAAAAAATCCAAGAAATTCAAGATAGGTATTAATAATTTTATTAATATATATATATAATATTTAAAAGGAGGTTTTATGATGGTATCATCACAAATTAGAGCTGAAGCTCGTAATAGTTTAACAGGAAAATGGGGAAAAGCCGCATTACTTACTCTAGTATACGTAGTTTTAACTTACATTATAGGTTTTGTACTTGCATTTGTACCTTTCGTAGGAAATCTAGTTTCTTTAGTAATTAATCCTGTACTTGCTTTCGGTTTTTTAATTGGATTCATCAAATTAAAGAGAGGAGAAGAAGTTGGATATATTGATTTCTTCAAAAATGGATTTAATCAATTTGGAAAAGTTTGGGGAGTAATTGGTCAAACAATTTTAAAAATGATTCTTCCTATAATTGCAATAATTGTTTCTGTTGTTATATTATTTGTAGGTATAACTTCAACAGCTGCATCTGGAGACTTTAGTATATTAACAGTTATAGGAATTATAGCTTACATAGTATCTATAATCTGGGCTGTTGTTAAAGGTTATTCATATGTTTTATCACAATATATTTTATATGATAATCCAGATATGGATTCAAAATCTATAGTTGAAAAAAGTGAAGAATTAATGGTAGGACATAAATGGGCTTGGTTCTGGTTACCAATTACATTTATTGGTTGGGTTATCCTTTCTGCATTTACATTTTCCATTGGTCTATTATGGGTATTACCATATATGCAAGTAGCTTTAGTTGTATTCTATGAAGAATTAGCTGGAAATACTAATTCTCCTGTAAAAGAAGAAAAAGTAGAAGAAAATGGAGCTATATCAGAGTAATAAATACTATATAAGAAATAAAAGTTTAATGTATTAACATTAAACTTTTATTTTTTATACTTTCATACTTAATCCAACTTTTTGTCTTTCCATATCAATCTTTATAACTTTAACTTTTACAATATCTCCAACAGATACTATATCAGATGGATTTTTAATATATTTATCACTCATTTCAGAAATATGTACTAACCCATCATGTTTTACACCAATATCTACAAATGCTCCAAAATCAATAACATTTCTTATTGTTCCTGTAAGAATCATTCCTTCTTTTAAATCCTCTAATTTTAATACATCAGATCTTAATATTGGTTTTGGCATATCTTCACGAGGATCTCTTCCTGGTCTTATAAGCTCATCTATAATATCTTTTAAAGTCATATCACCTATTTGTAATTCTTTAGCTGTTTTTTCAACATCTATTTCTTTTAATTTAGTTCTTAAATCAGTTAATTTATCCTTGTCTTTTAAATCGTTTTTATTAAATCCAATATTTGATAATAATTTTTCTGTTGCTTCATAACTTTCTGGATGAACTGCAGTTATCTCTAATGGGTTATCTCCATCTATTATCCTTAAAAATCCAGCACATTGTTCAAAAGCACTTTTACCTAGTTTTGGTACTTTTAATAACTCTTTTCTATTTTTTAATTTACCATTTTCATCTCTATATTTTACTATGTTTTTTGCTATTGTAGAATTTATACCAGATACATATGAAAGTAATGATGGAGTTGCAGTATTTACATCTACACCAACTTTATTAACTGCTCCTTCTACTACGCCAGCTAAACTTTCTGCTAGTTTCTTTTGATTTACATCATGTTGATATTGACCAACACCTATGGCTTTTGGATCTATTTTTACAAGCTCTGCAAGTGGATCTTGTAATCTTCTTGCTATTGATATTGCTCCTCTTATAGAAACATTTATATCTGGATATTCTTCTGTTGCAAGTTTTGACGCTGAATAAACAGAAGCTCCAGCTTCACTTACTATAACATAATGAATTTCTCTATTTGCTTCTTTAATCATATCTGAAACAAACATTTCAGATTCACGAGATGCTGTTCCATTTCCTATTGCTATCATATCAATTTTATCTTTTTCTATTAATTTAAGTAACTCTTTTTTAGCTCCTTCTACATCATTTTGTGGCTCTGTTGGGTATACTGTTGTATAATCTAAAACCTTACCTGTTTCATCAATTACTGCAATTTTACATCCAGTTCTATATGCAGGGTCAAATCCCATTACTGTCTTTCCTTTTATTGGAGCACCTAATAGCAATTGCTTAGAATTTTGTCCAAAAACTTTAATTGCTTTTTCTTCAGCTTTTTCTGTTAAATCTGTACGAATTTCTCTATCAATTGATGGTTCTATTAATCTTTTAAAAGAATCTTCTATTGTTAGTTTTAACATTTCAGTAAATTGGTTTTCACCTTTTAATATATCTTTTTGTATTAACTCAAGAATTTTATTTTCATTTTTTTCTAATTTTACTTTTAAAAATTCCTCTTTTTCGCCTCTATTTATTGCTAAAATTCTATGACTTGGAATTTTGCTTATTGCTTCACTATAATCATAATACATTTCATAATTAGATTTTTCTTCCTTAGAAGCTTTTGTAATAATTAATCCTTCTCTATAACATATTTTCTTTATCTGCTTTCTGTATTCTGGATTATCAGAAATATCTTCAGCAATTATATCTAATGCTCCTTGAATTGCTTCTTCTTCATTATTTACTACCTTATCTTTATTTTCTTTATCTTCACTAGAAAGTTTATCAACATTTATATATAATTTAGCTATTTCTGATATTGGTTTTTTCTCCTCTTGATCTATTATTATTTTTGCTAATGGTTCTAAACCTTTTGCTTTAGCAACTGTTGCTCTTGTTTTTTTCTTTTGTTTATATGGTCTATAAATATCTTCAACTTCTGCTAAAGTCTTTGCTATTGCTACAGATTTAAGAATCTCATCTGTTAGTTTTCCTTGTTCATCAATTGATTTTACTATCTCTTCTTTTCTTTTTTCTAAATTTCTTAAATATGTTAGTCTTTCTCCCAACTCTCTTAAAATCTCATCACTTAATCCACCTGTAGCTTCTTTTCTATAACGTGCTATAAATGGTATTGTATTTCCTTCATCAATTAATTTTATTGTATTTTCTACTTGGTAAGGTTTTATTCCTAATTCTTCTGATATTATTTTAATTATTTTTTCCATGATTTTCTCCTCGCTTATAAACTCTTTTAATTATTATATCAAAAAATCTTTAAAGTCAAGTATTTAATTAAATCATTTATTTCTAACAATGTAAAAGAGCTACTAATTTGTAGCTCTTCTAATACTTGCTTAGCAAGCTTTTGATAAAAAAATTCTATCCTTATATTTATCTTTGATTTCTTCAAGAATTTTTCTATCATATGGAGTTAATAGATGTAACAATTCTTTTCTTTTTGCTATATTTACCATCCAAAAGATATCTTCAGATAGATATAGCATGTACCTTTCATCACATTTGCCTTTTTTTGCTATTTCATATTGAAATAGCTTGTTTTCTAATGTCCGTATCATAATGTCTCCTCCATTTATAAATTTTTTTATATATTTATTATACTACATTTTTACATTTTTGTAAACATAATGTAGAATGATGGTTCTCTTATTTTTTTATTAAACACTATTTTATCTAGAACTCACAACATAACAATTTATAATATCTTGACTTTATGTAAAATTTATGTTATAATTCATTCATAAAAATTTTTTGTATTGAAAAAAAGCAGGCATTGATGAAAATATCATCATTGCCTGTTTTTTTTAATATATTTCTTTTCCATAATAACTATCTAATAATATTTGTTTTAATTCTTCTACTAATGGAAGCCTTGGATTTGCAGTTGTACATTGATCTTCAAATGCTCTATCTGCTAGCAAATCAACTTTAGATAAAAATTCTTGTTCATCTATTCCAGCATCTTTAAATGATTTTGGTAAATTAACTTGTTCATTTAAATTTTGAATTTGCTCAATTAAAGATTTTATACCTTCTTCTGTTGTATCTGCTTTAAATCCCATTTTTTTAGAAATTTGTGCATATTTTTGATCTGCTATAAAATATTCGTATTTAGGGAATGATACAAACTTAGTTGGTTTTGAACTATTATATTTTATTACATATGGAAGTAATATTGCATTTATTCTTCCATGTGGTAAATGAAATTCTGCTCCTATTTTATGTGCAAGAGAGTGATTTATTCCTAAAAATGCATTTGTAAATGACATACCTGCTATTGTACTTGCATTATGCATTTTCTCTCTAGCTAATTTATTATCTCCATTATCATAAGCTTCTTTTAAATAATTAAACACTAATTCTATAGCTTTTTCAGATAATCCATCAGTATAATCTGATGCCATGTTTGAAACATATGCTTCTATAGCATGTGTTAAAACATCCATACCTGTATCTGCTGTAATTGATTTTGGCAAACTCATTACTAAATCTGGATCAACAATTGCAACATCTGGTGTCAATTCATAATCAGCTAAAGGATATTTTTTATTTTGTTTCTTATCTGTTATAACTGCAAATGAAGTAACTTCTGATCCTGTTCCAGATGTAGTTGGAATTGCAACCATTTTTGCTTTTTCTCCAAGTTTTGGAAATTTATAAGTACGTTTTCTTATATCCATAAATTTAAGTTTCATACCTTCTGGATCAGCATCTTCATGCTCATAAAATAACCACATACCTTTTGCTGCATCGATTGCACTACCTCCACCTAATGCTATAATTACGTCTGGATTGAAATTTCTCATTAATTCTAATCCTTTATTTACTGTATCAAAAGATGGGTCTGATTCTACTTCACTAAATATTTCGCAATGTACATGTTGCTCTCTTTTTCTTAAATGATATAATATTCTATCAACATATCCAAATTTAACCATACCTGGATCTGTTACTATAAATGCTCTTTCTATATTTGGCATTTTTTCTAAGTAAGATATAGAACCTGCTTCAAAATATATTTTTTCTGGAACTTTAAACCATTGCATATTAACTCTCCTTTTCGCTACTCTTTTTATATTTATTAAATTTACACTAGATACATTTGCTGTCGTTGAATTTCCACCAAATGATCCACATCCTAGTGTTAATGATGGCATATTTGTATTATATATGTCACCTATTGCACCATGCGTTGATGGGGAGTTTACTATAATTCTTCCAGCTTTCATTGTTTCAGAAAACTTTAATATTGTTTCATTATTTTCAGAGTGTATAACTGCTGAATGTCCAAGTCCACCAAACTCTAATAATTTTTCAGCTTTTTCTATTCCCTCATTTTCATCATCTACTATATAATATGTTAAAACTGGACTTAATTTTTCTTTAGAAAATGGATATTCTTCTCCTATTCCCTCTTCATAAACTACTAAAACTTTTGTGTCTTTAGGTACTTCAAATCCTGCTTCATTTGCAATTGTATATGGACTTTGTCCAGGTACATGTGATTTTAGTTTATATCCATATTCTTCATTATATTCAAACATACTATTTTTTAATTTTTCTTTTTCTTCTGGACTTACAAAATAACATCCTGCATTTTTCATTAATTCTTCAAATCTTTCATGTATATCTCTATCTACTAAAACAGCTTGTTCTGAAGCACATATCATACCATTATCAAACGCTTTTGATAATACAACATCATTTACAGATGTTTCAAGTTTTGCTGTTTTATCTATATAGCATGGGACATTTCCAGGTCCAACACCTAATGCAGGTTTTCCACATGAATATGCAGCTTTTACCATACCTGTTCCACCAGTTGCTAATATTAAATTAACATCAGGATGATTCATTAATAATCTAGTAGCTAAAATAGAAGGTTCTTCAATCCATAAAATACAATTTTCTGGAGCTCCTGCTTTTATTGCAGCATCTCTTACAATTCTTGCAGCTTCTGAACTACATTTTTGTGCTGATGGATGAAATCCAAATATAATTACATTTCTAGTTTTAGCAGCAATTATTGATTTAAACATTGTTGTAGATGTTGGATTTGTAACTGGTGTTACACCTGCAATTATTCCTACAGGTTCTGCAATTTCTACATAATCATCTTCATCATTTTCATTAATAACTCCTACTGTTTTTTCATATTTTATACTATGATATATATATTCTGTTGCAAACATATTCTTTGTTATCTTATCTTCATATATACCTCTTCCTGTTTCTTCTACAGCCATTTTTGCTAATTCCATATGATGTTCTAGTCCTGCCATAGACATAGCTTTTATTACATTGTTTACAGTTTCTTGATCTAATTCTAAATATTGTTTTGATGCAATTTTGGCTTTTTCAACCAATTCATCTATCATTTGTTTAACTCTTGCCTCTTCTTGAAGGTCTTGATCAGCCATAAACTATTCCTCCTCTTCTCTTTAGTTTATCCATTACATTATATAATATGTCAAAAAAAAGTCAATATGAAAAATTTTATTTTTACATATACTTTAAAATAATATATAAAAAATGTACTTTAAAAAATTAAAGTACATTTTATTTATATAAGTATTTTTGTGGATTTACTGGATTACCATTTATTCTTATCTCTAAGTGTAAATGAGGACCTGTTGAATTTCCTGTTGAACCAACTGCTGCAATTATATCACCAGCATTAACTTGTTTACCTACTGTAGTATAAATTTTACTACAATGTGCATACCATGTTTCAACTCCATTTCCATGATCTACTTTTACTAAATTTCCATATGAACCTTTATTTTGAGCAAATACAACTTTTCCTTTTGATACTACTTTTATATCTGTTCCAGCTTTACATGCTATGTCTAATCCTGTATGGTTAGAACTTCTTATTCTACTACTTACACCATATCTTGATGTTATTGTACCTCTTACTGGTAATTGTGCAAGTTTTATACCATTTACATTAGGCATACTATTTTCCTCTACTAACTTTTTTACTTGATTTTCTAAATTATTTTGTGCAATTTCAATAGAATCTGTTTTTACTTCATCTTTATTTTCTGTAAATCTTTCTAAAATTTCAATATTTAATTCTAAATCTTTACCATATTGATTTTTAATATCATTTACAACATTTTCTGCTTCTTCTAATGTATCTACAAATTCTTTAGTTTCATTATCTAAACCAACTTCATAAAATTTATATATATAACTTGTATTATTTTGTAATTCTAATATAACTTCATCTTCATTTGTTTTTTGTGATTTATCTAATAATTTAATTTCATATGTTGGATTTACATTTAAAGAAACAAATTCTATATTATTTCCTGCAACTTCTATAATTTTATTTTTTATTTCATTTTCAAAATTTTTTTGGCTTTTAATATATCCTACCTGTTTATTATCTATTGTAACAGAATATACTATATTAAATTTAATCATTATAATTGTTAAAATTATTGCAAAAGCTATAAAAATCAAGCCTAAAACTTTCATAGTATTTTTTGCATAATAGTTAATTTTTCTGTTTAAAATATATATTCACTTCCTTTATTTTTTATAGCAACAAAGTTTATTATACTATATATTCTTAACATTTGCAAATTATGTATTCATTATTTTCAATAATTAGCAAAAAAAATAAGAAATTTTGTCAAAATTTGCCTTTATTTATTTTATCTTATCTCCTTTATACTATTATATTCTCACTTTTTCTCTTGTTTTTAATTATGTTTGAATAAAAAATATATTTTTCTCATATATTATATATGTTTTACTTATAAATTTTTCTTTACCTTTTCGTTTCTGTAAATTTAAACCTTTTGATGCTATATTTCTTTATTGGAAGGTGATAATATGGCTTTAGATTATAGTGTTATTGGATCTAGAATAAAACATGCAAGACTTGCTAAAAATTTAACTCAAGAAGATTTATCAGAACAATTAGATGTTTCTGTTGCATTCCTAAGTAGAATTGAAAGAGGTAGTTCTCATGTTAATTTAAAAAGATTAACTCAGATCTGTAAAATACTAGATGTTTCAGAAGGATATATTTTAAGTGGTGCTTCAAATAATTCTGAGAATTATTTAGATAGAGAATTTGCTGATTTACTTAAAAAATGTTCTCCTGAAAAACAAAAGATGATTTATAATGTTGCAAAAACAATAATTGAAAGTTAATAAAAACTTACAAACTTTAATTAGTTTGTAAGTTTTTTTATAACTATATAAACTTTTTTCTTTAACTAACTGTTCTTTTACCGTATATTACCTCTATCTAATTCTTTCATTACAATATCTGCTATTTTTTCACGAGAATCTCTTATTATATATTTCTTTTGATTTTCAATAATTTTATTTTGTAATGATTTATTTTCTATTAATTTCTTTGTATTATTAATTACTTGTTCCATATTTTCGCACTTTATAGACATTTGCCTTTCAGCAAAAAAATCTGCATTATTATTTTCACATCCTGGTATTGGCATAATATGAATAAGTGGCTTTCCCATTGTTGCAATTTCTGTTGTTGTTAACCCACCTGGTTTACTAAGAACCACTTCACTAATTGCCATATATTTTCCTAATTCATTTGTATAAGGTAATATAATCATTCTATTATTATTTTTGTATTCATTATTAAGTATTTCAATTAATTTTTTATTATTTCCGCAAGAAACAATAAAAAAATAATCTTTTGTGTTTTCTAATAATTTTTTTGTAATTTCTTTTACATTACCAAATCCCATACTTCCATTTAGAATTAAAATATATTTTTTATTTAAGTCTAAATTTAGCTCTTTTTTTATTTCTTCTATATTATATTGTTCTTTAAATTGTTTTCTAACAGGTATCCCTAATGGTAATAATTTTTGCTTTTTTATTCCTTTTTCTAAGAAATCTTCTTCTAATTCTTTGCTTGGAATAACAAAATAGTCTGGATTAGTTTCTTCCCAAAAAGGTATACTTACATAATCTGTAGCTACTTGTAAGAAATGAATATGATGTTCTTTTTTTATTGCAGTTAATGCTTGAGATGCAAATAAATGAGTAGTTATTATAAATGAATAATGATTTTCTTTAATATATGTATAAAGTTTTTTCTTATTTAAACTATTTAAAAAGTATACAGGTGATTTTAATTTTGTTTTTTCATAAATTTTTCCTAAATGATATACTCTTTTGAATACTTTTCCATTTTTGTTAGTAGATTTTATATACAATTTATTAATACCATCTTTTAATTTTGGATTAATAATTTCTAAATATTCTTTAAAATCTGTTTTTATTCCTCTTGATATCAATTCTTCTTGTATTGCTATTGCTGCCGTATTATGACCTCCGCCTGTTCCACATGATAAGATTAAAACCTTTTTACTTTTATTATTTTGTTCTAATTCTTCTAATAGTTTATAATAAAAACATCCTAATTTTCCTATATATCCATTATTCCAAGGTTTATTTCTACCAAAATAATGAATAATTACTGTATTTTTACAAATCCATTTCATCCCTATTTTTTGATTTGGATTATTTAAATTATAGTAGTTTAAATTTCTATCACCTAAATTATACTTTAAATCATCTACTAGTTTTATTTTATTACCATATATTATACTAATTATATCTTGGTCAGGTAAAATTAATTTTTTCTTGTTTTTTTGTATAAAATCTATTACTTGTTTTTCAATTTCTATTTTTCTTAATTCTTCCAAATTCATTAAAAGTACACCTGTATTTATATATGGCTCATCTTTTTCCATTCCTAACCTTATTTCATTAAATTTATGTAACATTTTTCTTATATGAGTTGTTGCAATGAAATAATTTCCTTCAAAATCCATATTATATAATTCATTTAATTTATTAATAACTAATGTATCAGAATCCAAATATAAAACTCTATCTATATCATTTGGTAAATATTTTGCTGCAAAAATCCTAAAATATATTTCTAATGGATACCTTTCTTCATATACTGGTAATTTGCTGATTTCATCTTCATTAATTTTTATATTATTTATATAAAATTTTTCTAAGTTTAATCCTTTTTTTATTTCTTCAATTTGTTCATTATTTAAATCTCTACTTAAAATATATACATTAAACTTTTCATCTTTATTTGATTTTTGTATTGAATTTAATAGAACGTTTAATTGGTTTATATATTGAGCATTAATTGTTACTAAAATATTCATTTTTCACCTCTTATTAGTGTTAATATTATAATATTTCTTTCTCATTTTTTAAATATAATACATCAGTATAATTCTAAAACAATGGAGCAAATTAAATGTACTTTCAAAATCCTCATATATTTTATTTATATTGATAATTATACTAAATTTTTTAAAATCTTACAATCCATTAAATATTTTTAATCTTGATTAAAAATGCACAATTAACTTTTAATTGCTGTAAAAGATTATATCTAACTAAATCAATATAGCCAAACATAAAGAAATAACATTATATAAATAAAAAGATGTTTTTATAGAACTATAAAATCCTATAAAAACATCTATTCTGGAGCGATTAAGGAAGTTATTTGCAAAAATTTTTCCTCCCAAAATTTGCTCAAAAAATAATTCGATTAATCAACTGATATATAAATTATAATAAAATTTATCTTGATTTCTTTTTTTGTACTATATATTCTCTTAAAGATCCTAATTCTTCAATATCTTCATCACATGCACCTAATAATTCCATTTCTAATGGAAAAACAACCTTACTAAAATTTATTTCAGATATATTCATATAAAAATTATTCTTTGTATAATATATTTAGTTTTTTAAAAGGTCACCCATAAACCTTCATATAACAATTATTTTATCATATATGCATTAAATGCATTTTTGCTAATAAGCATGCACCTATAATGCCAGGTTCTTCATACTTTGCAACATCTATTATTGTATTCTTTGCTAAAGGATGTGCTTTGTTTCTAAATTCATTTTTTATATCATCTATAAAATAATTTTTAGATTTTAAAACACCGCCACCTAAAACAATTATATCAGGATTAATAGTTGAAGATATATTTAAAAGTAATACTAATAAGTTTTGCTTAAATTCTTTTATTATTTCTTTTGCTATATTATTACCTGCTTTAAATAATTCAAATAATTCTTCTGTATTTGATATATTTTGATTTATTTTTTCTTTTGCTTGATTAAATAATGCTGTTCCACTTATCAAAGAATTACTAGTGTTTTTTCCATCTAATATCATCCTTGCAAAGTATGCTCCTAAATTATTACTACCATGATATATGTTTTTATCAATTATTACTCCTCCTCCGAGTCCAGTACTTATTGTTATATAAGAAACAATATTTTTTCCTTTTCCTCTTCCGTTTTATTGCTTCAGCAAAAGCTGCAACTCTTGCATCATTCTCGAGATATATTGCTTTATTAAAATCTTTACTTAATTTCTCTACTAAAGGAAAGTTGTTTAGAATACTTACATTTTTCGATGTTATTATTTGTCCTAATTTTGTATCAACTGAACCTGGAACACCAATTCCTATTGCTTTAATATTTTCATAATTAGGAACTTTTTTTATCAAATTTTTTATTTTTACATATAAATCTTCACCAGTAATAATATATTTGAAAGTTGGTTCTTTATATTCAAACATAATATTCTCATTTTCATCAATTGCACCAACTCTAATATTGGTTCCGCCTATATCTATTCCTATGTATTCAATCATATAACTCGCACCTTTCACTTGTTATTTTTGTACTATTATTCTATCATAAAAACTTTATATTATCAAGAAAAAACTTACGAAACCTTTACAGTTCGTAAGCTGTCTTAAATTGGAGCAGGTAGTGGGAATCGAACCCACGTCATCAGCTTGGAAGGCTGAGGTTCTA
>CANQXY010000024.1 GCA_947627935.1 uncultured Clostridia bacterium | reverse complement strand
GAGGGGTTCGAACCCCCGACCCCAGGCTTAGAAGGCCTGTGCTCTATCCAACTGAGCTACTGACCCATAATCTTAACACAACAAATATAATAGCATAAAAATTAGATAAAGTCAATAATTGCAAAAAAAAATTTTTTGTAGTAAAATTCTATAAGGAATTAGGGGGAAAATATGGAAGAAAAAAATGAACTAAAGATATATGATTTAATATGGTATTTTGTAATATTTAGTGTATTAGGAATGCTAATAGAAACTTTATATTGTTACATTACTACAGGAGTAATAGAAAGTAGACAGGGACTAATATGGGGACCATTTTGCCCAGTATATGGAGTAGGAGCAGTAATACTTATATATGTATTAAATAGATATAATAAAAATATTTTTAAACTTTTTGTTTTTGGAATAATTTTAGGTAGTGTTGTAGAATACTTATTAAGTTTTATGTTAGAAGCGGTATATGGGATTAGATTTTGGGAGTATTCATATATTTCTGAGCATTTAAATGGTAGAATATGTTTGCCATATTCTATATTTTGGGGAATTTTATCAGTACTTGTACTCAAAATGGTAAAGCCTTTAATGGATAAAATGATAAAATTGATTCCTATAAAAATAGGTAAAAAAATACAAGTAGTGATAATAATATTTTTAGTTTTAGATAGCCTATGCACAGTTTGGGCAATAGAGAGTTGTAAAAATAGTGTTTTAAATTCATATAATGGGATAACAATTAAAACAATGGAAGAAAAGAATTATTTTGAAAAAACAAAGACTAATATAGAAAAAATGTTATTTCCAGAAGAAAAAGTATTAAAAACATTTCCAAATTTAAGGATAAAAAAAGATGGAAACGAAATATTTATAAGAGATTTAGTATAAAAAATACATAGATTTTCTATGTATTTTTTATATTAAATTATAATGAGATAGAAATAAAATAAATAGACCTATTACACCAAAACAAATAAATATACAATTAGATATAAATTCAATTAATCCTTTAGGAAGTTTGTTACCTAGTAGTTTTCCAAAAAATATTGCTAGTGCATCACTTGTAACCATACCAAAAACTGCTCCTAATATTAAAGAAATTTTATAATAAGGATATTGAAGACCAAGTCCTAATGATGCAAGAAAAGTTTTATCACCTAATTCACCAACTATTATGCTAAAAGCTACTATAAATATATAATTAAATGAACTTAAATGTAATTTGTTTAAAAAATTAGATTTTTTAGAATCTTTTGTTTCTTCATTTTTTTTAGGTAAAAATCCTATAATTCCAAATATCAAAAATGTTATATAAGTAATTATTTTTAAAATAAAATGTAAAGATTCATTTTCTAAACTACCAACTTTACTTCCAAATAAAATTGCTATTCCATGACTAAAAAATGTACCTATTGCAATTCCAAGTAAAATATTTCTAGCCTTACTTTTTGTAGAAAAAGACAAAACTAATAGTTGTGTCTTATCTCCAAGTTCAGAAAAAAATATAAAAGAAAATGCAATAAGAAAAGAATATATGTATTCCATATTTCCTCCATATAAATAAACTTTATTAATAAATATTCAATATAAAAAAGAATATACATTTTAGGGAAATCAAAGTTTAAAAAATTTAAAAATGTGAAAATTATGTGAAAAATATTTACAAGAAAATGTATAAATGATAATATCTACAAAGAAAAAATGATAAGGAGGAAACTTTTGTGATAAAGGTAGAAAATGTTACAAAAAAATATGGAACTTTTACAGCCGTAGATAATATCAGTTTTAAAATAGAAAAAGGAGAAATTGTTGGGCTACTTGGTGCAAATGGGGCAGGAAAAACTACAACAATGAATATGATTACAGGTTTTATTGAACAAACAGATGGTAAAATACTAATAGATGATATTGATACATTAAAAAGACCTAAAAAAACAAAAAGAAAAATAGGCTATATGCCAGAAGGAGTGCCATTATATACAGATTTAACAGTAAAAGAATTTGTTACATATATGGCTGAAATAAAAAAAGTAAATAGAAAAGAAATAAAAGAAAAAGTAGAAAAAGTATTAAAAGAAACAGGTATCGAAGATGTAAAAAATAAATTAATAAAAAATTTGTCTAGAGGATATAAACAAAGAGTAAGTTTAGCAGGAACTTTAGTAAATGATCCTGAAATTTTGATTTTAGACGAGCCAACAGTTGGATTAGATCCAAAGCAAATAACGGAAATAAGAAGTTTAATTAAAAAATTTGGTCAAAATCATACAGTTATATTAAGTTCTCACATATTATCTGAAGTTAGTCAAATTTGTGATAAAGTAATAATTATTAATAAGGGAAAAATTATAGCTGTTGATACACCTAAAAACTTAGAAGAAAGAGTATCTAATGATAATTCTGTATATGTTACAGTAGAAGATAAAGAAAATAAAATAGATTCTATTAAAGATAAAATTAAAAATATAAAAGAAGTTAAATTAGTAGAACAAAATAATGATGGAACTAAAAAATATATGATACTTGGAGAAAAAGATAAAGACTTAAGGAAAGAGATATTTGAAGTATTTGCAAAAGAAGATATAACAATATTTGAAATGAAAAAAGCAGATAGCACATTAGAAGATGCATTTATGAAATTAATTGAGGGAGGAGAGAAATAATGATAGCAGTAATAAAAAAGGAATTAAAAGGATATTTCCTATCACCAATAGGATACATTTTTATAGGTCTTTTCTTAATAATGATGAGTTTAATATTTACCTCAGAAATACTAGGTTATTATAAATCAAACAATTTTGAATATATATTCTTCTCAGGAGCTACAATATTAACCTTTGTTATTCCAGTAATAACAATGAGAGCTTTTTCAGAAGAAAGAAAAAATGGTACAGAACAATTATTAATGACATCACCACTTAGCTTAACTAGAATTGTTTTAGCTAAATTTATAGCAGCAACAATAGTAGTTGTAATTACAGAAATTTGTACATTATTATATTTTGCAGTATTATCATATTATTCAATGCCAAATATAACAATAACATTATGTACATTATTAGGTTTTTTACTATTAGCAATGTCATATATTTCTCTTGGAATTTTTGCATCTAGTATAACAGAAAACCAAATAGTAGCTTTTATACTTACTGTAGGATTATTAATAGCATCATGGTTTTTACCAGAAGTAAATTCAATATTTGACAACTTTTCTTTAATAAATATATTTTCAGGATTTCCTTATGGACAGATAAATATTGCAGATACTGTTACGATGATTTCATTTACAGCTTTATGCTTGATATTAACAATAATAGTATTACAAAGAAGAAAAAGTGTACAATAATTTGAAAGGAGAATAAAAGTGAAAAATATATTTAATAAAATTGTAAATGGATTTAAAAAGATAATAACAGTAATAAAGAAAAAATGGTTAGTAAATATGGCTATGACATTAATTTTAATGGCAATATTTATAGCAATATTTATTTTAATAACATCTGTTATGCATTCATTAAACTTAAATCCAATAGATGTAACTTCAGGAAAAATAAATTCTATTACACAAGAGACAAAAGATAAATTAGCTAATATAGATAGTCAAGTAGAAATTCTTATGATGAATTATACAGAAAATGATAGTGCATATAAATTAGCAATGCAATATGAAAATGTAAATAAAAATATAAATGTAGAAATAATAGATTTAAATGCAAGAGCAGATTTAGCACAACAATATAATGTAAGTGCAGAAAATGGACCAACAATTGTAGTAACATATAATGGAAAATCTAAAACAATAGAAAATAGTGATATGTATACATATGATTATGATACATATGATACAATAGATTTAACTGAAGAAGCAATTACATCAACGATAGTAAATTTAACAGCACAAAAATTATCAAATGTTTATATATTAGATAATTATTGTTCAGAATATTTTACAACTGAAACTTATATGAGTGCATTAAGTAGTTATATGGGAAAAGAAGCATTAAATGTTAATGATTTAGACTTATTAGTTAGTGGAAAAGTCCCAGATGATTGTGATTTATTATTAATAGTATCTCCATTAAAAGATTTTGAGACTCAGACAACAGAGGGAATAATAAATTATATAAATAAAGGTGGAAATATACTATGGATACAAGGAGCATATGGTAAAGAATTAAGTCTACCTAATGTACAAAAAGTACTAGATTTATATGGAATAAAATCATTTACTCCTGGATATATATTAGAGACAGATTCAGCAAACACATTAAGTGGCTATTTAGATGCTGTAATATTAAATATTTATGGTAATGAGATAACAGGAAATGATTCATTAAAAGCATTATTTTTAGATGCTACTAAAATAAATGTAGCAGATGATGAAACACTAGGAAATTTAAAAGTTACAAAAACAGATATAATATCTACTTCAGATACAGCACTATTTAGAAAAGATTTTACATCAACTTCATCAAACAAAATAGATTCAGATGAACAAGGAAGTCTTCTATTAGGAGCTATGTTTGAAAAAGAACTTTCAGATGATGAAAATGCAACAAAATCTAAATTAATTATGTACTCAAATGATTATTTTGCATCAAATATGCCATATTCACAGTATTATAGTGATGGCTGGATAGATTTATATAATAATAAAGATTTAGTATTAAATACAGCACTATATTTAACAGATAGTGATATAAATATAACAATAAGAAAAGCTACAAATACAGAACATTTTACAATGACAGATCAAGAATTTACAATAATATTAGCAATAATATTTATAGTACCTATTTTAATTATTATACTTGGTATAATAGTATGGCAAATAAGAAGAAGAAAAAAATAGAATAAATAAGGAAAAACTCTCATAAAATATTATGGGAGTTTTTTATGAAAAATACAATTAAAGTTGTTTTTGTAATAATAGGGACAATTATAGGGGCTGGATTTGCATCTGGACAAGAAATATATACATTTTTTTATTTATATGGAATAAATGGAATATTTGGATTAATGTTATGCAGTATATTATTAGGTATTGTAATATATAAAGTCTTAACAATAGTAAACAAAGACGGAAACATTAAAAATTATAAACAATTTTTAGAAAAATTAACAAACATAAAAAGTTCTAAAGAGTATCTTAATATTAATTACATAACAAATAATATAATTAATATATTTTTATTAATTAGTTTTTACATAATGATTGCAGGATTTGGAGCATATTTTTACCAAGAATGGAAAATAAACAGCTTAATTGGTTGTATAATAATAGCATTTTTTTGTTTTATTATATTAAAAAAAGATATAAAAGGTGTTGTAAAGGTAAATGAAATTTTAATACCTATATTAATACTATTTATAAGTTTAATAGGAATAATAAATATAGGAAGTATTGATATAAAAAATATATTTGAATATATAGGAAAAAAACAAAATTATGAATGGATAATAAGTAGTATTTTATATTGTAGTTATAATTCTATATTATTAATACCTGTTTTAATAACATTAAATAAGTATGTAAAAAATAAAAAAGATATAATATGTATTTCATCTATAAGTTCAATAATAGTATTTATTATTGCTATTTGTATATTTTTGATGTTAATAAAAATAGATATAAATACTACAAATATAGAAATGCCAGCAGTATATGTTATAAGTAAATTTTTTAGTGGGTTTAAAACTATATATGGATTTATAATATTATCATCAATTTTTACAACAAGTATATCAATAGGGATAAGTTATTTACAAAACATTGCTAAAAATAAAAAAAGTTATACACAAATTGCTATAATTATGTGCATAACTAGTATTCCAATTTCATTAGTTGGATTTTCAAATTTAGTAACATATATTTATCCCATATTTGGATATTTAGGATTGTTTCAAATTTTTAAAATATTAGTAAAAAAATAATCTTTTATATTGAAAAAAAACAAGAAAACTGATATAAGTATAATAATATAAAATTAGGAGAAATATATGAAAGATTATTGGAGTGAAGATAAGAAAGCCATAAGAAGAATTAATAAGAAAAAAGTCTCAATTACAATTTATATATTTGCAATAGCTATTATTTTAATTGTATTAGCATGCTTATATATATCAAGCCAAGGCTTTAGAAATTGGATAGATAAAAATATTTTTAGAAAAGAGATAACACAAAATAATGTAACTACAATAGATTTAAATTCAGAAGATAATTATGAAATATATGCATATGATAAATATATTGCAGTATTAAACAAAAATAGTTTAAATATATATAATGGAAGCGGAAAAGAAGAAAAAAAATTAGATGTTGAAATAAACAATGCTATTTTTAAGTCAAATAATAAATATCTAGCAATTGCAGAACAGAAGGGACAGAAAGTATATTTAATAGCAGGCACAGATATTTTATGGACAGGCCAGGTTGAAGGAAATATATCACAAATAAATGTTAATAAAAATGGATATATGTCTATAGTTATAACAGATACAAGTTATAAAACAGTTATTAGTTTATATGATCCTAACGGAAACAGATTATTTATTACATTTTTAAAAAGTACAAGAGTTGTTGATACTAGTATTTCAAATGATAATAAATATTTAGCAATAGCAGAAATAGATAGTTCGGGTACATATATACAATCTAATGTAAGAGTTATTTCAATAGAAAAAGCAATAAATGAAAATAATTTAGAAAATTCTGTTACATATATACATAATTCAGAACCAAATAAATTAATAACAAATTTAAAATATCAAGATAAAAATAATTTGGTATGTATGTATAATGATAGTATAGACATAATAAATAATGGCGAAAATCAAGTACTAGTTGATAATAATGATAAAAAGATAACTTTTATGTCTATAAAGTTAGTAAATAATGCAGTTACAGTAGAAGAAAAGTCATCTGGGTTGTTTACAGCAGATTCTGTAGTTCAAATAATAAATACATCTAATAAAAAAGAAAATATATATACAGTAAAAGAAGTAGCAAAAGATGTAATAACACATGATAATGTAATAGCACTAAATTTTGGAACAGAAATACATTTTATTGATACAAATGGATGGTTAATTAAAAAATATATAGCAGAGCAAGAAATTACAAATATAGTATTATCAAATGATATAGCAGCAATAATTTATAGAGACAAAATAGAAATAATTAATTTATAGGAGGAGAAAAAATGGGAATAATTATAGATATAATACTTTTAGCAATATTAGCATTAACTACATTTGTTGGATATAAGAGAGGATTGGTTAAAGTTATATTTAAGGTTTTAGCATTTTTCTTAGCAATAATTATAACTATAATTTTATATAGACCTATAACTAATTTAGTTATAAATAATACTCAATTAGACGAGAAAATTACAGATATAATAATAGAAAATGGAACTGTAGAAAACGACAATTCTGAGCAACCAAATTCAATTGATAAATATATTGAAAATACAAAAAATAATTTACAAAATGATATTGTAAATTCAGCTGCAGGTACTGTTGCAATAAATCTTGTTAGTATAGTTGTTATGATAGCATTATTTATAGTTGTAAGAATTGCTTTAATATTTGTAGGATTTTTTGCAGATTCTTTAGCAGAGCTACCAATAGTAAAACAGTTTAACAAAACAGGTGGTACTATATATGGAATATTACAAGGAATTGTAATTATCCTTGTAGTATTAACAATAATGTATTTTATTTCTTCTACAGTTAAAGACTCAAACATAATATCTGTTGTAGATACATCATATGTAACAAAATTTATTTACTACAATAATCCAATTTTAAAAATAATATTCTAAAAGTTACTATCATAATTAGGAGTTGATAATTTGGAAAGAGTAAATAATGATATTTATTTTAACTCTATAAAATCAAAAAGAAATAATAAAAATGGATTTAAGATTTTTTTGATTTTCATATTATTAATATGTATAATTATTGCTAGTTTTATAGCATATAGCACATATAAAAATGGATGGGGACTAAGTGGAATGCTTGCTACTGCAGTAGGACATAATTCAGAAACAAGGGAAACATTAGAGGAATTTAAAGTATTAATATTAGGAGTAAGTACAGACATTTCAGCTAAACTTACAGATACAATTATAATAGCATCATATAACCCAAAAGATCAAAAAGCTACACTTCTATCAATACCTAGAGACACCTATATAGGAAGAAATAAAAACAATGCAGATTCATACGATAAAATAAATTCAGCATATAAAAACGGACCAGAAGAAATATTAGAAGAAGTAAATAATATAACAGATTTAAATATAAAATATTATGTAGTTATAGATACAGAAGCTTTAGTAGAATTAGTAGATACTATTGGCGGGGTTGAATTTGATGTGCCAATTAATATGGATTATGATGATCCAACACAAGATTTACACATACATTTAAAATCAGGCTTACAAACTTTAGATGGAAAACAAGCAGAACATGTTGTTAGATTTAGACATAATAATAATGGTTCAACATATTCATATGAATATGGAAATAATGATATTGGAAGAATGAAAACACAAAGAGAATTTCTTATTCAAGTTTTAAAACAAACGATAAGTTTAAAAAATGTATTTAAAATAAATGAATTAGTAGATATAGCATATAAAAATGTAGAAACAAATGTAAGTTTATCATCAATAAAAGATTATATTCCATATATAGTAGATTTTAATACAGAAAATATTCAAGCACAATCTCTTCCAGGAGAATCAAAGAAAATTAATGGATTATGGTTTTTTGAATATGATAGAACAAAAACTAGAGAACTTATAGAAGAAATGTATTTATCTTCAGATTCAGAAAATGATATAGATGAAGATTTTTCTGATGAAAATACATTAACATATACATCTTCTACAGAAAAAACAAGCAATATAAAAATAGAATTATTAAATGGAAGCGGAAAAAGTTATAACTTAAATAAAGTAACTAGTATTCTAAAACAAAAAGGATATAACGTATATAAAACAGGTACTACAGCGACAATTAGTAAAACAGAAATAAGGAACAAGAAAAACGGTAGTATATCAACTTCTAATGATATAAAAGAAATATTAGGTACTGGAGTTATAGAAAGTAATTATGATAGTTCAAGTACAGTAGATTATACAATTATAATTGGACAAGATTATGATGAATAAAGGAGGGAAAAAATTGGAGGAAAAATTAGAAAATAAAATAGAAAAAATACTAGATAATAAGAAGGCAGAAAATATAATTAAGATTGATACAAAAGAAAAAAGTACTCTTGCAGATTATTTTATAATAGCTACAGGAACATCAAGTACTCATATAAAATCTTTATCTGATAATATAGAACAAGAACTTAAAAAAGAAAATATATATCCAAGAAAAATAGAAGGGTATAATACAGGAACATGGATTTTGATGGATTATAATGAAGTGATTGTTAATATATTTATACAATCAGAAAGAGAAAAATATAATTTAGAGGAACTTTTAGAAAAAGCTCCTAAAATATAAAAAATTAACATTGAATAGAATTTTCTATTCAATGTTATAAAATATTTTATTCATATATTTTTAATAAACTATTTTCTTTTTTCCTTTTTTCTTTTTATTTGAAGCAATTAATTTATATATAAGAAATATTACTATTATTAATAATATAATTTGAATTAGTTGTATCATAAAACTAGATTTTTTAACATCATTTGCTGCAATTAAATCTGCAGTATATTCAACATCATCAATTACATATTTAACATTTCCTACTACTGAATCTTTAGCTATTGGTGCAGATAAGTTATCATTTATTGTTATTGTAGGTAAAATATCGTTTGTATTTTCAGATTGATTAATAAGAGCAGTTATTTCTTTAGATATACATACATCTAGATTTTTAGTATCTTTAGTTGCTTTACGAACTTGAACTTGAGTTATTTTATCACCAGCATCTTTAATTTTCTTTATAGTATAATTTGAATATCCATACTCATAAATATTTTTAGAATCTATATATCTTGCACTTAATCCCTCTGGAGTTTGAGCAGCTCCTAAAATTACTGCTATTAATTCAAATCCATCTTTGTTACTTGCAGAAATTAAACAATTTTTAGCTTGACTTGTATATCCTGTTTTAATTCCTATTGCATATTTATAATAATAATTATCTGGTCTATTAGTATTATTAGTTTTTAGTAAATCATTTGTATTAGAAAAAGTTCTTTCTTCGTATTTATTTGTTGGAGCTATGGTACAAGATTTTTGAGATACCATATATCTAAATGTGCTATTTTGCATACAATATTTAGCAATTAATGCTAAATCATATGCTGTTGTATAATGATCTTCATCATGTTTTCCACTAGGATTTGTAAAATGTGTATTTGTACATCCTATTTCTTCAGCTTTAGTATTCATCATTGTAGCAAAGCTTTCTATAGAGCCACCAACATGTTCTGCTAAAACATTTGCTGCGTCATTTGCAGAATGAACCAATAAAACTTGTAATAATTGTTCGATAGTTAATTCTTCACCTATTTGTAAAGCAGCATTTGAATATCCTGAAGGAACAGACATAACTGCATTATAACTAACAGTTGTAGTGTCTGATAGATCACAATTTTCTAATGTAAGTATTGCTGTTAATATTTTTGTAGTACTAGCAGGATACATTTTTTCATGAGAATTTTTTTCATAAAGAACTTTTCCAGTAGAAGAATCTATTAAAATTGCTGCTTCTGAATTTATATGCAATTCTGAATCTGCAGCAAAGCTATTAGTACTAAATAAAAATAATGTAATAAATAAAATAATAGTCGTTAATTTTCTTAATTTTTTCATATCTAAAATCTCCTAAAATAATATAGAGATAATATATATTATTTTTAGACAAAATTCAATCTTTTTTATTAAAAAAATATAAAATATGAGGAGGAAAAAAATGAATAATTTAAATAATAATAAAAAGATAATATTTGTAATAATTTTAATTTTAGTAATTGTAGTGGGGTATTATTTTTATAGCAATTATATAATATATGATAATAATAAAGGAGAATTAATAGAAAATGATATATTAATTCCCGAGAATAACACAGATTTAAATAACACAAATGAAGAAGAAAAAAATACTAAAATAATAGTTCATGTAACTGGAGAAGTAAAAAAACCAGGTATAGTAGAACTAGAAGAGGGAGAAAGAATATTCAGTGCAATAGATAAAGCTGGAGGAACAACAAAAAATGCAGACACATCTAAGATAAATTTAGCAGAAATCGTAGAAGATGGAGCAAAAATATATGTACCAAATGTAAATGATAAAATTGAAACAGAAGAAAATATTAATGAAAATAAAATATCAATAAGCTCAAATAAGGAATCAAATCAAAAAATAGTAAATATAAATACTGCAACTCAAACAGAATTAGAAACTCTTCCAGGTATTGGTCCATCTTTAGCTATGAAAATTATAAATTATAGAAAAGAAAAAGGTAAGTTTTCAAAAATAGAAGATATAAAAAATGTAAGTGGAATAGGTGATAGTAAGTATAATAATATAAAAAGTTTAATTAAAGTTAAATAAAAAATAAAATGGTTTCAAAGCAAACTTTGAAACCATTAATAATTTTGGTTGCGGGGGATAGACTCGAACTATCGACCTTTGGGTTAAAAGGAGAAATAATAAATGTATTCCATAAAAAGAATTGAATAGCATGCAAGTTCACGTTCTATGAATAGAAAAAGCATAGGAATAGAAAATTGCCATCCTGATTGGAATGGTAAATTTAATAAAGTTACATATAATAGTTTGGTTGAACTATGCACTTATATCTGCAAAAGATATGGATTAGGACTTAATGATATAATTAGGCACTATGCTATAATAAGATAGGATTGCCCAAGATACTATGTTAAAAATGAAGATGCTTGGCGTAAATTTAAAAATAATGTAGCTAAAAAATGAGTAAAAAGGAAATAGTTTTAGCTCATGTAAAAACAAAAATAGATAAAGGACCTTTAAAAATAGCATAGCTTACAATACTTATAAAGATTAATAACACATCTAAAAAAAGTCACAGAACGTTATATTTTAGAAATACAAAATAAGTGGGAGTAGAGCAATATAAAGATATGTGAATAAAAATGATTGCAAAAAATATAAAGATAAGAGACAGGTTAGTTAATTCTAGTCTATCTCTTTTTAATAAATGTTTGAATATGATAAATAGCTAGTTTGCATAATATTTTTATAAAAAATAAAGAGAACAGCCAAAATGACTGTTCTAAATCTTCTTATGACCGACGATATTATTTACATAATATGTGGTTAAATCTTAATTAAATTATATACTATATTATGCTAGTTGTCAAATAAAATATACATTTTTTTAAAATTTTTTTACTTTTCTTGTTTTTTATAAATAGTAAAATAGTATTACTTTGTAAATAAATTAGAAATTTTTTTATCTAAAATATTTAAACTTTCTTCAGATAATCTTATACCTGAAAGAATTGGAGTTTTAAATATTCTTTGCTTGCTTATAGTAGTTATTTGGTTAATTCTTGCTATACTACCATGTTTCATTCCATCTATTTCATCTTTTATCTTTTTCAAATAATCACTTTTTTGACCAATATTTTTTAACATATCCATTTGTTCTATTTGTTCTTCTTGTGATGTATTATTAATTTTTGAAATCATTGAATTTAAATTAATAAGTTCTACTTTAAATTTATTTGATAATAAATTATATAATTCATCTCCTAAATCTATGCATGTTTTTTTGTTATATTGCCTATTTTCTTTAAATGAAGTTAAAGGTATTATGTTTAAAGTATTTGAATAAGGAGAATCAAATTTATTAATAACTACGCAATAATGTAATCCACCTAATTCTTTTCCTATATTAAATCCTAAATTTACTTTTACAATATCTCCACGTTTAAATACTTTTAAACTGGTTGAATCAAAGATATTTTCTTCATCATGATATTCAGCAAAATCATTAATCCAATAAGCAAGAATATTAGATTTTTTATATTCTGAAAGTTCAATATGTTTCTTAAAACTTTCATCTAATCTTCTTAAGGAAGAATCCTTATGAATTATAGCTTTATTTTTTTCTTCTCCCATATTAACTTGGCTTTTTAATTCTATTTCTGATAATTCTTCAGAAGTTTTATTATTTTCTTGTAAATTTTCCATTTTTAGTCTCCCCACAATTTTTAAAAGATTATACTACATTTTAAGATACAATTCAATATAATCTTCCAAAAAATGTAAAAAAATTTAATAAGTTTCTGCAAACAAAATAAAAAAATATACTAAATTAGAAACGAAAATTTAGAAGAAATAAAAAAAGATTAGGAGCTGAAAGATTTCTTTTCTTTTTTTATAATAAAAAACAATCTCATAAATGAAAGAGGTATTTTTCCACTATAGTGAACGAAAAATCCTATATCTTCCAAAAGGATATAGGAGGATAAATGAAAAATATAATATTAGATAAAACAAGAAAAGTATTTATTGATGAAAAAGAATATAAAAAATTTAAAATCAAAATAAATAAGAACAGTGATTATTTTAACAAAAAGAAATAGAATTATTATACAAATTACGTTAAATTTACGCTAAAATAAAAAACAGTTTTGAATAAAAATTCAAAACTCGCAATATTTTTGGTTGCGGGGGATAGACTCGAACTATCGACCTTTGGGTTATGAGCCCAACGAGCTGCCAACTGCTCCACCCCGCGATGTTTAATACTTAACTAGTATAACTCTTTTTTATAAATATGTCAATACCTTTTAAAAGATATACTATATATTATATGGAAAAAGAGAAAAATTATTCCAATAAGTGTAAAAAATAAAGGGACTCCCAAAATGGAGCCCCTATGTCCGAGATGATGAATAAAGTTACAATTTTGTTAAATTTGCTCTTCATTTGCAGCAAGAACTTTAGCCTTCTGATCAGCTCTGTAGTTAAGCAGAGCTTTTCTTACATCTTCATCGTGTAACGAGATGATTGATGCTGCCTGCAATGCAGCATTCTTTGCAGCATTTATTCCTACAGTTGCTACTGGAATTCCAGGCGGCATTTGCAGAATAGAAAGAACTGCATCCATTCCGTCAAGTACAGATCCTGATAAAGGAACACCAATAACTGGTTTAACAGTTTGAGATGCAATAACTCCAGGTAGTGCTGCACTCATGCCGGCTGCTGCAATAATTACTTCAAATTCATCAGATTCATCAACTTCTTTAATGAATTCGGCCAGTTCTACAGGCGTCCGATGAGCAGAATATATCTTAAGACAATGAGATATTCCAAGCTCATCTAACATACTTACGGCTGGCTTAACTTTTTCTGTGTCAGATTTTGATCCCATAATAATAGCGACAGATTTTTTCATTCATTTTCCTCCTTGATATATATAAATCTCGGACAGATATAAAGTTACTTTATAATTATACCAAATTAGTAAAATTATGTCAATTAGACAAAATTAATAATAATTATTTAGAAATAAATAAAAATCCTCTTTTAAGAGGATTTTATAATTTATATTATTTTAATAAATTTCCTAATGATGTTAATTATGTAAGATATGTAATACATATTAATTATAATAAAAAACTTTACAGATATTATTTTAAAATATATAATACTTTTAAAAGAAAGGAGATTATTATGGCTAATTCAAAATTAATAGTAGTAGAAGGAGCACAAGGTGCTGGTAAAACAACAATAACAGATTATTTAAGACATAGTATAAAATATACAAATTTATATAGATTAAGTGGAACATCTGATAGTTCTCCTGAAGGATTAAATAAAGCTAAAAAGATGTATACTGACTTGTTAGAATATATAGAAAAATTAGAAAATACAAGTATAAATTTGTTATTTGACAGAACATTTTTTACAGAAGAAAATTATTGTAGATTAGGATTAAAGGAATATTCTTTTTCAGAAGTATATAATGAATTATTAGATAAATTTAGTAAATTAGATTTTGAAATATATTATATAACTTTATATTTAGAAGATGAAAAATTATATAATCAAAGACTACAAAGAGAGGGAAAAGCAGTTCCTGAATATGCTAAATTTAAAGCAGAAAATAGTATGAAACAACAAAATGTATATTTACAAATGGCAAAAGAAATAAAAGAAAAATATCCTAATATAAAAACAATAGAAATTGCAACTGATAAAGATATAGAAGATACTAAAAAAATTCTAAAAAACTTCTTAATGTTTTAACAAGAAAACGAAAGAAATAACGAGGATAAGTAAGAAATAGTCATGAAATTGGGCAAAAATTATAATATTTAGATAATTTAATTTAAAATAACTTAAAGTAAGTTTTATACATATTTGAAAAATTAACAAAATTTGGTATAATAAATATGATGGTGCATTATTCTAGTTATGCTAATTATTATGAGGGTGGGGCTAAAAATCCACTAAAGGGCACATCGTTGAAGTTTCTTGTTTGTGCGCGAGATGCCAGTCTTGTGTGTTTACAGGGAGTAAAGAAGTTAGGGTAGTATATAGTGGCATATATATGAATCCCTGGTTTCGCGGAGGCTTAAATAGATTTTTAAGTATAACCTATGCCTAGTGCCAAGACACAAAGCATAGTGTAGCCTGTTTTGAGTGAATGTATTGGGATTATCAATACAAAAAATAAATAAAGATTTGGCCAATTCTTATTTATTTTTGGATATGAAATTACATTTGCAAAAGAAACTAATAATAATTAAAAAGCATATTAAGGAAAACTTCTAGAGTGTTTGCCTATCAGGGCATAAAAGTCTAAGGATTAAGGTACGGATTTGAGTGGTGATCTGGTGGCTACATATAAATTTGTAGATATTCTCTTTAAATGGAAACGGCTAAGGCAGTAATGCCCAGCAGGGAATAGAGAAATTCGACTAGACCTAAACCGTAAAATTTACTTAGGCTTTACCATCTTAAACTTTATTATAATTAAGGAGAATGAATAATTTAATATGAAAGATAATGGAGACTCGAAAAATAGAGGTAAAGATAATTCTAGTATAAAGTGGGCAATTCAAGTATTTTTTATAGCATTTATATTATCTTTATTTTTTTCATTTATATCAGCAAATGGTGTATCTAATTTATCAGTTACAATTGCAATATTAATTTTATTTTTGGTTATATTTATAGGTATAATATTTGATATAATTGGGGTTGCAGTAACAGTTGCAAATGAAGATGAATTTCACGCAAAAGCAACTAAAAAAGTTGAAGGATCAAAAAAATCTTTAAAACTTATTAAAAATTCTGCAAAAGTTGCAAATATATGTGCTGATGTAATAGGAGATATATGTGGAGTACTAAGTGGTGCATTAGGTGCTATGGTGTCAATTAAGATATCACAAAAATTTGGTATAAGTAGTAATATACAATATTTTATAAGTGCATTAGTTGCATCATTAACAATTAGTGGAAAAGCAGCAGGAAAACAAGTTGCAAAAAATAATTCTACTAAAATTGTTCATGTTGTAGGTACAATATTAAATAAATTTAACAAAGAAGAGAAAAAATAAGGGAAACAAAAAGTTTCTCTTTTAAACTATGGAGGTTAAAATGTTTAATTTAGTAAAAGATGATTATGATGAAAATTTAGATGATGTTTTAAAATCAGTAAATAAATTGCTTAATAATTACGGATATGAAATAGATTCTAAAGAGAATAAAGATAATAAGTCAAAATAATAAATATCTTCCGAATATTGTAAATTATATTGAATAAAATGCAATAGGAGGAAGATTATGATTAAAATGAAAGATTTACCATATCCAATGGATGCTTTAGAGCCATATTACAATAAAGAAACTTTATCAATTCATTATAATATTTTATATAAAGGATATGTAGATAATACAAATAAAGTTCAAGAAAAGTTATTTTTAGCAAGAGAAAATCACAATTTTGAAAGTATAAAATGTTTAGAGAAAGATTTAAGTTTTTATGGTTCTGGTGTTATATTACATGAATTATTTTTTGAAAATATGGGCCCACCAATTCCAACAAGCCCAAGTCAAAAATTAATTGAATTTATAAATAGAGATTTTAATAGTTATGAAAAATTTAAAGAACAATTCACAGAAAGTTCAAAAACTGTGGAAGCTTCTGGTTGGAATTTGCTTGTTTGGGTAAATAATTTTAAAAAATTAGAAATATTACAGTGTGAGAAACATCAAAATTTAACTTTATGGGGATGTAAGCCATTATTAGTTTTAGATATGTGGGAACATTCTTATTTTTTACAGTATAAAACTCAAAGACCAGAATATATTAGTTCTTTTTGGAATATAGTCAATTGGAATGTTGTAAATAAAAGATTTGATAATATTAATTTATAAGTGTTTATAAAAAATAAAATATATGATATATTTATAATAAAATAATTTAAGGAGAAAGATATGGAAAATAATATAATAACAGATTCTATAAAATATATAGGAGCAGATGACAAAACTATTGATTTATTTGAAAGCCAATATATAGTGCCTAATGGTATATCATATAATTCTTATCTTATTAAAGATGAGAAAAATGTTATAATGGATACAATTGATAAAAGAGCTACAGATAAATGGATTGAAAATTTAGAAAGAGAATTAGGAGGAGAAAATCCAGATTTTCTAGTAGTATCACATTTAGAACCAGATCATGCTTATAATATAGAGTTAATTGCAAATAAGTATCCTAATATGAAAATTGTAGGAAATATGAAAACTTTTGCATTTATTCCTCAATTTTTCAATATTGAAAATCTAGAAGAAAGAAAAATAGTAGTAAATGAAGGAGATACATTAAATATAGGTAAACATACATTACAATTTATAATGGCACCAATGGTACATTGGCCAGAAGTAATGTTTACATATGAACAATCAGAAAAAATATTATTTTCAGCAGATGCATTTGGTAAATTTGGTGCATTAGATACTGATGAAGATTGGGATTGTGAAGCTCGTAGATACTATTTTAATATAGTTGGAAAATATGGAATACAAGTTCAATCTGTTCTAAAGAAAGCAGCAAATTTAGATATAAAAATGATTTGTCCTTTACATGGACCAATACTTAAAGAAGATTTAAGCCATTATATTAATAAATATGATATTTGGAGTAGTTATAAACCAGAAGATGATGGTGTATTTATAGCATATGCATCTATCCATGGAAATACTGCAGATGCTGCTAGAAAGCTAGGAGATATATTAAAAGAAAATGGTGCTAAAAAGGTTGTTTTAACAGATTTAGCAAGAGAGGATATGGCAGAAGCGATAGAAGATGCATTTAGATATGATAAGATGATTGTTGCAGCTTCTAGCTATAATGCAGAAGTATTTCCACCAATGGAACATTTTCTAAACCATTTAAAAAGTAAAAACTATCAAAATAGAAAGATAGGAATAGTAGAAAATGGAACTTGGGCTCCTTCTGCAGGAAAATGTATGAAAGATATTATTAGCCAAATGAAAGATATAGATTTGGTTGAGCCAATGGTTACAATAAGATCTACTCTTAATAGTCAAAATATAAATGATTTAGAAGTTTTAGCAAAAAATATTTTAAATAAAAATGATTAAATTGGAGGTGATTATATGAAATATGAATGTATTGTGTGTGGATATATTTATGATGATAATGCAGAAGATGTAAAGTTTGAAGATTTACCAGATGATTGGACTTGTCCATTATGCGGAGTTGGAAAAGATATGTTTAAAAAAGTTGAAGAATAAATAAAATGTGGAGGTAAGAGAAGATATTTTCTCTTACTTTTTTTGTGTGGAAAAAATAAAATTTGACTATTTTAATTTATAATATAAAGTGATAAAATCATAAAAGAAAAACGAAAGGAATTAAAAATATGAAAGATTTAAGAATAGAAAAATTAGCAAACATTTTACTAAATTATTCTATACAATTAAAAGAAAATGAAAATTTATTAATAGAAGTATTTACCGAAGATGCTATTCCGCTTGCAGAAGAATTAATAAGACAAGCAGAAATTATAAAGGCGAATCCAATTTTTAATATTGTAAATTATAAATTATTAAAGGCTATGTTGAAAAATGCATCAGAAGAACAATTAAAATTATATGCAAAATATGATGTTAAAAGGATGCAAGATATGGATGCATATATTGGTATTAGTTCAAATGGAAATGCAGCGCAATTGAGTGAAATACCAAATGAAAAAATTGAAATGTATAACAAATATTATACATTACCAGTACACTTTGAAGAAAGAGTTAAAAATACTAAGTGGTGCATATTAAGATATCCAAATGAGTATATGGCGCAAATGAGTAATATGAGCATAGAAGAATTTGAGGATTTATATTTTAAAGTATGTACATTAGATTATTCAAAAATGTCAAAAGCAATGGATAAGTTAGTTAACTTAATGAATAATACGAATAAAGTTCATATTATAGGACCAGGAACAGATATAAACTTTAGTATAAAGGGAATTAATACTGAAAAATATGTAGGAACATATAATTTACCAGATGGGGAAGTAGCAACTGCTCCAATAAAAGATAGTGTAAATGGATATATAACATACAATACAGAAACGAGATATAATGGAGTTCTATTTAATAATATTAAATTTGAATTTAAAAATGGTAAAATTGTAAAAGCAACATCTAATAAAACTGAAAAATTAAATGAAATACTAGATACAGATGAAGGCGCAAGATATATAGGAGAATTTGCTCTAGGGTTAAATCCATATATAACAAAGCCTATAGGAGATACTTTGTTTGATGAAAAAATAAAAGGAAGTTTTCATTTTACTCCGGGAGATGCATTAAAGGAAAGTGATAATGGAAATAGATCAGCTATTCATTGGGACATTGTAAATATACAAACAAAAGAATATGGTGGTGGAGAGATATATTTCGATGATGTACTTGTTAGAAAAGATGGAATATTTGTATTAGAAGAACTTAAAGAGTTAAATTCATAGAATTTAGTTTAATGAAAGTTATAATGAAGTAGGAATAGAGCTACATTAAGTTTTATTAAATTATGAAAAAGATATGTTAGCAGCTACAGAGATATTTGATTTAGAAAAATATAATATATAAAGCAATGAGTGGAATGTCTGTAGCAAATGCAGGAAACACTTTTACATACTGTGATAATGATAAATCGTATGTTTTAAAAGAAGGAATAGAATGGTTATGTAAAAATTGTTTCAAGCAAAAATATTTGGAACTATCAGAAGAATATAAAATGGAATTAACAGAGAAATATATCAAGGCTGGATATAGTTACGATAATTATTTTGGAATAAATTAAAGAAAATGATTTATTATTAGAGAAGATTTAAATCCAAATCATAGAAGAAAAAGTATAAAAGTATGGGTTTCAGATTAAGAAAGAAAATTAATTGAAGCTAAAGCACACAATTATGGTTATAAAAGGCTTGCACCATATATTAGAGATGCAGCAATTTATGAGAGAATAACTAATGTGGATATAAAAGTGCAAGATGAAATTTTTAAAGCATATGCTGAGAATACCAGAGAAGTTAAAAGCATTGTTAAAGATATAAAGCATGTTTGCACATTTGCTACACAAGTTTCAGAAAGAGATAGACAAGAACTTTTACACTTAATGAAGGCTATATATAAAAAGCAAAATACCATGCTAGATATTATTGATAAAAAACTTGATTTAGATGTATGGCAGGAAATTAATCGTAATAAATAGGTATAATTTTAAGAAAAAAGAACTATACTTTTCAGATAAAAAGATATAGTTCTTTCTTACTTATTCAAAAGAATTTTCATCTAATAATGGAATAATATCTATGGCTGGTTCTTCGTATGGATGTACTTCTCTTAGTGCTGTTATAACTTTTTTTACTAATTTTATATCACATACTACTTCTAGTTTTTCTTCTTGTACAAATTCTAAATTATTACTTTTGCCAATATAAGGATTGGCATCATCAGTTGGTTTAAAAGTACCTATGCATTTTGTTGACATAGAACAATCAGTATAATTACCTATAACACCTGCACCTGCTTCACAAATTGCATTTCTTACTTCTTCAACATTTTTAGCTGGAATTGTTACAACTATTTTTACTCTAGTAATATTTATATGCATTATGTTCCTCCTTACGCTTTATATGTATTACCTTAATACTTGAAATAGTTATTTAGAAAGATATTTAGTGATTATATTATTAAATTTGATCTCCATTTTCTAATATAAA
>CANQXY010000023.1 GCA_947627935.1 uncultured Clostridia bacterium | reverse complement strand
TATTAGCTCAGGTGGTAGAGCACTTGACTTTTAATCAAGTTGTCCCGCGTTCGAGTCGCGGATAGCTCACCAAAGAACTAAATATTAACATATTTAGTTCTTTATACATTTGGCCCGTTGGTCAAGCGGTTAAGACATCGCCCTTTCACGGCGGAGACATGGGTTCGATTCCCGTACGGGTCACCATGACGCCACTTTAGCTCAGTTGGTAGAGCAACTGACTTGTAATCAGTAGGTCGTCCGTTCAAGTCGGACAAGTGGCTCCATATTAAAGGTCAATAGTTTTGAGTAATCTCTTAATTATTGACTTTTTTATTTTATATAAATAAAAGGAGATAAAAATGCAAAAAATAGCAATTGTAACAGGAGCTTCTAAAGGAATTGGAAGAGAGATAGCAAAAACTTTAGCAATTAATGGAATTAAAGTTATTGCAAATTATAATAAGTCAGAAAACGAAGCAATTAAGTTGAAAGAAGAACTAGAAAAAGAAAATATAAATATAGAAATATTTAAAGCAGATATATCAAAAAGAGAAGACGTAAAAAAGATAATAGAATATGTAATTAATAAATATGGAAAAATTGATATTTTAGTAAATAATGCTGGAATAAGCCAGTATAAGTTATTTACAGATATAACAGATGAAGATTGGGATAATATGATTAGAAATAATCTTTATTCAACTTTCTATATGACACAAGAAACTGTAAAACATATGATTCATGAAAAATCAGGCTGTATAATAAACATATCATCAATTTGGGGAATGGTAGGTGGATCTTTAGAAACTCACTATTCAGCATCAAAAGGTGCAATAAATGCTTTTACTAAGGCTTTAGCAAAGGAGTTAGGACCTAGTAATATAAGAGTAAATGTGGTAGCACCTGGAATAATTGATACAGATATGAATAAAAAATTAACAGATGAGGAACTAAAAGATATAGAAAATGAAACACCTTTAGGAAAAATAGGAAAACCAAGTGATATTGCAAAATGTGTAAATTGGCTTATAGAAGATGAATTTACGACAGGTCAAATAATTTCTCCAAATGGAGGATGGGTAATAACATAAAAAAGCACTTTAAGTGCTTTTTTATTCTGTAATTTTTCTTTTATAATTTCCAGATATAATTTTTGGTAAATAAGTTATCAATTTATATACAGCTAAACGTATTTTTTTACTCCATAAATATGAACGTCTTAATTTTCTTACTGTTCCTAAAGCAACAGGCTCATCATCTAATACAATAAGTTCATTTTGAGCTTTTTCAATAGGGAAAATATAATTTTTACAATCATTATTATCCCATTGATCTAAATTATTTTTAAAACAGAAATTAAAAGATTCTCCTTGTACTAAATCTATTTCTGCTTGAAATCCAAGTTCTGTTTTTTCCATTTTTACATCATTTAAATTATCCCAGTTCATTCCAAAACCATAATGAATAAACACCTCTTCAGATGCATCTTGAAAGAATTTACCAGTATAAGATATTTTTATTCTACTATTTTCAATTAATTTATCTGTATTAAAAAATATATTTTTTGTTAGTTCCATTTAAATTTCTCCTTATTTGTCTTTTGCTAGCAACATTATAATATTAAATTTTACATTGTTCAAGTATTTTTCTAAAAAAATATAAAATTTTGGCAAAATATTTATAATTTTTTTAATTTAACATATAGTAATAATACAAGCTAAGAAAACATAAACATTTAATATATAAAAAATATAAAAACTTGTAAAAAAATATATATTATGATAATATTTTAGCAAATGAATTATTTATAAAGGAGAATTTTTATGGATAATGAATCAAATGATAAAAATAAAAAAGAAGTAATAAATAGAAAAAATCCATATCAAAATTATGATGAAGTAGTAAAGCTTAATAATAAAAGAAAAAAGAAAATATTAATTATTATATTATTAATACTTATTTTAATTGCATTTATAATATTTTCTACAATATTTTCATTTATAAATATTAATAATCAAAATATGATTAGTGGTGTTTCAATTAATGATATAGACATATCAGGATTATCTAAAGAAGATGCAAAAAGTAGAGTTGAAAATGTATTTAATGAAAAAATAAATGAAGAGATTAAGGTTGTATATGGAGAATATGAATCAACAATAAATCCGACATTGATAGAAGCAAATTTTGATATTGATAAATCAATAGAAGAAGCATATGAAGTTGGAAGAAGCGGAAATATTATATCAAATAATTATAGTATCCTTCATGCTTTAATTAATAAAAAAAATATTACTGCAAATTTATCAATAAATGAAGAGGCCACTAAAAAGATAATAAAAGATATAGGTGCTAATTTACCAGGAGCGATTATAGAAACTAGTTATTATATAGAAGATGAAAATCTTATAATTACAAGAGGAAAAGAAGGATTAGTTGTTAATTCAGATAAGTTAATACAATTAATATATGAAAAGTTAAACAATAATAATATTTCTCAAGAATATATAGATATACCAGTTGAAAACAAAAAACCTGATGAAATTGATTTACAAAAAATTCATGATGAGATTTATAAAGAAGCAAAAGATGCATATTATACACAAGAGCCATTTAAAATTTATTCAGAAGTAGAAGGAATAGATTTTGATGTTTCAGAAGCCCAAGCAATAATAAATGAAGAATATAAAGAAGAATATACTATAAAATTAAAAATAACAAAACCTAACAAAACAATAAATGATATCGGAACAGAAGCATTCCCTAGTTTATTATCAACTTTTACAACAAAATATGATAGAACAAATACAAACAGAACTACAAATTTACAATTAGCGATAAATAAAATTAATGGAATTGTATTACTTCCTGGTGAAGAATTTTCTTATAATAAAGTTGTAGGAGAAAGAACAATAGCAGCTGGATATAAAGATGCAAAGATATATTCAAATGGTGAAGTAGTAGACGGATTAGGAGGAGGAATTTGCCAAGTTTCTTCAACTTTATATAATACAGCATTACTAGCAAATTTAGAAATAACTGAAAGAAGAAATCATCAATTCGTAACATCATATGTAGATGCAGGTAGAGATGCAACTGTAGTATATGGCTCACAAGATTTTAAATTTAAAAATAATAGAAATTATCCAATAAAAATAGAAGCATCATTAAATAGTGGAATAGCAAAGATTTCTATATATGGAGTAAAAGAAGAAAAAGAATATACTGTTACATTTGATACTAGAACAATTTCTGCTATACCATATAAAACAAAATATATTGAAGATAGTTCTTTAGAAGTAGGAAAAGAAAAAGTACAACAAAATGGTACAAATGGATTAATAACAGAAACATATAAAATTTTAAGTTTAAATGGTGTAATAGTTTCTAAGACATTATTATCTAAAGACACATACAATCCAATGCAAAGAGTAGTATTAAAAGGAACGAAAGAGAAAAAAGTTGAAAAAAATGATAAAACAGAAGAAAAGAAGGAAAGTAAGGATAGCCAAGAAAAAGAGGAAGTAAGTACTCCTGAAAAAGAAGAAGATGAAGAATAAATAAAAATCCCAGAAATGGGGTTTTTATTTATTATAATATTAATTTAATTATAGACATTGACAAAATTGAAAAATATAGTATAATATAAAATGCTTATAAGCGTTATTAGCTCAGTTGGTAGAGCAGCGGACTCTTAATCCGAAGGTCCAGGGTTCGACCCCCTGATGACGCACCATACCAATAATAGAGAGTATTTATACTCTCTATTATTACATATAATTATTTTAAAAAGTAAACAAAATGAAGTATTTTAGGAGGTAAATATGAGTGAACTAGCTGTTTGTGTACAAAATGACAATAAAAATGTTACTCCAAAGGAAACAATTGATGCAATTTATAATGCAGGTTTTAAAAATGTATTTGTTCAATATTATCATAGAGATAATTTAGAATTTGATGAATTGAAACAAATTGATTATTGTAGAAAATTAGGCTTAAATATTATTTTTTGCCATTTAGGTTATAAAAATATAAATCAAATATGGATTGATGGAGAAAACGGGGATAAAGTTACAGATGAATATATTAAAGATTTAGACTTGATGAAAGAAAAACAAATTGATATGGTAGTAATGCATTTAGCAACGCACAGAGAATCTCCTATGTATAATGAAATTGGTCTAGAAAGAATTAAAAAGATAGTTAATCATGCAAAAAAGTTAGAAATAGAAGTTGCATTTGAAAACACCAGAAAACAAGGATATTTAGAATATATATTATCTAATATAAAAGATAAAAATGTTGGTATTTGCTTTGATTCAGGGCATTGCCATGTTCATTTTAATGATAAATTTGATTATAAATTTTTTAAAGATAGATATTTTGCAATACATTTACATGATAATGATAAATCTGATGATTTACACTTATTGCCTTTTGATGGAACTATTGACTGGAATAATGTATTATTGAAATTAAAAGAAAATAATTATAATGGTCCACTAACATTAGAATTATGTTACGGATATGATTATTTAAATCAGACAATAGAGGATTTTTATAAAGAAGGATATAATAGGGGAGTACAATTAGAAAAAATATATAATAATATTGAAATCTAGTAATAAAATTAATTTAATGTTTAAAATGCTATAAATAGGAAAAAATAAAATATATATACTTTTTAGGAGTGATATATTTGAGAAAAAAGAAAAAGTCAAAAAAGATATTTATTATATTTATTTTTTCATTTATTCTAGGATTTATAGGATATTATATATATGACACATATCAAAATATAGAAATAAAATCAGATTATACAGCAGAAAAAGAAGAATATATCAACAATAGTACACAAACTGTGGAAAGTATAGAAGAAAAAAGTGAAAATATTGCAGATATAATCGAACAAACAACAGAAAGTATTGTTGGAATTTCTAAATTAAAAAATAATGGAAGTTCTATTTTTTCTAAAAATAGTGAAGAACAATTAGGTATAGGTACAGGAATAATTGTATCTAGCAATGGATATATATTAAGCAATGCACATGTTACTGGAGAAAAATATGCTACATGCTATGTAACATTAGAAAACGGATATAGTTATGATGGTACTGTTGCATGGTCTGATACAGATTTAGATTTATCAATTACAAAAATAAATGCAAAAAATTTAAAATATGTAAAATTAGGAGATTCAGATAATATAAGAGTTGGAGAAACTGTATATGCTATAGGTAATCCAATAGGATTTGAATTTAGAAGAACAGTTACATCAGGAATTATAAGTGCAAAAAATAGAACTATAAAAATAGAAGAAGAAAATAATACCTCATATATGTCAGGGTTAATTCAAACAGATGCAACAATAAATCCAGGAAATAGTGGTGGACCACTTATATTGCCAAATGGTAATGTAATTGGTGTAAATACTGTTAAAATAACATCTGCAGAAGGAATAGGTTTTGCAGTTCCAATAAATACTATAAAAACAGTAATTAATAAATTTAAAGAAAATGATAAATTTGATGAAGCTAAAATTGGTATATATGCATATGATAAAGAAGTAATACCATATCTATCATATAATAGTAATTTTGAAAAAGGAATATATGTTGTACAAATAACAAAAAACGGACCTGCAAGTAAAACAGATTTAAAAGAAGGAGATATTATTAATGCAATAGACGGAATGGAACTAAATACAATGAATGAATTAAAACAATATATTTATACTAAAAATATTGGAGAAAAAGTGACATTAAATATATCTAGAGGTAAAATTAGTAAAGATATTGTAATAGAATTAGGAGGATAAAGTATGATTTTAGAAAATCATGCTTTTTTTATTGAAATTATTAAAAAAAATATATATAATTTAAAGTATTAATATAAAAGGAGAAAATAATGAAATTTATTAATGAAATATATTTAGATAAAGAAAAAGATATAATAATAAAATTATTTGAAAAAGGAGAAGATGAAATAGCATATACTTTAGAAACTCCAAATCATAATACTGGAAATTTAATAACTAATTTAGCAAAAATATGTAATTTAGAAACAGTAAAAGATAAAAATGATATGAAAATAATTACGGGAACAATAAATGCGAGCATTAATGGAGATAATGAAGAAGTGTATATTTTAAGACTTGGTGGAGTAAAAATTGCTAATATATATAAAGACGGAAAAATAGAAATAAAAGCAAAAATTCCCTCAATAATGAAAACTTTAATGTCACAGACAAAAGATTATAAATTTGGAGTAGATAAAACTATAATAAAATCATATTTATTAAAAAAAGTAAAATTTAGGACAGATTTACATACACATATGAATGCAATTTTATCTCCAGATACATTAATTGCATTAGGTATAAGGCATCAAGTTAGATATCCTTTATATTATATTAAAAAGTTAAAACTTAAATTAACAAAATCACAAGAAGAGATGATATATAATCAAAGAAAATATGTAGAAAAAGATTTTGAAAATTCAACTTTAATGGGAAAATATTTAATTAGAAGAATAGATGATAACACATTTATAAATTTTGCAGATTTAATTTTAAACAATTTAGAAAATGCGAAAGAAAATATAGAAAAAATAAGATCTAGTTTAGCAATATTAAAAGATGGACAAGCAGTTTTTACTAACCTAGAAAAAGTATATTTATATAGATATATTTTTTCAAAAGGAATTGAAAGTAAAGATAAAATAAAATTAGATTTAAATAAGATAAATAAGATTCCTCAAAAAGATATTAAAGAAACAATAATTAAAATGTTAGAAGATAAAAAAAGAGGAAGTGTATATGCAAAAAATAATTTAAGGCAAAACAAACTACTATGGATAGCGAGAGAATATCAAAAACAAGGGATTAATTATGTAGAAATTACAGATACTACATTAACCAAAAAAGGAATTCCAGCAATTGAATTATTAGAAGATATTCATGAAATTATGCCTAAAATAGAAAAAGAAACAGGAGTATCAATTAGATTTTTAGTAGCTATAAGAAGAATACCACTTACCATAATTAAAGATAAAGTAACAAGTAGTGACTACTTAAGAGAAAACTTAAGTGTTTTAAAATCAGTATCAAAAAGTCCATATGTAGTTGGAAGTGATTTTATTGGAGAAGAAATAAATGATATATCTGAACTTAAGCCTGTTATAAAAGAAATTGTGCAATATGCAATTAATGAAGATGAAGGATTTACTATAAGAATACATGCTGGTGAAAATGATAGTCTTAAGGATAATGTATATAAATCAATAGAATGCGTAAGAAAATCATTAAAATCTGGGCAAAAAATTCCTAGGATAAGAATTGGACATGGATTATATACGCCTAGTTTAGATAGTGAAGAAGGAAAAAAATTAATAAAAGAAATAAAAAGATCAAAAGCTGTTATGGAATTTCAATTAACATCAAATGTTAGATTAAATAATTTGAGTAAAATAGAAAATCATCCTCTTAAAAAATATTTAGATAATGATGTTAGATGTATACAAGGAACAGATGGATGTGGATTTTATGGAACAGACACAATAGAGGAACAATTAGCTTTACAGAATTTATTAGGACTAACAACAGAAGATTTTGAAAAAATGAGAAAAGTAGAAAATGATATTATAGATTTTAATAAAAAATATTTTATAGAAAAGACAAAAAAATTTAATAAATTTTTAAAAGGAAGAACATTAAGAGAAGCAATACTAGAAACAGAAGAGAAAATTATAAAACAAGATTTAAATAAAAATATTAAATTGAGATTAAATGACAAATTTGAAGCGGAAAAAGAATTAAAAGAAAAAATAAAAGAATTACCAGAAAATAAAATTCCAATTATAATTGCAGGAGGAAGCTTTAATTCACAAAATATAGAAACTATTGCATATGATAAAGGAATAGAAACAATAAGTAATTTAATAAAAAATATAGATGAAAAAAAGGTATTTTTTGTTATAGGACATAAACTACAAGGATATGAAAAGGCAGTTGTAGATTTATGCAATAAATTAAATAAAAAAATTGAAATATATTGTATTGTTCCTAAGATGATAGAAAAACAAATAAGTGAAAATATAATTAATTCAAATATTACAGGCGTTAGAATATCAACAGAAAGTGAAGATTTTGGAATATATAAAAGCTTTAATTATGAAATATTTGAAAGAAGATTTTCAATAGTAATAGCATTTGATGGAAATTCTCCAGTTTCTAATTTAATTCAGGAAGCTAAAAATGGAAAAGCAAAAGCAAAGATATATATTAATAAGCAAAATGAAAATTTAAAAATTAAAGCAAAAATGTTGAAAGGATATATTAGTACATTTAAATTAGAAGATGACATTTGGCAAAAAATATTAGAAGAAAATGAAGAAATTAAAAAGAAAACGATATAGTCTATTTAGACTATATCGTTTTTTAATAAAAACTTTTAATATCCTAAGATTTTGTTCCTTATAACACTTACTTTTGAATAATTTATGAAGTCTAATTTATTGATATAATTTGAATCATCAATCATAGAAACTTCTACATTATTAATTTTTTCTGAATCAATATCTTTTTTTTGACCATCAATTATAACACAAATATTATTTGATGGTTTAAAAACAATATTAATTTTTGAACAAATTATAGGATTTGTAATAAAACGTTCATATGCAGCATTTTTTATTGGTGTTTCCAATGTGCAAACTAATTGAAAATTATTACTAAAATCAATTGCACCATTTGCATTCAATGAATATGCTGTATCACCTGTACTAGTTGCAATTACAATACCATTACCAGATACATTTTGCAAAAGTTCTCCATTAATATATTCTGCGAAAGATATTTTAGAATATGATTCTCCTACAACAAGAACTTCATTTAAAGAAAAAAATTCAAGAATATTTCCGTCTTTAAGGAAAACCTTAATTGAGGAAATATATACTTTTCTTGTTTTTAACTCTTTCTCAAAATCAATATACTTGATAAAAGAAAAAATATCATTTGCAGATATATCTTGGAGAAAACCAAGATTTCCGGTATGAATACCAGTATAAATCTTTTCTTTTGAAAATTTTGTATTTGTAACAGCATCAATAAATGTTCCATCTCCGCCAATTGCAATTACTAAATCTCCATTTTCTGATTCTATAAGAGGAGCAGATAAATTAGAGTTTAATTCTCGAATAGTGTTTGCAATTTGCTTACTTTTTTCATCTGACCGAACAAATAACCTAAAAGTTTTTATTAAATTTTTCATAATGTCAAACCTCCTTAAGCAAAATTAGATTAAATTATTAGTTCTAAATCTAATAAATAATATAATTTAAATTATATCAGAAAAAGTAGAAATATTCAATAATCAACATAAATAAAAAGATTAAGAAAGATATAATAAATTATTTTTGTGATATTAATGTAGATATCTATAACTTTTTAGTACTCACTATAAATGATACAAATTTTTGTATGGTTTTGATATAAAAATGTGATATAATATAAAATGCAACCTAAAATTAACAAAAAACAACTGAAAATTGGTAGTATGCAACCAGTAGAATATATATAATTTTATGCGAGAAAGGAGGAATTTTATATGATATTATCAGATAATTTGAAAATTATTAGAAAAGAAAACAATTTATCACAAGAACAACTTGCAGAAAAATTGGGAGTGTCAAGACAGGCTGTTTCAAAATGGGAATCAGGACAAAGTTATCCAGAAATGGATAAAGTATTATTAATATGTAAGCTTTTCAATTACAATATTAATGAACTAATGAATGAAAATATTAAGGAGGTAAGTGAAACGAAACAATCCAAAATAGACATTAATAAATATATTGATGACTTTTTTGAATTTATTACTAAAACAGTTGATATGCTATGTACGATGAAATTTATGCAAAAACTAAAATGTTTTATAGAACAGATTTTTATAACTATTTTTCTTGTTTGTATCTTTGCAATAATAGGAGTAGTAGGGACTGTTGTATTAACAGGATTAATTGGAGAGTTACCTAATGTTATATATTATACTATATTTAATATTTTAAAATCTATCTATATTGTATTAGCTTTAGTAGTAGGAACTACAATTTTATTGCATATTTTTAAAATAAGATATTTGGATTATTATGAGATAGTTAAAGAAAATGATATAGATGAAAATGATAACAAAAACGAAGAAACAATTATAGAAAAATCAAATGCTAATGGAGAAAAAAGGAAGCTATTTATAAAGAAAGAAAAACAAAAAATTATCATAAGAGATCCAGAACATTCACAATCCAAGTTCTTAACTGGAATAATAAAGATTGTGTTAATGTGTATAAAAATTATAACTGTATTTATTGGAATAGGTTTTGCATTTTCATTTATAGGATTAGTAGCATTATTAGTATTAAGTTTTTTATTTATAAAAACAGGAATAATGTTTGTTGGTGGATTGCTTGGAATAATTTCAGCTTTAATAATCAATTTCATCATATTACAAATTTTATATAACTTTGTTGTAGGAAAAAAGAATTATAAAACACGAATTGCAATATTATTAATAACTTCTTTAATATTAGCAGGGATAAGTATAGGAATGATACTTATTGGTGCTACTCAATTTAATATTATAGAAGAAAATAATTTAGAAGCAGAAGATACATATAATATTGAAATGACAGATAATTTATTAATTGGAAATCCAAAAAAAGATATTGAATATATTGAAAACGATTCAGATAAAGTTAAAATAGTAGTAAATTATGCAAAACATTATAAAACAACTTTGTTAAATCGAAATGAGACTATATATATTTTTACACAAACAGACAATAATAATTTTATAGATATGATTCGTGATTTTATTAAAGATATAAATAATAAAGAAATAAAAAATTATAACTACAATAATAAAATAACTGTTTATTCTTCTAAATCTAATATAGAAAAAATGAAGAAAAATAGACAATTGCAATTTGAAAATTTAAGAGATAAAGAAATTTTAATTTTAGAAGATTAAAATAACAAATAAAAAATCTCTCAATATAATTGAGAGATTTTTTATTTAAATATAATAATTACATTAATTTTACCTATTCATTTCCTCATAACGTTTAACCTTTTGAGTAGTTGTTTTAGCAAGAGGCTCTGTTGTAATAATAATCTGTTTAATATGCTTAACATCTGGCAAAGTTTGATTAACTTCTTTAACCGCTTTCCAAATAATTTCTTTTTTCTCATCTGCTGTTTTTTCTCCATATAAATTATACATTGTCTCTTCGTTATAAACAATCTTAGCACAAAGGGTAGTATCCATAGAATCTTTATTACGTGCAAACACCATACTTTCTTCTACCATTGGTAATTGGTTAAGAAGAATTTCTAATTCTTGAGGATAAACATTTTTACCATTCTTTAAAACAATAACATCACTCTTTCTACCACAAATATATAAAAATCCATCTTTGTCTAAATAACCATAATCTCCTGTTGAAAACCAGCCATCTTTTAAGCACTTTTTAGTTTCTTCTTCATTTTCGTAGTAACCAAGCATAACGCTAGGACCTTTTACTGTAATTTCTCCTATTCCTTCTTCGTTAGGATTTTCAATCTTTACTTCTAATCCAGGAAGCGGAAGACCGATAGAACCAGGCCTTTTTTCTTTATCTGACTCTGCAGAAATAACAGGAGAAGTTTCTGTTAAACCATAACCTTGAATTAAATCTACACCAAAATTATTGAAACCTTTAATAATATTTTTATCTAATGGAGCAGAACCTACTAAAACAATTCTTAACTCTCCTCCAAATTGGTCAATAATAGGTTTAAATACTTTTCTCCTTATATCAATCTTTGCTTTATAAAGTGCATTAGTGATAGATATCATTGTTTTCATTAATTCCTTTTTGCCTTGTTCTTCTAAACCTTTCCAGATTTTTTTATGAACATTTTCTAGAACTAAAGGAACAGCTACAAAAACACTTACATGGTATTCATTCATATTCTTCTGAATATATTTTAAACCATCACAAAAAGCAACAGTTACACCATAATACATACCAAAAAGGAAGGTAATAGTACACTCAAAAGTATGATGAATTGGTAAAAAAGAAAGTAAAGTATCTGTTGGGTATAATTTTAAATAACCAGCAAGAGCGACGATATCACTACAAATATTATTTTGTGAAAGAAGAACACCTTTTGAAATGCTTGTTGTTCCAGAAGTAAAAAGTAAAATAGAAACAGCATTTGGATCAATAGTAACTTCATCATAAAGTTTATTTCCTTCTTTTCTTAAAGTTGACCCTTGTAATAATAAATCGTTATAAGATATTACGTTTTTGCGAGTAGTATTTTCAATACTAATAATATACTTTAAATTACTATCTGTTAATTCTAAAATAGAGTCAAGATATTTTTCTTCACATACAATAGCTTCTGCTTTACTTCTTAGAATTAAAGATTTTAATTCATTTGCAGGTAAAGCCTTATCTAAGGGTACAATAACCATGCCTCCAGTAGTAACAGCTAAATAAGTAGTACACCATTCATAGCGATTATTTCCAATAACAGCCACTTTTTTTCCGCCTAATCCCATTTCTAATAATTTGGTAGAAAGTGCTTCTACATCGCTTTTAAATTCTCCATAAGTTTTGTTAACGTATTCAACTTCTTCACCATTTTTTATTTTGTATTTATAAGCGACATTTTCTGAGTATTTTTCAGCAGTTTTATGAAGTAATTCTCTAAAATCTTTAATATTTTCTACTTGATGAACAATTCTGCTTTTTTTCTTTTTCATGGTTTTCTCTCCTTTTATTTTTAAATTATCCACCTCATTTTACAATAAAAGGAAATTTTTTGCAACAATTTTATTGATTTTTAAAGATGGTTAGTATATACTTTGATAGTAAACATTTAATGAAACGTATAAAGGAGTATTGTTATATGGAAAATAGATTATATGCGTTAACAAATCCGCAAAAACCAATATACTTAACAGAAGAATATTATAAAGGAACCAATATTAACAATATCGCAGGAACTATTACAATCCACCAACCAGTACAATTTGAAAAACTTACTTTAGCTATAAAACAACTTATTAAACAAAATGATGGTTGTAGAATTATGCTTTCCAATGAAGAACAAGAAGTAAAACAATGGATTGCACCTTACCAAGATTTTGAAATTGAAATAATAGATGTTTCTTCAGAAAAGGAACTTTCTGAAGTATCAAAAGAAATAACATCAAAGCCTTTTTCACTATATAATAGCTATTTGTTTCAATTTGTATTATATCGTTTTCCAGATAATCATGGTGGATTTATTATTAATATGCACCATTTAATTGCTGACTCTTGGTCAATGGGAATAGCAATTAATGAAATTATGGAAATTTATTCTTCTTATTTAAAGAAAGAAAAATATGAAGAAAAAGATACTACTTTATACTCTTATACAAATTATATTACAGCAGAACAAGAATACAAAAAAAGTAATAAATACCAAAAAGATAAAGCATATTGGGATGAAGTATTTTCAACGATTCCAGAAAGTGCTACTATTCCGAGTGTTCAAACAAAGGCTACTTTAAATGGCTCTAACAAAGCATTAAGAGAGCAATTATCAATTCCTTCTACACTATTAAATCGAATTAAGGAATATTGTTCTAGCCAAAAAGTTTCTGTATATAACTTTTTAACTGCCATTTTTTCGATATATATTAGCAGAGTATCAAATTTAGAAGATTTTTGTATTGGTACTCCTATTTTAAATCGTGCAAATTTTAAGGAAAAAAACACAACAGGAATGTTTATCAATACCTTACCAATCCGAATAAAAATGGATACTTCTATGTCATTTCAAGAATTCTTAAATTCTGTTATGGCAAATTCTATGGCATTATTAAGGCACCAAAAATACTCTTACCAAAATATAATAGAAGAGTTAAGAAAAAAACAAAGTAATTTGCCAGCATTGTATCAAATTATGATTTCATACCAAATTACAAAAATGAATGAGGAACAAGAAGAAATACCACATGATACGAAGTGGATTTTCAATGACATTACAGCAGATGATATTGATATTCATATTTTTGACTTAAATGATACAAATGAACTTAACATTGCATATGATTATAAAACAGAAAAATATACTTCACAAGAAATGAAGCAAATACATAATCGTATTTTAAGCATTATTTCACAAGTTTTAAAAGATAAAGATATTGCACTTTCTGAAATTGAGATTGTAACAATAGAGGAAAAAGAAAAACTAATTCATGGTTTTAACCAAACGAAAATGGATTATCCAAAAGATAAAACAATTGCGCAATTATTTGAGGAGCAGGTAAAACTTACTCCTAATAATGTTGCGCTTGTTTTTGATGATAAAAGTTTAACTTACCAAGAATTAAATGAAAAGGCAAATCAGTTAGCATACTACTTAAAAGAAAATGGTGTGAAAAGTCATGATATTGTAAGTGTTTGTATGAATAAAAATATTTCTTTTATTATTACAATTTTAGCTACTTTAAAATGTGGTGCTGCCTATTTACCTATTAACCCAAGTTATCCTTTAAATAGGATAAATTATATTGTGGAAAATAGTAAATCAAGTGTATTTATAACAGACACAAATTATCATATTGATTTTGCTAAAACACTTAAATTTAATAATATCAAGTATTCAAAATATAGTAAAAATAATTTAGAAATTAATATTACGACTGATAGTTTAGCTTATGTTATCTATACATCAGGTTCAACTGGTAATCCAAAAGGAGTAATGGTTACACATCGAAATTTAGTCAATTTCTTATTTAGTTTTAATCATTGCTTTAACAATAAATTTGAAAATAAAGATAATTGCTTATCTTTGACAAATATTTCATTTGACGTAAGTGTATGTGAAATTTTTACACCTCTTGCATTTGGTGCTACATTAGTTTTATACCCAGAAGATACACTAACAAGTATACCTCTTTTATGTGATATATTAAATAAAAATAAAATAACATTTCTTTATATCCCACCTAGTATACTTAATGATGTTGCAGATTTTATTATTTCAAAACAATTAACGGTTTATGTTGATAAATTACTTGTAGGGGTAGAAGCAATAAAAAATTCTACTTTAAATAAATTTTTAGAAATCAATAAAAATATGGAAATCATAAATGGTTATGGCCCTACGGAGACAACAATTTGTACTACATTTTATAAATATCAGTATTCTGAAAATTATAATGGAAATGTACCAATAGGCTATCCAATATCAAATAGCAACATATTTATTTTAGATAAAAATAATAATCTTTTACCAATAGGTACTATAGGTGAATTATGTGTCAGTGGAGATAATGTTAGCAAAGGATATCTAAATAATACAGAATTAACCAATAAAGCCTTTATTTATAATGAAAAAATAAGTCCAACAACAATCTATAAAACAGGAGATTCGGCATACTGGAAACAAAATGGAACTTTATCATTTATTGGTAGAAATGACTCACAAATAAAATTCAAAGGACACAGAATTGAATTAAACGAAATAAATAATACTTTAAAAAAGATAAATTCCATTACAAATTCTTATACATTGATAAAAAAAGTAAATAATATTGATTGCATTTGTTCTTATATAACAACAAGTGAAAATATTAAAATAGATGATATATATGAAAACTTATCTAATAATTTACCTTATTATATGATACCTTCACATATTATTCCTATAGAATCTTTTCCTTTAACTCTAAATGGAAAAATAGATAAAAGCAGATTACCGGAAATAGTGATATCTACATCTGCTAATGATATGAAAATAAATTATAATGAAACCGAACTTTCATTAATACATATTATTTGTAAATTATTGAATGTTGAGAATATTAATATACAAGATGATTTATTTGACTTAGGTTTAGACTCTTTATCTGCAATAAAATTAGTAACAGAAATTTATAACACTTTTAATATTGATATACTAATTAAAGACATTTTCGAAAATGCTAGTATTAAAAAATTAGCTAAATTAATCAATTCATTATCAAATACAAATAAAATTATTATACCAAAAGCAAAAAAAAGAGAATACTATCCAGTATCTTCAGCTCAAAAAAGAATATATTACGCATCTAGTTTAGATGATAATTCTTTGTTATACAATATTGCAGGTGGAATTATTCTAAATAAAATACTAGATAAAGAAAAATTAGAACAATGTTTTAATACTATTATAAATAGACATGAGTCTTTACGCACATATTTTGAAATAGTAGATGGTAATATAGTTCAAAAAATATTAGATAATATAGATTTTAAATTAGAATTTGAAAGCGTTAATACTAATGATACTGATAAATTATTTAATGATTTTGTAAAGCCATTTAACTTAAATAAGGCACCTTTATTTAATGCAAAATTAATTAATATAAATAATAAAAAATCTTTCTTATTACTAAATATGCACCATATTATAAGTGATGGTACATCTCTATCTATATTAATAGATGAACTATGCAAATTATATAATAATGAAAGCAAATTACCAGAACTTACTATTAGTTATAAAGATTTTGCAGTATGGGAAAATAATAAATTAGAATCTGATGAATTTAATACAGATAAAGAATTTTGGGTAAATCAATTTAATGATGAAATACCTTTATTAAATATGCCTACAAATTATACAAGACCTAGTGTGCAAAGTTTTGAAGGAGATAATGTTTTCTCAAAAATAGATAGTAATTTAACAGCAAAAATAAATGAAGTATCAAAGCAACTAGGCATTACTCCATATATGTTACTATTAAGTGTATATTATATTCTTTTATATAAATACACAGGACAAAATGATATTGTAGTTGGATCACCAATTGTAGGTAGAGATAATGTTCAATTATCTAATATTATTGGTATGTTTGTAAATTCACTTGCATTAAGAAATAAAATAGATTCTTCAATGTCATTCAAAGATTTTGCAAAAGAAATAAAAAATAATTGTTTAAATGCCTTTGAACACCAAACATATCCTTTTGATGAATTAATTAGTGCATTAGAGATAAAAAGAGACACTAGCAGAAATCCACTTTTTGATACCATGTTTGTATATCAAAACGGTGCTGATGTTAGTGCAAGTTTTGATGGAACAAAATCAGAAATTTATACACCAAAAGCAAATATTGCAAAATTTGATTTATCATTAGAAGTAATGCCAGAGAACAATGGCTTAACACTTCGTTTTGAATATTGTACTAAATTATTTAATAAAGAATTTATTACTAGATTATCAAAACACTATTTCAATATTTTACAAACAGTTATAAAAGAAAATAATGTAAAAATAGCAAATATAGATATGCTTTCAAAAGAAGAAAAAGAGCAAATATTATATGATTTTAATAATACAAAAGTAGATTATCCAAAAGATAAAACAGTTATCCAATTATTTGAAGAACAAGTTGAAAAAAATCCTAATGAAATTGCTGTAATTTTTGAAGAACAAAAATTAACATATAAAGAATTAAATGAAAAAGCAAATCAAATGGCTAATTGCTTAATAGAAAATGGTGTAAAAAATAATGATATTGTTGGTATTATGCTAAATCGTTCTTTTGAAACTATTGTATCTATGTTAGCTGTTTTAAAAGCAAATTCAGGTTATATGCTAATAGATGTAAATTTACCAGAAGATAGAATTATATATATGTTAAATAATGCTAATTCTACTTTGTTAATTACTACAAGTGATGTTAAAGATATTCATTTTAATAGAAAGTTATTAATTGATAAAGTAAAATTTGATACTTATCATAAAAATAATTTAAATTTAAATTACAATATAAATAATACATTTTGTATTATTTATACATCAGGTTCAACAGGTAATCCAAAGGGTGTTGAATTAAGAAATAATGGAGTAGTAAATTTAGTTCTAAGTTACAAAACTAATTTAAATACTGATATTTGTACTAATTTTATTAGTATAAGTACAGTTGCGTTTGATATGTTTATTGTAGAAACTTATGTGCCTTTATTATCAGGAAAAACAATAATTTTATCTAATACAGAAGAACAAAAAATACCTACATCAATTAGTAAGTTAATAGAAAAACATAATGTAGATTTTATATTAACTACACCTTCAAGAATTGAATTACTTTTAATGAATGATGACACTAAAAAATGTTTAAAAAATATAAAAATAATGCAATTAGGTGGAGAAGTATTTACTAATAATTTATATAACAAATTGCGTGAATATACTAATTCTAATATTTATAATGGTTATGGTCCTACTGAAATTACAGCATGTTGTTCAAATAAAAAGATAAGTTCTCATGAAATTACAATAGGTAAACCTAATTGTAATACCCATATATACATTATAGATAAAGATTCAAATTTATGTCCAAATGGTATAGAAGGAGAAATATGTATTAGTGGTAGTGGATTAGCAAAGGGATATATTAATAATGCTACTGCAACAAATAAAGTATTTGTAAAAAATCCTTTTGGTGAAGGTTTATTATACAAAACAGGTGATATAGGAAAATATAATTCAAATGGTGAAATAGAATATATTGGTAGAAAAGATTTTCAAGTTAAATTAAGAGGTTTAAGAATTGAATTATCTGAAATTGAAAAACAATTATTAAATATAGAAAATATAAAAAACTGTGCTGTAATTTATAAAGAACAAACAAATAACAATTCTTATTTAGTAGCATTCTTTACATCAACAAAAGATATGGATATTTCTTTTATAAGGACAGAATTATCGAAACATTTACCTTTATATATGGTTCCAAAATATATTATAAAATTAGATAACATGCCTATTACTAGAAATGGAAAGATAGATTTAAAAACTTTAAAAGAATATAAAATTACAGATGTTGAAACATTAAATTATGTAGCACCAGAAAACGAAATACAAAAATTATTTTGTGACACTTGGGAAAAATTATTAAATACAAAAGTTGGTATCGCTGATGATATCTTTGAATTAGGAGCAGATTCTTTACTTGCTATTAAATTTAAAGTTGAGTTATTATCTCATAATATAGACGTACAATATTCTGATATTTTTAAATACCCAACAATAAAAGAATTATCAGAAGCTAAATCTATTACTACTACTGAGCAACCAGATTCTTATAATTACGATGACATTAATAAAATATTAGAAAAAAATAATATTAAAAATGGTAAAAATATTGTAACAAACAAAACGAATGATGTCCTTTTATTAGGCTCAAATGGTTTTGTTGGTATGCATATTTTAGATCAATTAATCAAAAAGGATCATGGTAAAATTTATTGTATTGTTAGAGATAAAAATAAACTATCTGCTAGAACTAGATTTTTAGATGCATTACATTTTTATTTTGATAATGAACTTGATGAATGGATTGATGATAGAATTATAATTTTAAAAGGCGACATTACAAAAGAAAAATTTGGGTTAAATACATCGGTATATGATGACATTGTAAATCATGTTTCTATTGTAATTAATTCAAGTGCAAATGTTAGACACTATGGTAATTTTAAAAATTTTGAAGATATCAATATTGGACTAACAAAAAAGGCTATTGAATTTTGTGAAAAATATAATAAACGACTAATACAAATTTCTACTACTAGCGTTAGTGGAGAAGTAAATAAAAATGAAAAAATTACTTTTTCAGAAAATAATTTATATATTGGACAAAATTTAGATAATGTATATGTAAAGAGTAAATTTGAAGCGGAAAGAATTATTTTAGAACATATTTCAAAAGGATTAAAAGCACAAATATTAAGACTTGGAAATATTACAAATAGATATTCTGATGGAAAATTTCAAATTAATCCTAATGAAAATGCTTTTATAGCTAGAATTCAATCTTTCACAAAATTAGGCATTATTCCAGACTATCTATTAAATGCAAAATTAGAATTTACACCTGTTGATTTATGCGGACTTGCAATTGTTTCCATCATGCAAAACTATGTACCAGATTTTAGTGTATTCCATCTTTACAATAGTAACTTTATAACAATGAAAAACTTTATTGATATATTAAGAAAGTATAATATAAATTTAAAAGTTGTTAATGATAAAGAATTTGATAAAATAATAAAAGATGCTGTATTTGATGATAATAAAAAAGATATTTTATCAGGAATTATTAATGAATTAAATTCAGACAATAATTTTGAAATTAATTCAAGTATTGACATTTTATCTGAATTTTCTAGAAGTTTTTTATATACTATTGACTTTAATTGGTCAAAAATAGATAATGAGTATATAGAAAAATATATTAAATATTTTAAAGATATAAAATTTATTTAGGAGGGAAATTCTATGGAACACATAGGTTCATTAATATTAATGATTATTTCTGAAATATTAATATTAGGTTTAGCACTATTTTTAAAAAAAGAGAAAAAAAGCCAATTAAAAACTGCATTTGCTTATTTTCTTCTTTGTTTATTTATATGGACTCTAGCTTCAATTTTACAAATATTATTCCAAAATACAGACATAGACCCTTTCTTTTGGGAAAAAATTGCGGTGTTTGGAGTATCTCTTTCACCTATTGCATTTCTATTAATTGGAATAGTTTTTTCAAAAACAAAGATAAAAATAAAAAGATATCAATTTGCACTATTGATAATACCTATAATTTCAATCATTTTAACAATTACAAATGAATATCATCATCTTTTTTTTAAACATTATTCTATTAATATGAATGAAGTAGTTACAGGGAGTTATTATAGTATTTATTCTCTATATACATATACACTATATGGAATTGCTTTATTTTATCTTATAAAATATTCTATAAGAAATTCTGGATTTTTTTCGAGGCAATCCCTATTAATAATACTTGGTACGATTATTCCGTTATCTACTAATATATTAGGTGCACTTGGCATTATAAAAATGACTATGTACATGACACCAATATCTTTCTCATTTTTAGCATTTTGTATTGCCATTGCAATATTTAAATTCAAATTCATTAGTATAACACCAATAGCAATGCAAAATATTGTAGATAGGATGTCAGATAGTTTCGTCGTTATAAATGAAAACAATAATATTACAGATTTTAATAAAACTTTTACAGACACTTTCAAATTATCTTCAAGTAAAGTAAGAAATACTAATATTATTGAATTATTAAAAAAAGATATCAAATTTGAAGATGATATAAGAAATATTGAAAATGCTATTAAAAAAGCTAGAACGACTTCTGAAATTATATATTTTGATAAAGAATTCAAAATAGGAAAACAATACTTTAGTATTGAGGTAAGTAACATTTCTTCAAATAAAAACTATTTAGGAACTCTAATTTTATTCAAAGATGTTACACAACATATTGAGGATATGAAAACCATTAAAAATAACCAAGATATGTTAATGGAAAGAGAACGTTTAGCATCTCTTGGACAATTAATTGGTGGTATTGCTCATAACTTAAAAACACCAATAATGTCAATTTCAGGTGCTTCAGAGGGTTTATCTGATTTAATAAAAGAATATGAAATTTCTGTTGGAGATGCAGAAGTTACAGTAGAAGACCATCATGAAATTGCAAAAGATATGAAAGAATGGATTAGCAAAATTAGAAGTTATACAGAATACATGTCAGATGTTATTACAGCTGTAAAAGGACAAGCCGTTACTTTATCAGAAGAACAAGTCGTTTCTTTCAACTTAGATGAATTGGTAAAGCGTGTTGATATTTTAATGAGGCATGAACTAAAAAATGCGTTAATCAACTTAAATAACAAAATGGAAATTGACCCTAATATTGAACTAAAAGGAAACATTAATAGCCTAGTTCAAGTAATTAATAACATGATATCCAATGCAATACAAGCTTATAATGGAAAACCAAATGAACAAATAGACTTAATCATATCACAAGCTGATAACAATGTAATAATTTCTATAGTAGACCATGCCGGAGGACTTCCAAAAGAAGTACAAGGAAAACTATTTAAAGAAATGATAACAACTAAAGGTAAAAACGGAACAGGACTTGGATTATTTATGTCATACTCAACCATCCGTGCTCACTTTAATGGAAATATCACTTATGAAACAAAAAAAGGAGAAGGCACTGCTTTCCATATAATATTACCAATGCAATAAAAAGAATAGAAGAGATTCCTTTCAGAATGATAGGGAGTCTCTTCTTTATATATGAAAAAATAAAAGTTCTCAAATATATTTGAGAACTCTGGTGCAGCTGACAGGACTTGAACCTGCAACCTTTCGGTTCGTAGCCGAATGCTCTATCCAGTTGAGCTACAACTGCATATAATAATTATTATACAGACAAAATTATTAAGATTCAATAGAATTTTAAAAATATTTTAAAAATACTTGAAAATAAGTTTAATATATGGTATTATTATTATTGTTATTTTAATATCGAGGTGTAGCGCAGTTGGTAGCGCGCGTGGTTTGGGACCATGAGGTCGCAGGTTCGATCCCTGTCGCCTCGACCAATTACAAGCAATTTTCATAGAATTGTAGAAAACTGAAAAAGAGTGAAAGAGTATTAATGAATAGAGT
>CANQXY010000022.1 GCA_947627935.1 uncultured Clostridia bacterium | reverse complement strand
TAGCAATAGCTATAGGAACAAGCCATGGAGCATATAAATTTAAAGGAGAAGCAAAACTTAGATTTGATATATTAAAAGAGATAAAAAATAAAATACCTAATACTCCAATTGTATTGCATGGAGCATCTACTGTAATCCCAGAATTAGTAGAAATGTGTAATAAATATGGGGGAGATATTCCAGGTGCAAAAGGTGTTCCTGATGAAATATTAAAAGAAGCAAGCACTTCTGGTGTATCTAAAATAAATGTAGATACAGATTTAAGGTTAGCATTAACTGGTGGAATAAGAAAAGTATTAGCAGAAGAACCATCAGCATTTGATCCTAGAAAATATTTAACACCAGCAAGAGATTTAATTAAAGAAACAGTAAAACATAAAATGATAGATGTTTTTGGATCTAGTAATAAAATTTAAAAAATAAAAAGCAGTTATCTGCTTTTTTATTTTTTGAATTTTAAACTTTTTCTAATTCTCATTTCAGCATCTTTTTTTGCAATATCTTCACGTTTATCATATAATTTTTTACCTTTTCCAATACCTAATTCTAATTTAACAAAACTTCCTTTAAAATATAAAGATATTGGAACTAAAGTATATCCTTGTTGCTTTATTAATCCAAATAATTTATTAATTTCTCTTTTATTTAATAATAATTTTCTAGTTCTTAAAGGATCTTTATTAAAGATATTACCTTGTTCATATGGACTTATATGCATGCCATAAATAAAACATTCTCCGTTTTTAATAGATGCATAGCTATCTTTTAAGTTTACTTTTCCATTTCTAATAGATTTAATTTCAGTACCAGATAAGACTATTCCTGCTTCAATTTTATCATTAATTGTATAATTATGATATGCTAAAGGATTTTTAGCAATTAATTTTATATCCATTTATTACCTCTTTAAAATTTTTTTAAAGTATATCATAAAAAAAACCTATAGTAAATATTACTATAGGAAAGTTATAAAAATAATAATAAATTTTAAATAAAATTAATCATTATTTCTATCATCATAATTGTTTTCTGCTAATCTCATAGAGTAGTACCATACTAAAGCAACTATAGCTACAGCAACTATAGCTAATATAAGCCATGTCCATGCTGTACTATTCATACCTAAAAATGAACCAGTATCTGTTGTAGAAGTTCTTGTAGCTGTATATTCGCCACCATTATTAGTTGATTCACCCATCATAGAATCTCTAGAACTATTCATATCACGAGTTACATCATTAGTTCCTTCTTGAGCACCATCTTCTATACCACCAGTTATATTTTTAGAGGCATTAGAAACGTCTTTAGCAGCATCTTCAACAACATTTTCAGCTCCACCAACAAAGCTTCTTACACCATTAACAGCATCACGTACTTCATTAGCAGCAAAAGTATAAGTAAAACAAAAAACTAAAGTTAAAACAAGAGTAATACTTAAAAATAATTTTCTATACATATCTTTTTCCTCCTAATAATATTAAATTTTAATATAATTAAAACTCATTAATATTATTAATTTTTTTGGAGAAAATATACTTACAAAAATTGAAAAAAAAATAAAAACTCTAAAAAGAGTTTTTAAATTAATTTTTTAATCTTATTAAAATTGCTATTGCTAATAATATTAATAAAATACCAATAACAATAATTAAGATGTCCAATATATTTGTAATACTTAAACTTGATTCAGACACATTATTTACAGTGGTAACTGTATAAGATGAACTAGAAGAAGATGAATTAGTTTCATTTTCTGTAGGATTATAATTGTTTGAAGTTCCATTATAGATTGTATCATCTGCATTTTCATTAGTATCTTCATTTGAAATATTATCATTTACTATATTATCTGTATCATCATTTACAACTGAATTTTGATTAGAATTATCCTCTTCAGTAGTTAAATTTAAATCTACACCATATGATATGCAAAAAGTTAATAAAAAACAAATTGATATTATTAATAAAATTTTAAAAATTTTTGACATTTGTATACCTCCTAAGATAAAGAAAAATATTTTACTATTGTTTAATATAATATCATAAATCATAAAAAAATGTCTATAAAATTTTAAAAAAATTTTATATTTATAATACAAGTGTAAAAAACGCCATTTTTATGCTTAGTACATATATTAATGCAATATTTTAAAAAAAAATTTTAATAATATTTTATTATTGTAGAAATTTTAAATTTTTGTTGACAAATGTAATCATTTTAATTAAAATAATATCAAATATTAAAAATACTAATTCGAATGACAAATTTTTATTCAAAATACGAAAGGAGAAAAATATGAATAAAAAAATAAAAATTTTATTAGCAGTAGTATTATTTGCAATGATACTTCTATTTACAACTAATGTTAATGCAGGAAGTATGAACCAATTAAAAGGTTATTTTGATGTTACTCAAGAAGGTGATGTAACAGTTTACAAATTAAAGGAAAATGCAGCACTTGATATAATAGTTGGAATTGAAGATGATCCATATAATGGTAGTCCATTAACTCCAAAACCTGAAAATGTAGTTATTGATTTAGCAGGACATAAGTTAACAAACTATACAACAGGATGTGAAGTTATACAAGTATATAATGGTTCAACTTTAACAATTAAAGACTCAAGTGAAAGAAAAACTGGAGAAATTACTCAAAAAAGTGGTACAACACAAGTTCTTATTAGAAATAATGGAACTTTAAACATTGAAGGTGGAAAATTTAGTACAATTGGAGAAAATTCTCAAGGTGGTGTAATTGAAAATTCAGGAAATTTAACCATAAATGGTGGAGATTTTAAATTAGAAGCAACAAATTCAAAAATTTCTACAATAAATAATAACACTAATGGAACAGTAACTATAAATGGTGGAACATTCTCAACAAAATCAGATCATTCAGTTATTAGTAATGCTGGTAAATTAACTTTAAAAGGAGGAGAAGTTTCTACAGAATTTACAAATCCAACAAACTGGCTTGTAGATAACATGGGAGATTTAACAGTTACAGGAGATACTAAAATTACTAAAGGAGCTTCTACATCTGCTGCTATAGGAAATTTACCAAAATATAGTAATGCAAAAATAACAGTTAGTGGTGGAAAATTAGAAAGTGAATCTGATTTAATTAGAAATTATGAAGGTAATGTAGAAATAAGTGGTGGAGAATTAACTACTACTGGTAGTGGTAATGTTGTAGTAAATAGCTCTGGTAATTTAACAATTACAGGTGGAACACTTACTGCTCAAAAAGCAGATAATGCTGTATATGTAGGAAGTAATTCTACAGTTAGTATATTAGGTGGTAAAATTGAAGCACCTAAAGGAAGTGTATATGTAGAAGATCCAGAAACAACTGAAATTGAAGTTGCCAAAAATGTAGGAACATTAGAGACTAAAGAAGTAGAAGGATATGGAGTATTTACTACTAAAGATGGAAAAGAAATAACAGGAAAATATGAAGATATTACATTTAAAGTTAAAGTGGATGAAAAAGAAGTTAGTAGTATAGAATTAATAGAAGGAAGCAAAGCAACTTTAAATTTAACAGCTGTTTTAGGTGATTCACAAATAGAATTAGCTGATTCTGTTTTGGCAGAAGTTGAAGATACACAATTTGCAACATATACAGATGGAGAACTTACAGCATTGAAAGTAGGAGAGACAAAATTAGTACTAAAATTAGGAGAAGTAAGTTCAAACATAAACATAATAGTTGTAGCTTCAGCTACAGAACAACCTAATCAACCTGAACAAACTGAACAACCAGAAGAACAAGAGCAACCAGATGATCCAAATCAACAAGAAGAACAAGAACAACCAGAAGAATCAGATCAACAAGAAGAGCAAGATCAACCAGAAGAAGATCAACCAGAAGAAGAGCAACAAGAAGAACAAGAACAACCAGATGAAAAAAATAATGATGATAATGTAAACACACCTTCAACAGGAGATTATATAATTCCTGTAGCAATAATATTAGTATTTGTTGTTGCAGCAAATGTTATATATTTTATAAGAAAAAAACAAAAATAATATATTTTAAATAATGTAGGGCTCTTAGAAAGTTAAGAGTCCTATTATTATAAATGGAGGAATTTACTTTGAGTGACAATAATATAAAAGGCAAGCATTATAAAAAAGAAAAGAATAAGAAAAAGCATAAAATATTATCTTTTATATTTATTATAATTTCCTTAATTATAATAATTGCATGTGTGTCGTATATTGTAATATGGACTATACAGAATAATGCAAATGAACAAACTATGAAACAAATATATGATGATACAATTTCAGTAGATAATGAAACTGGAGCTTCTAGAATTAATTTTGAAAAATTAAAACAACAAAATGAAGATGTTATCGGGTGGTTAAAAGTCAATAATACTAATATTGATTATCCTGTTGTAAAAGGTAAGGATAATGATTTCTATATAAAACATAATTTTAATAAAAATTATAATATAGCAGGATGGATATTTGCAGATTATAGAGTAAAGCTTGATGGAACAGATAAAAACATAGTAATATATGGACATAATATGAAAAATGGCACTATGTTTAGTAACTTAAATAAAGCTTTAACAAAAGAGTGGTATGAAAATGAGAATAATATGTATATTACATTTGAGACAGAAGAACAAATATTAACTTATAAAATATTTTCAATTTATAAAACTAAAAAAGAGACTTACTATACAACTACTTCATTTAAAACTACAAAATCATATAATAATTTTCTAAATACAATAAAATCACGTAGTATTAAAAAATTTGATGAAGATGTTAATACAGAAGATAAAATATTAACATTATCAACATGTGCTGGAAATAATGATTATAGAGTTGTAATACATGCATACTTATGCAATATAGATACATGATCTTTTAGATTTAATAGAATCAAAATCTATTAAATCTTTTTTATAGAATTAATAAAAATCTTTAGCTATGCTGGGAAGAAAGGTGTTTTAAAAGTCTTGTTTTTTAAAGTAAGAGATGATATTATATAATAAATAATGCTGATATTTATCTTTTTTAATAATAAAAAGATTATAAGAAAGGAGAAAGTATGTTTAAATTGCATAGCCCTTATGAACCAACAGGTGATCAGCCACATGCAATTGAATATTTAAGTAATGGAATAAAACAAGGTAAAAAATTCCAAACTTTACTTGGAGTAACGGGTTCACGGAAAAACCTTTACAATGGCAAATATAATTGAAAAAGTACAAAAACCAACACTTGTTTTAGCTCATAATAAGACACTTGCAGGGCAACTTTATAGTGAATTTAAAGAATTTTTTCCTGAAAACAATGTTGAATATTTTGTTTCATATTATGACTATTATCAACCAGAAAGCTATATAGCACAATCTGATACTTATATTGAAAAAGATGCATCAATAAATGATGAAATTGATAAATTAAGACATTCTGCAACAGCTTCATTGTTTGAAACAAGAGATACTATAATAATTTCATCAGTATCTTGTATATATGGTCTTCGGAGATCCTATTGACTATGAAAATATGATAATATCACTTAGACCTAATATGAAAAAATCAAGAGATGAAATACTTAAAAAATTAATAAATATGCAATATACAAGAAATGAGATTGATTTTAAAAGAGGTACATTTAGAGCAAAAGGTGATATATTGGAAATATATCCATCAGATAGAGGAGAATCAGCAATAAGAGTAGAATTTTGGGGAGATGAAATTGAAAAAATATCAGAAATCAATCCATTAACAGGTAAAAGTATAGGGACTAGAAATCATGTTATGATATTTCCTAATTCACATTACGTAACTACTAAAGATAAAATGGAACATGCAATTCAAACAATCGAAGAAGAACTAGAAGAAAGAGTAGAATATTTTAAGAAGCAAAACAAATTACTAGAAGCTCAAAGGATTTTAGAAAGAACAAATTTTGATATAGAAATGATGAAAGAAACTGGCTTTTGCCAAGGAATAGAAAATTATTCAAGACATATAAGTGGAAGAAAACCAGGAAGTGCACCTTTTACTTTATTTGATTATTTTCCTGATGATTTCTTATTATTAATAGACGAATCACATGCAACAATACCACAAGTTAGAGCAATGTATAATGGAGATAAATCAAGAAAAGATTCACTTGTAAATTATGGATTTAGACTTCCATCTGCATATGATAATAGACCACTAAAATTTAATGAATTTGAGGATAGATTAAACCAAGTAATATTTGTTAGCGCTACACCAGCAGAATATGAAAGAGAACATTCAAAAGAAAATGTTGTAGAGCAAATAATAAGACCAACTGGACTATTAGATCCTAAAATTGAAGTAAGACCAGTAACAAATCAAATTGATGATTTAATAGAACAAATAAGGCTAAGAGTTGATAAAAAAGAAAGAATATTAGTTACAACATTAACTAAAAAAATGGCAGAAGATTTAACTGAATATTTAAAAAGTTTAGATATAAAAGTAAATTATATGCATTCAGACATAAAAGCACTAGAAAGAATGGAAATAATTCGTAATTTAAGACTTGGAGAATTTGATGTTTTAGTTGGTATAAATCTTTTAAGAGAAGGATTAGATATACCTGAAGTTTCTTTAGTTGCAATATTAGATGCTGACAAAGAGGGATTTCTTCGTTCTGAAAGATCATTAATTCAAACAATAGGAAGGGCAGCAAGAAATACAGAAGGTACGGTTATAATGTATGCAGATGAACTTACAGATTCAATGGAAAAAGCTATAAAAGAAACAAATAGAAGAAGAAAAATACAAGAAGAATATAATAAGAAAAATGGAATAACACCAAAAACTATTCAAAAATCTGTTAGAGATTCAATAAAAGCAACAGTAGTAGAAGATATAAGTGTAGAATATAAATTAGAAAATGATGAAGATATAAAAGATACAATAAAAACATTGACAGATGAAATGTTAAAATATGCTGCAAGTATGGAATTTGAAAAAGCTGCTGAAATAAGAGACAAGATAAAAGAATTGGAAAAATTAATTTAAATAGAAAAGCCCTTGGTATACCAAGGGCAATTTGTTGTTTACTGTATGTTTTAATAAATATTAAGCAACTATTCTACCAAGTAATTGCTTTTTGTTAATAGTTACATAGCCATCGTTTTCAGTTGCATATTTTACATGCATTTTTTTCAAAAACGATAAATCTTCTTCATTTGCTAAAAACCGTACGCAGTCTTCTTCTGAAGACATAACTTTTTGATATAAATATTTATTTCCCAATTTTAAAGTCCTCCATAACTCATACAGTAAACAAAAGTTAAAAAGTTACAAAAATAGTTTATTCTACTACTTAAAGATGTAGAACTATTTTTTATAAAACTACAAATAGTAGTCATAAAAATCATTATAGCATATTTATGTAAAAAAAGCAAATTATAATACAATTTATTGTATAAATCATAATATATAACTAGGTGATATATTATGATTTTTTTAAAAAACTTATATGAAGATGCTAAAAATATATTAGAAAAAGATCCTGCATCTAGAAATATATTAGAAGTAATTATTTTGTATCCAGGATTTCATATACTTGTATTTCATAGAATTGCTCATTTTCTATATAAATTAAAGTTGTATTTTTTAGCAAGACTTATATCACAAATAGGAAGATTTTTTACAGGAATAGAAATACATCCGGGAGCTAAAATAGGAAAAAGATTATTTATAGATCATGGTATGGGAATAGTAATAGGAGAGACAACTACAATAGGAGATGATTGTACTATTTATCATAATGTTACTTTAGGAGGAACAGGAAAAGATAAATATAAAAGGCATCCTGATTTAGGAAATAATGTAATGGTTGGATGTGGTGCTAAAATATTAGGACCTATAAAAATAGGTAATAATGTTAAAATAGGATCAAATGCAGTAGTATTAAAAGATGTTGAAGAAAATAGTACTATTGTAGGAATACCTCCAAGAAAGGTAATATTAAGGAATTGAATAATATAAAAAAATATGTTATAATACAAGTATACAAAATTATTTCCTTATAAGGAATTTATGATAGATGCAACTATAGTTTAATTATTATTTATAGGGAGGAAAGCTGTTATGCGGAAAGAAATCAAAGAACTAATTTCAAAATTTAGCCTTACAAATTTAAACCTCTGCCAATTAATAGAAATATTGATATTTCTATTATTGACAATTGTGTGTTTTGCAGCAAGTATTTTGGACAAACCAATCAATTTTTATTATGAAAACGATGTTTTGATGCATCAAGTAGAAGATATTGAGTTAAATGCAGATGGAAGCTTACCACCAATATCAGAAAATAAAAATTATGAAATTCATGCTGATTATGATGTTCAAAATAGTTATTGGGTTATTACGGCACATGAAAAAGATAAATTAAGGCCGTGGCAGGAAATTACAAAAGTTTTAAAAACAAATGGTGAATCATCAACTGTATTTAGATATTTATCAAAAAAAGATTATATGTCAGATTATAATATGTTTTTCTTGTTTGCCTGCTTTGTAGTAGCTATAATTTATTGTTTAATATATGTAATAACTAAGATTATAGTTATACTTATTGTAACTATATTTGTATCCATTAAGACTGCAATCAAGTTTTTAAAAAAGAAAAGGTTAATATTTTAAGCATAACCGAAAAGTTTTGTAAAACTTTACTCTAGGCTGTAATTTTAGCCTAGAGTTTTTAATTGTTAAATTTCAACAAACTATTGTTTTATAAAAATAAATATAGTATAATAAGTAAGTGGAGGGGTATAAATGAACGATAAGATAGTTATAAAAGGAGCAAAAGAACATAATTTAAAAGATATAAATCTAGAAATACCTAGAGATAAATTAGTTGTTATAACTGGACTTTCAGGGTCAGGAAAATCATCTTTAGCATTTGATACTTTGTATGCAGAAGGACAAAGAAGATATGTAGAAAGTTTATCATCATATGCTAGACAATTTTTAGGATTAATGGAAAAACCAGATGTTGAGTCAATTGAAGGATTGTCACCAGCAATATCTATTGATCAAAAAACAACTTCTAAAAATCCCCGTTCTACTGTTGGTACAGTTACAGAAATATATGATTATATTCGTTTACTATATGCAAGAATAGGGGTACCATATTGTCCAAATTGTGGTAATAAAATAGAAAAACAATCAATAGATCAAATAGTAGATAATATATTAAAATTAGACGAAGGAACAAAAATACAAGTAATGGCACCAGTAGTAAGAGGAAGAAAAGGTGAGTTTGTAAAACAATTAGAAGGATATCAAAAAGAAGGATTTGTAAGAGCAAAAATTGATGGTGAAGTTTATGAATTATCTGATGATATTAATTTAGATAGAAAGAAAAAACATAATATAGATTTAATAGTAGATAGATTAGTTATAAAACAAGATATAAGAAGCAGATTAACAGAATCTGTAGAAACTGCATTAAAAGCTGCAGATAATTTAGTTAAAATAGATATAGTAGGACAAAAAGAAGTATTATATAGTTGTAATTATGCTTGTCCAGATTGTGGATTTAGTTTTCCAGAATTAACACCTAGAATGTTTTCTTTTAATAATCCATATGGAGCATGTCCTGAATGTACAGGTATAGGATATCTAATGAAAATGGATGAAGATTTAATAATACCTGATAAAAATAAAACTTTATATGATGGAGTAAAAGCCTTTGGATCAAGCACAATGAAAAAAGGCGAAACAATGGCTAAAATGTATTTTGAAAGTATAGGTAAACATTATGGAGTAGATATTAAAAAGCCTATTAAAGATTTACCTAGAGAATTTTTGGAAAAAATTCTTTATGGTACAGGTGATGAGAAAATAGATTTTGAATATGAATCATATGCAGGTGTTAGAAAATTCACTGCACCTTTTGAAGGAGTACTTCCAACACTTGATAGAAGACATAATGAAACAAAATCACAAGGAATGAGAGATTTTTATGAGATGTATATGAGTAATTCTCATTGTCCAACTTGTCATGGAGCAAGATTAAAAAAAGAAATACTTTCAATAAAAATAAATGGTTTAAATATAAATGAATTAACAGAAATGTCTATAAGAAAAATGCAAGACTTTTTAAGAAATTTAGAGCTTAATAAAACAGAGAAAATGATATCTGAACTTATATTAAAAGAAATAGATTTAAGATTACAATTTTTAGTTGATGTAGGTCTAGAATATCTAACATTATCAAGAAGTGCTGGAACACTATCAGGTGGAGAAGCTCAAAGAATACGTCTAGCAACTCAAATAGGTTCAGGCCTTACAGGAGTCTTATATATTTTAGATGAACCAAGTATAGGACTTCATCAAAGAGATAATGATAAATTATTAGCTACACTTAAAAAATTAAGAGATTTGGGAAATACCCTTTTAGTTGTAGAGCATGATGAAGATACAATGTATGCAGCAGATCAAATTATAGATATTGGACCAGGTGCTGGAGTTCATGGAGGACACATAATGGCACAAGGAACTGCAGAAGAAATAAAACTTGCTCCAAATTCTATAACAGGGGATTATTTAAGTGGAAGAAAAAAGATTAATGTTCCAAAAAGTAGAAGAAAACCTATAAAAAATAAATATATAGAAGTTTGTAAAGCTACAGAAAATAATTTAAAAAATATAACAGTAAAATTTCCTTTAGGAGTATTTAATTGCGTAACAGGAGTTTCAGGTTCAGGAAAAAGCACATTAGTAAATGAAATATTATATAAAACTATTGCAAAACAAATAAATAAATCTAATGAAAAACCAGGAAAATGTTCTGAAATTAAAGGAATAAATAATATTGATAAAATTATAAATATAGATCAATCACCTATAGGAAGAACTCCTCGTTCTAATCCAGCTACATATACAGGAGTGTTTGATTTTATTAGAGATATTTTTGCAGAAACAAATGAAGCTAAAATTAGAGGATATCAAAAAGGAAGATTTAGTTTTAATGTTCCAGGAGGAAGATGCGAATCATGTAGTGGTGATGGTGTTCATAAAATTGAAATGCACTTTTTACCAGACATTTATGTACCTTGTGAAGTATGTAAAGGTAAAAGATATAATAGGGAAACTTTAGAAGTTAAATATAAAGGAAAAACAATAGCAGATGTTTTAGATATGACAGTTGAAGAAGCATTAGAATTTTTTGATAAAATTCCAAAAATAAAACAAAAAATACAAACACTTTATGATGTTGGATTAGGATATATTAAACTAGGACAACCTTCTACAACTTTATCAGGAGGAGAAGCCCAAAGAGTAAAACTTGCAACTGAATTATCTAAAAGACCAACAGGAAAGACTTTATATATTTTAGACGAACCAACTACAGGACTTCATATTGCAGATGTCCATAGACTAATAGATATTTTACAAAGATTAGTAGATACAGGAAATACAATTATAGTAATAGAGCATAATTTAGATTTAATAAAAACATGTGATTATATAATTGATTTAGGACCAGAAGGTGGAGATAATGGAGGAGAAGTAGTTGCAATAGGAACTCCAGAACAAGTTTGTAAAAATGAAAGAAGTTACACAGGTAAGTTTTTGAAAAAATATTTGCAACAGTAATTTTTATAATATATCTAGCATATAATAAAGATATTGAATTAATAGCTTTATTATATGCTATTTTAATATGCTAAAAGAGGTATGTAAATGGATAAAAATAGTAATATTATAAAATTTGAATCATTAGTTCCAATGGAAGAAAATATTAACGTGACAAATAATAAATTTAAAAAAATAATGCTTATTTATTCTTTTGCTTTAAAAGAAATAGAAACAAGAATAAATATATTAAGAGATGAATTTAAATATTTATATAATTATGAATTAATTTATGATATTAAAACAAGAATAAAATCTCTAGAGAGCATAATTTCTAAAATGACACGAAAAGGATATAGTATTACATATGGAAATTTAATAAAAAACATAAATGATATAGCAGGAATAAGAGTTATATGTAAATTTGAAAATGACATAATTGCTATAAAAAAATTAATAAAAAAAATTCCAGAAGTTAAAATAATAAAAGAAAAAGATTATATAAATAATCCAAAAGAGAGTGGGTATAAAAGTCATCATATAATATTAACTGTTCCAGTTAATTTATTAGAAAATATTACATATGTAAAAGTTGAGATACAAATAAGAACAATTGCTATGGATAATTGGGCTAATATTGAACATGCGATAAAATATAAACCAATACATAATGTTAAAATAAAAAATTAATAAAATAGAACTTTAACTAATTAAAATACTTGACAAAATCATAATTTATATGTATATTTTTAGTATAGTTAAATGAGATTAAAAGGAGGAACAAAAGATGAAGGAAGAAGAAAAGAAAAAAATATCAGTTGGAACAATAATATTAAGTGCTATAGTAGTAATTGTTGCTGTAGGATTTGGATTCATGCTAGGAAAATTATTTTAATTAAATAAAGATGACTCAAAGTATTAATATGGTATTTTGAGTTATTTTTATATAAAGGAGTTAAATATGTTAAATAATCATGATAAACATTATTTAGGAGTTGCTATAGAATCTGACTTATATAATATAGTATCTGAAATAAAAAAGTCTAATAGGGAAGATAAAGAAGAATTAGTCGAAGATTTAATAAATAATTTTATTGATAAGTATAAAAATGCTTTTCCTTCTGTAACAGAAGAAGAATTTAGGCTATATATTGATGAAATTTTTGAAAAAACAAAAGAAACCAGTGAATCACATGATGAGGAAAGATAATATAAAAAATGAACTCTAATAATATAGAGTTCATTTTTGCTTTAAAAAAGTTATCTTTGATTGTTGTTTTGATTTTGGTTTTCATTGTTATTGTTGTTATTGTTTTGATTTCCTTTATTATTCTTTTTGTTATTGTTTTTTTCTGACATAAAAATGCACCTCCATTTTTGTTTTGTATATCTATATTTTTTCCAAAAAGTATTTAAATATTCAATAAAAAATTGTTTTTTAATTAAAAATATTGTATAATATTTTTAATTTGAAAATAAGGAAGATTAAAAATGAATGAAAAAAATATAGTAATAGGAATAGAAGGATTAGTTGGAGCTGGAAAAACTTCTATTTCACGAGAACTATTAGATTATATACCAAATAGTATAATATTACATGGTGGAAATATATATAGAGCAATAGTTTTTGGAATGAACAAAAATAAAATAAATTTAAAAAATGTTAAAAATATAGACATAAATAAAATTATGAATGATTTAGCTATTGAAGTAAAACTAGAAAATAGAGAAACAGTTGTATATATAAATGGAAAAAAAGTAAAAGAAGAAGATTTACAATCTCAAAAATCTTCACTTGCAGTATCAAAAGTCTCAAGTGTTGCAGATAATTCTAAACTATATCAATTTGGAAAAAATTTAATAGATAGTTTTAGAGAAAATTATAACATAATATTATCATCTAGAGATATTATGAAAATGTATCCTAATACTACTTACCATTTTTTTATTACAGCATCTTTAGAGGAACGAATTAATAGAAAATACATACAATATAATGGAAAAATCAAAAAAGAAGATATAATAAAAACTATACAAGAACGTGATGAAATACAAGAAAAATCAGGTTATTATAAAATATATAAAAATACTAAAGTAATTGATGTTACCGATTGTGAAAATGCAAAAGAATCTGCTGAAAAACTATTAGAAAACATAAAAGTAGAAGTTAATATTTAAAAGAGGTGAACATTATTGGAATATATAAATGAAAAATTAGAAGAATTTAATAAATACTTAGTTGGAAGGAAAGTAGCAATTATAGGACTTGGAGTTAGCAATTTGCCTTTGCTTGATTATTTGCATGATAACAATGCAATTGTAAAAGTATTTGATGAAAAAGAAATAGACAATATTTCAAAAGAAATCATGGATAAAATAACTAAATATTCAATGGAATTTTCTTTTGGAAAAAATTGTTTATCTGAGCTTAAAGGATTTGATCTAATATTCCGTTCTCCAAGTTGCCTTCCTACTAAAGAGGAACTAATAGAAGAAGAAAATAGAGGTGCAATTATAACAACAGAGATTGAATTATTTATGAAAATGTGTCCTGGAAAAACAATTGGAATAACTGGTAGTGATGGAAAAACTACTACAACGAGCTTAATATATGAAATAATTAAAAACGCAGGATATAATTGCTATTTAGGAGGAAATATTGGAATTCCTTTATTTACAAAATTAGCAGAAATAACTCCAGAAGATATAGTTGTATTAGAGTTAAGTAGTTTTCAGTTAATGGGTATGCAAATAAGTCCAGATATTGCTATTATAACTAATATAACACCAAATCATTTAAATATACATAAAGATTATGAAGAATATATAGAAGCTAAAAAGAACATATATAAATATCAAGATAAAAATGGAATTTTAATTTTAAACTATGATAATCAAATTACTAGAAATTGTGCAAGAGAAGCAAATGGAAGTGTTATATACTTTAGTAGTAAAGAAAAATTAGATAATGGATTTATTGTAGATGAAGGTGTTATAAAAGAATGTAGTGATAGAATAAGAAAACATATTTTAAATACAAATGATTTAATATTAAAAGGAAAACACAATTTTGAAAATGCTTGTGCAGCTATTGCAGCAACTAAAACATTAGTAACTATAGATAAAGCTGTAGACACAATAAAACAATTTCCGGGTGTAGAACATAGAATAGAATTTATAAGAGAAATAAATGGTGTTAAATGGTATAATGATTCTGCAAGTTCTTCTCCAACTAGAACATTATCTGGATTAAATGCATTTGAAGAAGAAATAATATTAATTGCTGGTGGATATGATAAAAATTTAGATTATATGCCATTAGCTAAACCTATAGTAGATAAAGTAAAATCTCTTATATTAATTGGTCAAACATCTGAAAAAATATTTAATGTAGTAAAAGATGAACTTTCAAATCAAAATAAAGATATGGATATATATGAATGTGATAATTTATCACAAACAGTTGAGATAGCTAAAAAAATATCTAAATCTGGCCAAATAGTTTTATTTTCTCCAGCAAGTGCAAGTTTTGATATGTTTAAAAATTTTGCTGATAGAGGAGAACAATTTAAAAATTTAGTAAATAACATATAATTTGTAACTAATTTAAACCTTTTTGCATAATATATCATATATTTTGCGAGGAGGTTTGTTTTTATGTATAATCAATCATGTGAAGAATATATGAGAAGTATGCTAGGATATCCAGCTCAAAATTATAATACATATGATACAAATGAAAATTATCAGTATCAAATGATAAATAATAATAAAGAAATAGAAGAATGTTATCCAGAAATATACAAAATAGTATATCCTATGGTATGTAAAGCTTGTGAAGGTAATACAAAACCTATAAATAAGCAATTAATAGATTCAATGACAAATGAAATTTATATGGCAATTGAAGGAAATCAAGAAGTTAATGTAAATATTAATTTAAATAATAATGTTAGAAGTTCTTCTCAAGATAACAACTTTAAAAAAGGTGAAGTCAAAGTTGAAAACAGGACTTCAGAAACAAGGCAAATAGGAAGAAATAATTTTTTATTAAATGATTTAATTAGAATACTATTAATAAGAGAATTATTAGGAAATGGAAGACCAAATTTTCCAAATAGGCCTCCTGTATTTCCGGGAAGACCACCTATTAGACCAAATTTTCCAGGTAGACCACCTATTTTTCCAAGAGAATTTAATGAAAATGCGGATATATATGAATATTAATTTAAAGCCCCCAGTTTATGTATAACTGGGGGCAAAGTTTAACTATTTCCAAACTTTATTTTTACGTCGTATTTTCCATCAATTATAGAAAATCCTATATCAGAAAAATATTTTCTTGCTTGATCTGGTAAAGTTACAAATGTAGCTTCAGTTGCATTAGAATTGATTGATACAGCATTAAAGCTATCAAAAAGAGAATGAAGAGCTATTTGTGTTGTATCAATTTCAAAATCTGATAATTTAAGTTTGTCAAGTAAACTCATATTTGTCCTCCTTTAATTTCTTGGAGGAATTACCCTCCAAGCTACGTAAAATAGTTACTTATTGGGTAATATAAAATACTTAATTATTATACATTATATTACGTAAACTGTCAATGAATAATTTTAGAAAAATTTTCCATCTTTATTATATTTAGTTATACTGAATATATTTTTAAAAATTGAGCAAAATAATAATGCTTAAAATTTTTGAAAGGTGGTAAAATTATGAAGGTTAATGAATGTATGTGTAATGAAGTATGCTTTGTAAAACCTGATTGTAATGTTGGAGAAGTAGCTAAATTAATGTGCCAAAATCATGTCGGATGTATTCCTGTTTGTGATGACAATAATTCAGTTGTTGGAATTGTTACAGATAGAGATATTATTTTAAGAAGTATTGCATGTGATAAAGATGTAAAACAAACACCAGTTAGTGAAATAATGACATGTGATGTTTGTACATGTGATTGTAATGATGAAATGCATACAGTAGAAAATAAAATGGCAGAAAACCAAATAAGAAGAATACCTGTAATGGAAAATAATAAAATAGTAGGAATTTTAACATTAGGAGACTTAGCACATTACAATAATGAACTTGGAAAAGATCAAGTTTGTACAACAATAGAAAATATATGTCATTGTAAAGGTCAAACTAAAAATTGTGAATAAAATTTAAGTCCAATATTTTTATTGGACTTATGTTTTATTTTTTTACTATAATACATATACTTAATTTGGAGGTAATTATGATAATTGATATGTCATATTGGACAAAGGTATTAACAAGAATTTTTTATTTGTTTTTAATATTACTAGCCATGTTTTTTATATTTAAACTATCTGTTTTTTATATGCCTTTTTTAATAGCATTTATAATATCATTAATTATAGAACCTGCAATAAAATTTATAATGAAAAAAACTAAACTTTCCAGAAAAACAAGTTCAATAATAATATTTATTGCTGTTTTTACAATATTAGTTGGAAGTTTAGTATGGGGGATTACAACTTTAGTATCAGAAGCTACAAATTTAATGCAAGGAATAAACGATTATTTTGATAAAGCATACATACACTTGCAAAGTCTTGTTAGTAAATTTGATTTTAATAAAATAAATCTTTCAAATGAAGTAAGAGATATTATACAAAATTCTACATCAGATTTTTTAGGTACAATATCAAATTGGATAAAAAATTTTTTAAATAATGTAATTAATTTTATAACATCAGTTCCTACAATTGTAATTTATTTTGTTATAACAATTTTATCTTTATATTTTATTTGTACAGATAAAATATATATATTAGATCAAATGGAGCATCATCTTCCAAAAAAATGGGTTAAGAAAATAGGAATACATTTAAGAGAAATTATAAAAATTTTAGGAAATTTTTTAAAAGCAGAAGTTATATTAATTTTAATATCATTTGTTATATCTTTAATTGGATTATATATTTTAAAATTTATTAATTTTAATGTGCAATATCCGCTTCTTATGGCTTTAGCTATTGGATTTGTTGATGCACTTCCAATACTCGGCTCTGGAACAGTAATGATACCATGGGGAATAATATCTGCTTTAAATGGAGATTTAAGATTAGGAATGGCAATAATAGTCTTATGGATAATAATGTCTATTGTAAGGCAAATAATAGAACCTAGAATAGTAAGCAAGCAAATTGGGATACATCCAATTTTTACATTAATTGCAATGTATACGGGATTTAAATTTTTAGGTGTTATAGGTATGATTATTGGTCCTATAGTTTTAATTGTATTAAAAAATATATTTGCAACTTTTATTGATAATGGTGTAATTAAAAGTATTTTAGATGAAAGATAAAAAATAAAAAACTCTAATTGAATATATAATACTCAATTAGAGTCTTTTAATGTAATATTTTTTAATTTACAATATACTACTTGTAGGAATAAAAGAATCATCAGGAGGATATACAAAATCTTCATTTGGCTTTTTTATTTCTTTTATGTCTTTAACTTTTATTATAGGCATATCTCCATGATAGTCGCCTTTAATTATTTCACCTGTAATTTCTATCCAAGAATTATCTTTATATTTTTTTATATCATTTGAGTTACATAGAAATCCTACTACAACAGACTGTCTATCAGAAGATATAATCATGTCTCTACCTAAAACAAATTCATTATCTTTAAAATCTATTAATCTATAAACATATCCAGTGCATCTTATTTGTTTTCCTACATATGAATCAATATTTTCATGAACTGTTTTTAAAACATTTGTATAATTATTAGCATTAATATCAATAATATCTGTTTTTTGTTTATCTAAAACTTTAAAATTACTATCAGCATTATTAAATATCTTATAAACACCAAATATAAACAAGAGTAATATAATAATTGTAATTATTGTAAAGAATACCTTAAAAACTTTGCTACCACTTATTTTAACATTATATATAAACATTTATATTCTAACCTCCAACAATTTAAAATGTAATTAGTTCAATTATATTCATATTTTTTTCAAAAATTCCTTGATAAATCGAAAAAATAGTGATATAGTTACAACGTAAAATTATAACTTAGGAAGGGGTTACTTATAAATGAGTGTACTTAATAAAATATTTAAATCTTATAGCCAAAAAGAAGTAAAAAGGGTTATGCCTATAGTAAATAAAATTAATTCTTTAGAAGAAGAAATGTCAAAATTATCTGACAAAGAATTAAGAGCAAAAACAGATGAATTTAAAAATAGACTTTCAAATGGTGAAACATTAGATGATATATTACCTGAAAGTTTTGCAGTGGTAAGAGAAGCATCTAAAAGAGTTTTAGACATGAGACATTTTGATGTTCAATTAATTGGTGGTATCATATTACACCAAGGTAGAATTGCAGAAATGAAAACAGGTGAAGGTAAAACATTAGTTGCTACACTTCCAGTTTATTTAAATGCTCTTACAGGAAAAGGTGTACATGTAGTTACAGTAAATGACTATCTAGCAAAAAGAGATAGTGAATGGATGGGAAAATTATATAAATTCTTAGGATTATCAGTTGGACTTGTTATTGCAGGTATGGAACCAGATGAAAAACAAAAAGCATATGCAGCTGATGTAACTTATGGAACTAATAACGAATTTGGATTTGATTATCTAAGAGATAATATGGTTATATATAAAAATCAATTAGTTCAAAGAGGATTACATTATGCAATAGTAGACGAAATTGATAGTATTTTAATAGATGAAGCTAGAACTCCACTTATAATATCTGGTAGAGCTAATGAATCATCTGACTTATACAAAAAAGCAAACGATTTTGTAAAAAAATTAGAAGCAAAAGTTATAGTTGAAGAAGATGTAAAAGATTTTGATCAAGCAGAAGATAACGAAAAATATGATTATATAGTAGATTTAAAAGCAAAATCTGCATCACTTACTCAAAAAGGTATTAAAAAAGCTGAAGAATTCTTTAATTTAGAGAACTTTAATGATTTAGAAAATTCTAGTTTAGTTCATCATGTTAATCAAGCTTTACGTGCACATGGTGTAATGAAAAAAGATATTGATTATATTGTTAAAGATGGTGAAGTTTTAATAGTTGATGAATTTACTGGACGTATAATGTATGGAAGAAGATATAATAATGGATTACATCAAGCAATTGAAGCAAAAGAACATGTAAGAATTGCAGATGAATCTAAAACACTTGCAACAATTACATTCCAAAATTATTTCAGAATGTATGATAAATTATCAGGTATGACTGGTACTGCTATGACAGAAGAAGCAGAATTTGAAGAAATATATAACTTAGATGTTATAGAAATACCAACAAATGAACCTATGATTAGAAGTGACGAAAATGATGTTATATATAAAAATGAAAATGCTAAATATAATGCAATTGTTGAAAGTATAAAACAAAGTCATCAAAAAGGTCAACCAGTATTAATTGGTACTGTATCAATTGAAAAATCTGAAAAATTAAGTCAAAAACTTAAAAAAGAAGGAATTCCTCATGAAGTTTTAAATGCTAAATTCCATGAAAAAGAAGCAGAAATTGTTGCACAAGCAGGTAAATTTGGTGCAGTTACAATAGCAACTAACATGGCAGGACGTGGTACTGATATTATGCTTGGTGGAAATAGCGAATTTTTAGCAAAACAAGAAATGAAGAAAAATAAAGTTCCAGAAAACTTAATTGAAGAATCTAATACATATTATGAAACAGATGACCAAGATATATTAAGAGCAAGAAAAACATTTAAAGAATTAGAAGCTAAATATAATGAAGAAATAAAAGAAGAAAAACAAAAAGTTATAAATAGTGGTGGATTAAAAATTATAGGAACTGAAAGACATGAATCAAGAAGAATTGATAATCAGTTACGTGGACGTAGTGGTCGTCAAGGAGATCCAGGAGAGTCTAAATTCTATATAGGATTAGATGATGATTTAATGAAAATCTTTGGTGGAGATGCAATTACTAAAGTTTATGAAAAACTTGGAGCAGACGAAAATATGCCAATAGATTCTAAAATAATATCAAATGCAGTAGAAAATGCTCAAAAGAAAGTTGAAGGAAGAAACTTTAGTATAAGAAAAAATGTCCTAAAATATGATGATGTAATGAATGCACAAAGAGAAATAATATATGCACAAAGAAGACAAGTATTAGATGGAGAAAATATTAATGATAGTATTTTAAATATGATTGATAGCATTTCAGAAGATGTAGTAAATATGTATGTAGAATCAGAGGATAATACTGTTAATATTGAGAGTTTAAATACAGAAATTTTAAATATTTTTGGTATAGACATATTAGATATTATTAAAGAAAATAAATCAAATCCTAGTGCAATTTCAGAAGAATTAAAGAAAAAAGCACATGAAAAATATCAACAAAAAGAAGCTGAAATGGGTAGTGAACAATTAAGAGAACTTGAAAGAGTTGTAATGCTTAAAGTAGTTGATGAAAAATGGATGGATCATATTGATAGCATGGATGAATTAAAAGATGGTATCGGTCTTCGTGCATATGGTCAAAAAGATCCAGTTGTTCAATATAGAATTGAAGGATTTGACATGTTTGACCAAATGGTTGCTGATATTAAAGTAGATGTTGTTAAAATCCTAATGAATATTCGTAAACAAGGAGAAGCAAAAAGACATGAGGCTGCTAAAATAACAGGAGCTGCATTAGAAGCAATAAATAGTGTTGATAATGGCGGAAAAATATCAGATGTAAATATTAATAGAACAGTTGTAAATGATCAACCAAAAATTGGAAGAAATGACCCTTGTCCATGTGGATCAGGAAAAAAATATAAGAATTGTTGTGGTAAAAACGCATAAGTAAAATTTTATAGTTAGAAAAATGTCAGCATTATATGTTGGCATTTTTCATTTATTAATCAGGCAAGCTTGGAAATAGCAATGTTGTAAATATTTTAGAGGGATATTTTATATTCTTAAAAAAATAAATAATAAAAAAATTTACTTTTACGATTATAAATGATAAAATTTAATCGTGGAAGGAACAAAAAATTATGAAACAATGTTAAAAAAATAAAGAACAAGAAGGGTAATAATAGATGAAGCGACTATTAAGAATAAGTTTTAATCAAGCAATTTTTTCATTTATACCAATACTATCTTGGATTATGCTTGGATTGATATTAGACAAGAATCTGGCAAATGTTTTTACACTTACATATCCACTACAGTTTATGTGGAATATTTTAAGATCTGTTTTTGCTACAGGAGCTAATATCAGCAAAGAAAAAGATAAAAATGAAAATGCTGTATTGTCTGGAATGACATTAGGAATAATTATAGGATTTATTGTATTTACATTTATTGCAATAAATATAAAAAGCTATATAGAATTTATGAATATGGAGTATAGTATATATAAAGAATTTGCAATTTATTCAGTAATACAGTTATATATACAATTAGTTTTTTCTTTTGCGATGGAAAAACTATATTTTGAAGGAAAAGAGAAGATAGCAAATAAATATATGCTATCTCTTAACATATTAAATTTTGGAGTATTAATAGGATTATCTTTGTTTATAAAAAATAAAGCAATAATTGTAGCAATAACATTATTTGTAATCTTTACATATACTTTACTGATAACAATAAAACAGTATAGAAAGTTTAAATTTAAAATTAATTTATTAAAAAATATAAAGTATGAATCAGTTTTTATAGTAGAAGCTACTCTATTCTTCATAACATATTTATTTGGATATAGTAATGCTTTAGAATTTGGAGAAGAATATATGGTTGCATTAAACTTTGCAGCATTAGTAACTGATACACAATGGGATTCCTTATCTGCAATAAATACAGTTGCAAAAATTGATATAAGTAAAGGAAAATTTAATTATAAGGAACACAGAAGAAATGCTTATAAACTGCTAGAAATATTATTATTTACAACTTTCTTAATGATAGTATTTTCATATAGATATTATGAATTAAATCTTGTTATAACTTTAATGTATTTAAGTGTAGAAATTATCAACTTTTTAGTAGAGCCACTTTATGAATTAAAAATATGTTATTTACAATTAACAGATAAATTTGAAAGTAAAGTAACATCAAATAAGGTAGTAGCATCTGGAATAAGAGTTGTAAC
>CANQXY010000021.1 GCA_947627935.1 uncultured Clostridia bacterium | reverse complement strand
CCCAATTCAGTATAGAACTGAACTGGGATTTAAGTAAGTTGCTTTTTTATTGTCTACTTTTAATTGACAACTTCATATAAACTACTCTTTATTAGATTTTCTATTTCATCTAAATTATAATATTTATTAACTTTTATTCTATATAATGGTATTTCTACTTTTTTGAATAATTCATTTTTAAAATTATCTGACTTTTTTACATTTTTTCTATTATGTGTGTAATCATCTAATTCAATACAACATACTATTTTACAATTTTTATTATTAACTATTGAAAAATCAATACTACGCGATTTAATTCTATTTCTATCCTTAGTATTGTTGTCTATTACATTTATTATTCTTTCCATATCTACTTGTGGGAAAATAGTTAATTCTAATTTATCTGTCACTTTTTTTAGTTCTCTATAAAAGATTAATTCTGTTTGTGTCATAATATATTTATTTGTTTGATATTTTGATAAATTAACATTGTCGGAGTCATTATTTTTTTCTTTTTGATTTATATTTGGAGCCAATAATTGTTCTATAAAAAATACTATCATAATTAAAAATATTGATATTATTAATATCCACATAAAATTTACCTCCTAATTATTTATATTATAACATATTTTACATTTTTTGCCATTCAAAATTAAAAATATAGATAGTAGGAGATAGTAGGTAGAAAAAATAATATTTTAACTTGTGACTTATTAACTATTTATAAATAATAAGCTGTGATTTATAATACAGATAAAAAGGAGGAATTTTATAAAAAATTACTGAAAAAATGTATATGAAAAAACTTATTAGAATTAGAAAATGTAAAGATTGTATATAATAGAATAAAAAATTAGAAATAGGAGAGTATAGATATATGGATAGAAAACATTATAAAAAGAAATATATAACATTGCACAAAATCAAAGTTTTGTGCAAATAGGAATAGGAATAAAACTATATATTCATAAATTGCTGCTATATCTTGCTATTAGCCACTTTTAGCTAATTCTACCTGTATATTTAGACAACAAGTTATATTACTTTAACATTAAAATGTCTTATATTTGATTCTGGAGCTTCGTTATTTTAAGCTTATGATAAGTTTCTCTTAATCTTATATATAATTTTATTTTTTATATCATAAATTTTATTTTTTTATATTTGTATCTGAAAAAATATTAAAAATCTCCAAATGCCTATATTTCAGTATTTTGCTTAAATTTATAGACAACAAACTATATGCCTTTTTTATAAAAACGCCTTAAAATCGATTCTCGTGTGTCGCTTTTTTAGCCATTTTTCAGTATTTTTCAAAAAACATTGATTTTACAATATTTAAACCATTTTACATTATATAGATAATAATTTTTAAATATTCAAAATAAATTTCAAATGATTAACTTTATTAGTTAAATGTAAAAATGTTTTAAAATTGATTTTGGAGCTTTATAAAATTAAATTATTTTATAATGTTATAAATAGAAATTTATTTTAAAATTTTATTAAATATTTATAAAAATTACATTTAAATTTGTAAAAATTTTGATTATAACAAATGTTCGGTTTTTGAATTTGATGTTCGTAACAATATAAAATTTTTAATTTTATATTATAAATTGTATTTTTATGATTTTGTTCTAAAAATTTTTTGGAAATATTCTTAATTTTAAAATTTTATTTAATTCAAGATATCCATTTTTCAAAACTGCCTCTCTCTCCTACCTCTTAATACTCTCTTTCAAGTTGGAAATTATTGTTTATATAGATTTTCTTTTTCACTTTGTTCTTTTAAGCTCAATATCTTATTATTCCATAAATCAATTGGTTCATTTGTTAAACTAATAGAATAAATATAAATATCTGCAATAAAAAATTTATCTTTATCATCTTTATTGTCATATAGCTCTTTTATTAGTCCTCTAGATGCATATAGTTTATGAGCAGATTCTGCATATTCATCGGTATATAACCTGAATTTTACATATCCTTTTCTTTTAGCTAATTCTATTGTTTTATCTAAAACTATTCCACCATAACCATTATTCCTATATTCTTCTAAAATTCCAAACCATCCTAACCATGCAGTTTCGGGATATTCATTATATGAGTATATTCCCGTTACTCCTATTGATGTATCTTTTAAATATACTATATAATAATCCATTTCTTTTCTATATGGATCTTTATTAATTTGTTCTATAAAGTTTTGTCTTGCATCTTCTTCAGGGAAAATTTTATTTTGAATTTCACATGCTAAATTTAAGTTTTCTTGATTAATTGTTACGAAACTAATTTTATCTTCATCATAATTATCACTTGTCATAATTTCAACTCACTTTCGACTTACTATTTATTTGATTATATTTTATATTCTAAAATTTGTAAATATTTTAAAATTTTTATTTTTATCAACCAATTGGTATAATTTCTATTTGTCTTAATAATGAAATTTAATCTATATGGTGGTTTGTATTATCAAAGTTTTGTGCAAATAGGAGTAAGACTTTTTTATTGTAATATCTTATATTGGTTAAATTTTAAAAAAATTATTAATAAAAAGGCTAACTAATGTCAGCCTTTTAACTTTTCTTTATTTTATACTTATAATGACTTATTTTTCCTTGACATCATTATATGAGTTTTTATAATCTCATTCCTCCATTAACGTCTATTACTGTTCCAGTAATATAAGAAGACATATCTGAAACTAAAAAAGTAAGTACATCTGCAATTTCATTTGGTTCTCCTAGTCTCTTCAACATTGTTTGACTAGAAAATTTATCTAATAAATCTTGAGGTACATTTTTTACCATATCTGTTAATATGTATCCTGGTGCTACACAATTTACTCTGATATTCTGACCTTTTCTTGCAAATTCTTTTGCACATGATTTTGTCATACCTATTAAAGCTGCTTTTGATGCAGAATAATTAATTTGTCCTATATTTCCATATTCTCCTACAATGCTACTTACGGTTACTATTGATCCATTCTTTTTTTCATCCATATATGGCTGAACAGCTTTTATAATATTAAATACACCTGTTACATTAACATTCATAACACTATTAAACATTTCATCTGTCATTTTATTTATTAATGCATCATTTATAATTCCTGCATCTGCAATCAATCCATCAATTTTTCCGTGTTCTTTAATTACTCTATTAGCTAAATCTTGACATTTTTCGGAATCAGTCACATCTAATTGTAGAAAATGAATATTTTTATTATCAAATGAAATCTCGTTTCTTGCACATGCATACACAATTGCACCTTCTTCTGCCATTTTATAAGCAGTCGCTAATCCAATTCCTTTTGTTCCACCTGTAATTATAACAATTTTATCTTTAAGCAAGTTCATTATTTTCAATCCTTTCTAAAAGTATTGCTGCTCCCATTCCTCCTCCAATACATAAAGATGCAATACTATATTTTATATTATTATTTTTTTTCATTATATGTGCCAAGGTAGTAGTAATTCTAGCTCCTGTAGCTCCTAATGGATGTCCTAATCCTAATCCTGAGCCATATAAATTACATTTCTTGATTAATTCTTCCGTAGATATATCATATTTTTCACATAACAATTTAAAGCATCCTAATACTTGAGCTGCAAAAGCTTCATTTATTTCCATATAATCAATATCATTTATATGTAAATTTTCTTTTTCTAGCAAATCTGTTATTGCATAATATGGCCCTAATCCCATTAATTGTGGTTCGCATCCTATAACAGAATTATTAATAATTTTTGCTAATGGTTTAATTTTGTTTTTAATACAATATTCTTCAGATGCTAATAGTACAAAAGCTGCACCATCATTTATTCCTGATGAATTTCCAGCAGTAACAGTTCCATCTTTTAAAAAACTTGGTTTTAATTTAGATAATTTTTCTCTTGTTGAAGTTCTATTAGGAAATTCATCAGTTTCAAAGATATTTTCATTTCCTTTATGATCTTTAACAGTTATAGGAACAATTTCTTCTTTAAATGCATTATTATCTACTGCTTTTATTGCTCTTTCTTGAGCTAAAATTGCATAGTCATCTTGTTCGTCTCTAGATATATTATATTTTTTAGCTATATTTTCCGCAGTTATTCCCATATGAACACCACTAAAAGAATCTGTAAGTCCATCATGAGTCATTAAATCTAGCATTTTAAAGTCACCAAATTTTTTTCCCATTCTCATATATGTGTCTGTAGCAAATGGAATATTTGACATAAATTCAAAACCACCTGTTAAAACTAAATTTTTTCCACACTCTATTTCATTGATACCATTAATAATAGCTTGTAATCCAGAACCACAGACCATATTTAATGAATATGCTGGTACCTCTAATGGGATACCTGCATTTATTGAAATATTTCTTGCAGTTGCTTGTCCTGTTCCAGCAGAAATTACATTACCTATAATAACACTTTGAATATCTTTTACTAATTCTTCTTTAAAACCATTTTTTATTAATTGAACACAAATATCTTTTGGATCATTTTCATAAAAAGATCCTAAAAATTTTCCAATTGCTGTTCTCTTTGCATCAATAATGTATACTTTATTTTTCATTTTTTTCTCCTTTTTATATGTGCTAATAAATATTTTATTATTTTTAATATATCATATAATTATATCTATTTCAACAAATTATGATTTTTTTCTTTGTTTTTTACTTCATCTAATGTATCTTTTTCTATTATTACATTTTTCATAACATCTTTATATCCACTATCCCATTTATCTTCAAATGAATATTTCATTTCTGTTCCTCCAAGCCAACTATAATATTCATTATTATAATTAATGCTAAAATGAATTTCATTATATTCCAAATTTTCATCTTTACCAAATAATGTATCATTAACTAATTGTTTATCTTTGATTTCATTATATATTTTTGTTATTTCTTGCTTAAATAGTTCTTCATATTCTTCAGAAGAATGATTCTTATTTTTTATTGTATATTCTAAATCTACATCATAAAATTCACTATTTGAAATAGATAAATCAAATTCATTATTGTTTAATTTATCTTTTGCAATATCATAAATTGTATCTTTAAACTCAGTAATTAAAATTGAATGTTCTTTATCTACATGACTAGCAACAATTGACTTATTAATCATAGCTACCCCAAGTAGTATTACTATAACAATTATAATAAATGGTATTCCAAATTTTATAAATAAAGCTGTTTCAATTGAATTTCCAAGTAAATCCCAAAATGAATTTTTGCTCATTTTTTATCCTTTCTTTTTATATTTATTTTTATTATATTATAAAATAAGATATCATATTTTTTTACATAATTCAACAAAAAATTCTTTAAAACTTTGCACAAAATTTTTAAAATCTCTTTTAAATTTATATGTTTAGTGTTATTATAATACTAAATTTACTGGAGAGTGATATATATGTTTGATAGAGATAAAAATCCTGAATTTATAAATTCTTTTTTAGATTACTCTATTACTATTTTAAATAAATCCCCTAACTCTATTAAAGAATATAATTATGATTTAAATATGTTTTTTAAATATATGATGATAGAATTTAAGGAAACTACAGAAAAAGACTTTGATAAAATTGATATATCTAATTTTAGTATAGATACATTAAAAAAAATAAAACTAGATAATATACATTCTTTTGTCTCTTATTTAGCTTCAAATAACAGTAAGCCATCTACAAGAGCTAGAAAAATTTCAACAATTAGAATATTCTTTAAATATCTAGTTAATAAAACTAATATATTGGAAGAAAATCCTGCTCAAAATCTTGAGACACCTAAATTAGACAAAAGAATACCTAAATATTTATCATTAGATGATAGCAAAAAATTATTAGATGTTGCAAGTAATGAAGATAATAGAAATAATGAAAGAGATTTTGCTATTACTACTTTATTTTTAAATTGTGGTATGCGTCTTTCTGAACTTGTTGGAATTAATATTAATGATATTGATCATAATGAATGCAAAATGACAGTTATAGGTAAAGGAAACAAAGAAAGAACTATATATTTAAATAGTGCTTGCATGAGAGCTATTAATAGTTATTTAGCAGTAAGACCTAAGCAAGGAATAAAAAAAGATTCTAGGAATTCAGATAAAGCACTATTTTTAAGTGAAAGAAAAGAAAGAATTAGTAATAGAACAGTTCAATATATTATATATAAAGAATTAAAACAAGCAGGTCTTGATACTAAAAAATATTCAGTTCATAAATTAAGACATACTGCAGCTACTTTAATGTATCAATATGGTAATGTTGATATAAGAGCTTTACAAGAACTTCTTGGGCATGAAAGTATAGCTACTACAGAAATATATACACATGTAAATAATGATCAAGTAAGAAATGCAGTTGAAAGTAATCCATTAGCAAATTTATAATAATTTATACACCTAAAATTTAAAATATAATTTTAGGTGTATTTTTTATTCAAAAATTGGTATTAAAATTTCTTGACCTTCTTTTAAATTGCAATTAGATATATCATTCAATTTTTCTATATCATATATAATATATCTAATATCTTTATTTTTATAATATTCATTATTAGTTTGTTCATTTTGAGCAATAGTCCAAAGTGTATCTCCTAAAACTATAGTTTCTTTTTTATAAGACTCTTTTGCTTTTGAATAAGATTTATTTGAAAACAATATACATGCCAAAATAATCACCCCAAATAAAATTAAAATACTTGTTATAAATTTTTTAAAATTAACTATTTTTAAATTCATAATTAACCTCCTAAGAATGTTTGTTCGTTTTATTAATTATAATTATATACGAACATTTTTTCTCTGTCAATACTTTTTTAAAAAAATACAAAAAAATGTTTGTATTGATATTTCTATTTCTAATGATATAATAATTATGGTGATTAATTTGGTAATATTGTTTAAAAATAAAACTAAATATACAAAACAAATGTATAAAGATTTTTTAGAATTTCATGATAATAAATTTGGATTTAAAGAATCTTTTTATATAATTTTTATTAGCATGCTAATAATATTTTGTATAATACTTTATATATATAACAAATATTATTTACAATCTATTCTATTTTCTATGATTTTATTATTTTTCTTATATTGGAAAATTATAAAACCTATTAAAGAAGTAAAAAAAGATTTTAACAGTGAAAAAATAACTGAAGAAGAAACTTTTAAATTTATTTTTTGTAATAGCTATTTTAAAATATTTAATAATTTGAAATATAGTAAAATTAGATATTTTAATTTATATAAAGTTTTTGAAACAAATAAATTTATATATTTTTATTTAGATAATGAGCATGCTCTACTACTTGATAAAGATGGATTTTATTTTGGAGATAAAAATGATTTTTCAAAATTTATAAAAAAGAAATGTTGGTATAAATATAAAAATACATCTCAATAAAATAAGATGTATTTTTATATTCATAACAATATTGGTTGTATTTGTTCTCTTTTTAAAGCTGATTCTATTGTTTTTATTATATAATCAGGATCAAAAACCAAAGATCTTGGTTTTGTTATTGGATTATCTTGTCTAAAAGGAACAAAATAATAATTATTTCTATTTAATAATTTTCCTATATTTTCGGCATTTCCACTTAATCCATTATTTGTAGAAACTGCTAAAACTATAGGATTGTTATTTCTTAAATGTGACTTTGCAGCCATTGTGGCAGGTGTATCTATTATATCATTAGCAAGTTTTGCCATAGTATTACCAGTTGCTGGAGCAATAATCATAATATCAGTTAATTTTTTTGGACCTATTGGTTCTGCATCTTTTATTGTATGTATTATTTCATTTCCTGTTATTTCTTCTATCTCATTAATAAAATCTTCTGCTTTTCCAAATTTAGTATCCATATTATATGCATTAAATGACATTATTGGTAAAATTTCAGCGCCTAAATCTACTAATTCTTTTATTTTAGGAATTGTTTTACTAAAAGTACAAAAAGATCCTGTAAGTACAAATCCAATTTTTACTCCATTAAAATCCAAATTTTATTCTTCCCCCTTTCAACTTTCTTTATATATAATATGAAATTATGTAAATTAATGAGATTGATTTTATATTTTTATTTACTTAAAATTTATAATATGATAAAATATTACAAAATTAGTTTTAGGGAGGAAATTTTAATGAAAAAAAATGAATTAATTTTAATTATCGACTTTGGAGGACAATATAATCAACTTATTGCTAGAAGAGTAAGAGAATGTAATGTATATTCAGAAGTCGTTCCTTTTGATATTTCAATTGAAAAAATAAAAGAAAAAAATCCAAAAGGAATTATTTTTACAGGTGGACCTGCAAGTGTTTATGGAGATGATTCCCCTAAATGTTCTAAAGAAATATTTGAGCTTGGAATACCTATTTTAGGAATATGCTATGGTATGCAACTTATGACATATACTTTAAATGGTAATGTAGCTAGAGCAACAAAAAGAGAATATGGAACAACAGATGTTAATATAGATAATACTTCCCTATTATTTAAAGGTTTCAATAATACAAATGGTTTTTTAATGAGTCATACTGATTATGTTGAAACACTACCAGATGGATTTAAAAATATTGGTTATACTTCTTCTTGCCCAAATGCAGCAATTGAAAATAAAGAAAGAAAACTTTATGGAATACAATTTCACCCAGAAGTTAATAATTCAATAAATGGAACACAAGTTATAAGAAACTTTTTATATAATATATGTAATTGTTCAGGTGATTGGACAATGTCTTCTTTTGTTCAAGATTCAATAAAAGTATTAAAAGAAAAAATTGGAGATAAAAAAGCTTTATGTGCATTATCTGGAGGAGTTGACTCATCAGTTGCAGCAGTTTTATTAAGTAAAGCAATAGGAAAAAATTTAACTTGTATATTTGTAGATCATGGATTACTTCGTAAAAATGAAGGTGATGAAGTAGAAGAAATTTTTACAAAACAATATGATATTAACTTTATAAGAGTAAATGCTAAAGATAGATTTTTAGAAAAACTTGCAGGTGTAACAGACCCTGAAAAAAAGAGAAAAATTATAGGTGAAGAATTTATTAGAGTATTTGAAGCAGAGGCAAAAAAATTAGGTACAATAGATTTCTTAGTACAAGGTACCATATACCCTGATGTCATTGAAAGTGGACTTGGTAAAGGAGCTGTAATTAAAAGTCATCACAATGTAGGAGGTCTCCCTGATTACGTAGATTTTAAAGAAATTGTAGAACCTTTAAAAAGTTTATTTAAAGATGAAGTTAGAAAAACTGGCTTAGAACTAGGAATACCAGAAAACTTAGTATACAGACAACCTTTCCCTGGTCCTGGACTTGCAATTAGAATAATTGGAGATATAACAGAAGAAAAATTAGATATATTAAAAGAAGCTGATTATATATTTAGAGAGGAAATTTCAAATAGTGGCCTACACAAAAATATAAATCAATATTTCGCAGTTTTAACTAATTTAAGATCTGTAGGTGTTATGGGTGATGAAAGAACTTATGACTATACTTTAGCACTTCGTGCTGTTGAAACAACTGATTTCATGACAGGAGTTTGGAGTAAAATACCTTATGAGGTTTTAGAAAAAGTCTCAAGCAGAATTGTAAATGAAGTAAAACATATAAATAGAGTAGTTTATGATATTACATCTAAACCACCAGCAACAATTGAATGGGAATAATATAAAAAGATACTGAAATTCTATCAGTATCTTTTATTTATTATTTATTAGAATTATTTTTACAAGCTTTTATTTTTGTAATTCTATTATCTTTAAATTCTACAATTTTGTAATTTACTTTTTCTGTTTCAATTATAATTTTTTCATTTTTATTTGGTAATCTTCCTAATTGTTCTAGTAGATATCCTGAAACTGTATCATATTCTCCATCAGGTATCTCTATATCTAATATTTTTTCTAATTCGTATATTGGAATACTAGCATCAATTAAATATGTGTTTTCATCTAACTTTTCAAATTTACTTTCTTCTTCATCATATTCATCATATATATCCCCTACTATTTCTTCTAATATATCTTCCATGGTAACAATTCCTGCAGTTCCACCATATTCATCAATAATTATTGCTATTTGTTTTTTGTTTTTTCTTAGTTCTTCAAATAATTCATTTACTAATTTGTTTTCAGGTATATAATATGCATCTTTAATTAAATTTTTAATTTTAGTATTTTTATTTTTTTGTGAAAGTAAAATATCTTTAATATAAACAATACCTTTAATTTCATCAATTGTCTCATCATATACTGGAATTCTGCTATATCTATCATCTTCACTTAATTCATCAATAACTTCAGAAATTGATAAATTCATATCTAACGCAAATACTTCAGTTCTTGGAACCATAATTTCAGAAACATATTTATCATTAAATTCAAAAACATTATTTATCATTTCTTTTGCTTCACTATCTATAGTTCCTTTTTCTTCCCCTACATCTACCATCATTCTTATTTCTTCTTCTGTCACGGTTTCTTCTTCTTTACCTGTAACACCGAATAATTTTGATATAAAATTTGTAGATATACTTAAAAATTTAACAAAAGGCAATGTTATTATTGAAATTGTTTTAATTATACTAATTGTACTAAAAGATATTTTTTCTGCATGTTTCATAGCTAATCTTTTTGGAACTAGTTCTCCAAAAATTAATGTAAAATATGAAAGAATAATTGTAATAATTATTATAGATATATTTTTCCAAGTATCAATTCCTAATGATGGAATCATATTATTTAATATAGGTGCTAATCTAGTTGCAAAGGTATCTGATGCAAATGCACTTGATAAAAATCCCGCTAAAGTTATTCCAATTTGTATTGTTGATAAAAATTTACTTGGATCTTTTAACATGTTTTTAATAGTCTTTGCTTTTTTATTTCCTTCTTTTGCTTGAATTTCTATTTTAGCATCATTTAATGATATAAATGCTATTTCTGCTGCAGCAAAAAAACCATTTAGTAATATAAGTATTATTAATACTAGTATTTGTATAAGCATTATATTCTCCTTGCATTATAATTAATCATTATTAATTTCTTTTAATATAACATCATGTGCGCTTCCTTCTGTTATACTTACATCAGAAACTAGTGTAAGTCTTGCCTTTTCATGTAGTTCTGGTATTGTTATAGCTCCACAATTACACATTGTAGATTTAATTTTTGCAACTGTTATAGCTACATTATCTTTTAATTTTCCTGCATATGGTATGTAAGAGTCAACACCTTCTTCAAAAGAAAGTTTTTTATCTCCTCCCATGTCATATCTTTGCCAGTTTCTTGCTCTATTTGATCCTTCTCCCCAATATTCTTTAACATATCCATTTCCCTTTCTAACTATTCTTGTAGGGCTTTCATCAAATCCAGCAAAATATCTTCCCATCATAACAAAGTCAGCACCTAATGCTAAAGCAATTGTAATATGATGGTCATGCACTATACCTCCATCTGAGCATATTGGTATGTAAATTCCTGTTTCTTTATAATATTTGTCTCTTGCTTCTACAACATCTATTAAAGCACTTGCTTGACCTCTACCAATTCCTTTGGTTTCACGTGTTATACAAATAGAGCCTCCACCTACACCAACTTTTATAAAATCTGCTCCTGCTTCAGCTAGATATCTAAATCCTTCTTTATCTACAACATTTCCTGCACCTATTTTTACAGTATCACCATATTTTTCTCTAACATAATCAATAGTTCTTTTTTGCCATATAGAATATCCATCAGAAGAATCTATACATATTAAATCAACTCCAGCTTCAACTAAAGCAGGTATTCTTTCCTCATAATCTCTAGTATTAATTCCGGCACCAACTATATATCTTTTATTATCATCAAGTAATGAATTTGGATTATTTTTTCTATCTTCGTAATCTCTTCTAAATACTAAGTATTTCAAATTTCCTTCTTTAGTTAAAATAGGTAAACATGCTTTTTTATTTTCCCAAATTATATCATTTGCTTCAGACAAACTTATTCCATCTAAAGCCCAAATTGTTTTATCTTTAGGTGTCATAAAATTATCAATTGGAGCATTTAAATCATCTCTTGAAATTCTATAATCTTTATCTGTAACCAATCCTAAAAATTTTCCATTTGAAGTACCATCTTCTGTTATCATTACAGTTGAATGTCCAGTTTCTTTGACAAGTTGGATTACATCTTTTAAAGGTGTTCCACTTTTTACATTTGAATCACTTACAACAAAACCTGCTTTATGTTTTTTTACATGTTTAACCATTTCAGCTTGAGATTCTATTGATTGAGATCCATATATAAATGCAACTCCTCCTTCTCTTGCAAGAGCTATTCCCATTTCTTCTCCTGATACAGCTTGCATTATTGCAGAAACCATTGGTATATTTGCATAATATTTTGCTTCTTCTCCTTTTTTATACTTTACAAGTGGTGTTTTTAAAGATACATTTGAAGGTATACATCTTTCATCTGTTAAATTTGGTAATAATAAAAATTCATTAAATGTTCTTGAAATATCTTCTAATATTTTTGGCATATATATTTCCCCCTATATTTATATAAATTATTTTATTAATCTTTCTGTCTCTTTTGCAATCATTAATTCCTCGTTTGTTGGTATTACATAAATTTTAACTTTTGATGTAGGTTTAGAAATTAATTTTTCTTCACCTCTAATATTATTTGCATTTTCATCTATTTCTACTCCCATAAATTCTAATTGTTTGCAAATTCCTTTTCTTATATTTATTTGATTCTCACCAACTCCACCAGTAAATACTATTGCGTCTATACCATTCATAGCAACAGCATATTTTGCTATATAACTTGCTATTGAATATTTAAATATATCCATTGCAAGTTTAGCTCTTTCATTATCTTCATATGATGATGCTTCAATTACTCTAAAATCTGGTGCTAATCCTGATATTCCTTGAACTCCAGATTGTTTATTTAAAATATTTTCTATTTCATCAACTGATAAATTTTCTTTTTTCATTAAAAATGTTACAACAGATGGATCTAAATCTCCACTTCTTGTAACCATTGGAATTCCAGCTAGTGGAGTAAGTCCCATACTTGTATCTACTGATTTTCCTGATTCTACAGCACATATACTAGATCCTTGTCCTAAATGGCATGTTACTATTTTTAAATCTTTAATATCTTTGTTTTCTAATTGAGCTAATCTATTTGAAACATACATATGAGATGTTCCATGAAATCCGTATTTTCTTATTCCATATTTTTTATAATATTCATATGGTATTGGATATATATATCTTGCTTTTGGCATTGTTTGATGAAAAGCTGTATCAAATACACCTACCATTGGTTTACCTGGCATTACTTTTTTACAAGCTTCTATTCCCATTATTCCTGCTGGATTATGAAGAGGTGCTAGATCTGTACATTGTTTTAGAACATCAATAACATTGTCATCTATTATTACAGACTCACTTATTTTTTCTCCGCCATGAACTAATCTATGTCCTATTGCATTTATTTCATCTAAAGAATCAATAACTTTATATTCTGGATTTGTTAATTGTTTTAAAGTAAAATCTATTGCTTCTGTATGATCATATGCTGTATGTTTTATTTCTATTTTTTGTCCATTTACTTTATGAGTTATGAATGCTTCTTCTTCTCCTATTCTTTCATATTTTCCAGAAGCCAATACTTCTTCAGTTTCCATATTAATCAATTGATACTTAAGTGATGAACTACCACAATTTAATACTAATACTTTCATTTTAATTTCCTTTCTTTTTATAAATTTAAAATTATTAACTTATTTGTTTTAAAGTTTCCCTTGCTATCATTAATTCTTCATTTGTAGGAATTACATATACTTTTATTTTAGAATCATCTGAAGAAATCTTTATTTCTTCTCCTCTAATTTTATTTTTTTCTTCATCTAATTTTACTCCAAAAAATTCAAGTTGCTTACAAATAGCTTCTCTTGATATTGGTCCTTTTTCTCCAACTCCTGCTGTAAATGTTATAATATCTGCTCCCTGCATTGCTACCATACATTTTGCAATATATGAAGCAACAGAATAATGAAATACATCTAAAGCAAGTTGTGCATGCATTCCTCCAGCTAATGCTTCTGATTCTATATCTCTAAAATCTACTGATACATTTGAAATTCCATATACTCCAGATTCTTTATTTAAAATATTTTCTACTTCATCTGCTGTTAATTTTTCTTTTTTCATTATATATGTGATAATTGATGGATCTATATCACCTGATCTTGTTCCCATTACAATTCCACTAATAGGAGTAAGTCCCATACTTGTTTCTACTGATTTTCCGTTTTCAATAGCACATATACTTGCTCCTTGTCCTAAATGGCAATTTATAATTTTTAAATCTTTTATATCTTTATTTTCTAATTGAGCTACTCTATTTGCTACATATTCATGAGATGTTCCATGAAATCCATATTTTCTTATTCCATATTTTTTATAATATTCATATGGTATTGGATAAATATACTTCTCTTTTGACATTGTTTGATGAAAAGCTGTATCAAATACTGCAACCATAGGCATATTAGGAACTATTTTCTTACAAGCTTCTATTCCTAATATACATGATGGATTATGTATCGGTGCTAAATGATTGCATTTTTTTATTTCTTCTAAAACTTCATCTGTTATTAGTATAGAACTATTAAATTTTTCTCCTCCATGTACAACTCTATGTCCTATTGCTGATAATTCATCTAAACTTTTAAGTACTCCATAATGGTCATTAGTTATTCTATTTAATACAAATTCAATAGCTTTTTCATGATTTCTTGCAGGATGCTCAAATTTATGTTTTTGACCATTTACCTTATGTGTTAAAAATGCATTTGGTTGACCAATTCTTTCAAAATATCCTTTTGCTAAAACTTTTTCTGTTTCCATATCAATAACTTGATATTTTAATGATGAACTTCCACTATTTAAAACTAAAACTTTCATATAAAACTCCTTTTTTTTTATTTTTTTTGTGCTTGTAGAGCTGTTATTGCAATTACTCCAACTATATCTTGTGTACTACATCCTCTAGATAAATCATTTACAGGTTTTGCTATTCCTTGGCAAAGAGGTCCATAAGCTTCTGCTTTTGCTAACCTTTGTACTAATTTATATCCTATGTTTCCAGCACCTAAATCTGGAAATATTAATGTATTTGCATTTCCTGCAACAGGGCTTCCTGGAGCTTTTGATTTTGATATTTCAGGTATTATTGCAGCATCTAATTGTAACTCTCCATCTATAATAATATTTGGATCCTTTTCTTTTACAAGTTTTGTTGCTTCTATCATTTTTTCTGTTGCATCTGATTTTGCACTTCCATAAGTAGAATACGAAAGCATTGCTACTTTAGATTTTTTTCCTACTAATTGCTCAAAACTTTTACTTGATGAAATAGCTATTTCAGATAAAGCTTCTGCATCTGGATTTTCATTAAGTCCGCTATCAGCAAATACAAATATACCGTCTTCTCCATATTTACAATCAGGAACAACCATAACAAAAAATGCAGATACTAATTTAGTATTTTCAGCTGTTTTTAAGATTTGGAGTGCTGGTCTTAAAGTATCTGCAGTTGAGTGAACTGCACCTGACACTAATCCATCTGCTCCTTCAGAATTTAATTTTACCATAATCATTCCATAATATACTGGGTCTAATACTAATTTTTTTGCTTTTTCTAAAGTCATACCTTTTCTTTGTCTTAATTGATATAAGTAATCTACGAATTTATTATATTTTTCAGATTTAAAAGGATCTTCTATTTTAGCTTTTGATATATCTAAATTACTTTCTTTAGCTTTTTTTAATATTTCTTCTTCTTTTCCCACTAAAATAATATTAGCAAAACCTTCTTTTAAAACAATAGAAACTGCCTCTAATACTCTTTTATCTGTTGCTTCTGGAAGCACTATTGTTTTGAGTTCCGATTTTGCTTTTAATTTTATTCCATCTATAAAAGACATATTTTTTCCTCCTCTTAATATAGTTAATATTATATAGATAAAAGTAAAAAAGTACAATAGTTTTTATTAATTTATTTTTAACAAAATAAGAGACTTATATTTAATAAATCTCTTATTAAAGTTTATTTTATTACTAGCTATTAGTTTCGCTTTCTAATTCTTCTCTTAACTCCCTTGGAAGTAAATCAAATGCTCTTTTATCTTGATTAATTGCAATTTCTGCAATCTCTTTATTATGTAATAATCTATCACTTGCATATTTTATTATTATTCCTTTATTTTTAACAGCTCTTTTTACTATCTCTTCATCATCTCGTAGTCTTTCACTTGCAAAATACAATGCCTGTCCATAATTTTCTACACATTTTAAAATTACTTCTCTATCAGACTTTATTTTCTCTGATGCATAGCAAATAGTCCATGGTGCTGATTTAATTGCAAGAAGTATTATTTCCTTATCTGATTTTAATCTATTTGATGCAAATTCTAAAGCCTCTCCATCTTGTTTTAATGCTTCTAATACCAATTGTTTATCATCTTTTAATTCATCACTTGCATATTCTAAAAGTTTTCCTTTTTCTTTAACAACATTTAATATATATTCTTTATTGTTTTTATTTTCCTCTAATTTTTCTAAATCCATTTCTAACCTCAAATTATTTATTTGTTTTCTAAATATTTATCTATTTCATATGCTGCATCTCTACCTGATTTTGAAGCCCATGCTACAGTGCTTTTTGCACCTATTAAATCTCCACCAGCAAATATTTTAGGATTTGATGTAGTATAATTTTCATTAACTTTTATATTACCATATTTAGTAAGTTCTAGATTAAGACTATTTACTAAGTTTTCTTCTACTTTTGATCCAACTGCCATTATCACATAATCTACATCTAATTTAAAATTACTATTTTCAATATTTACTGGAGATAGTCTTGTTTCTCCATCTTTTTGAACGAGTTTGGTTTTTATACATTCTACTTGTTCTACTTTATTTTTACCTAATATTTTAATTATATTTGTTTGAAATAAAAAATTTATACCTTCTTTTTTTGCATCTACTATTTCTTTTTCTTCTGCTGGCATTTCTTTTTCACTTCTTCTATAAATAACAGTAACATCTTTTGCTCCTAATCTTTTAATTGTTCTAGAAGTATCCATTGCAACGTTTCCTCCGCCTATAATTGCAACTTTTTTACCATTAAGGTCTGGAAAGCTTTTATTTTCTAATAATTCATTTCCTCCAAATACTCCTTCTTTTTCTTCTCCTTCAATGTTCATTTTTGAAGATATATTTGCTCCAAAACTTAAAAACACAGCATCAAATTTATTTTCTAAGTCTTTTATATCTAAATTTTTACCTAATTCTTTTTTTGTTTCTACATTTATTCCAAGTTCTAAAATTTTATTAATCGTATTTTCTAATATACTTTTATCTAATCTAAATTCAGGAATACCATGTTCTATTATTCCACCTAATTTTTCGCTTTTTTCAAATATAGTAACATCATATCCATCTTTAGCAAGAAATGCAGCACATGTTAATCCAGCTGGTCCACCACCAACTATAGCAATTTTTTTATTTTTCCTTGTATCTGTATTCTTAGGTATTTTCCAGTCATTTTCAATTGCTAAATCTCCAATATATGCTTCTAATTTTCCTATTTCAACAGAATTAAATTTAAATCTTCTTATACAACTTCCTTGACATTGTTTCGTATGAGGACAAATTCTACCACATATTGGTTGTAAAACTGTTGTTTTACATAGAAGTTCATATGCTTCCTTATATTTTTCTTCTTTCATTAATTTTATAAAACCTGTTGTATCATTGCCTAAAGGGCAACCTGATTGACAAGGTTTATTTATACATCCATAACATTCATTTACTAATTTATTTATATCTTCCATAATCTTCTCCATTTATTTTTAGTTTTAAACTTATTTATCATTTTTATTATAACATTAATTTTTTAAAATTTAAATATTTGAAATATTATTTTTACTTAATATTTCTTTTAATTTTTTCTAAACTATGATATAATATTGATACAATTTTATGCAAGAAGGTGGTTTTTTCTATGAATACTAACAGACCACGGTACAATCAATTACTAAATGAATTAAAGTCTCAATTACCTACAAGTTGTCCTACAAAAGGTTCTGAATTTGAAATTCACCTAAAAAATGAATATAGCTCTAAACTAAAAAAACAAGCTCTTCATATTTTAGGATATACAACTAAAAAGAAAAAAATTGGTACTGATTTCATAGTAATTAAATTGTAGCACTACAAAGAGATGCATTATGCATCTCTTTTTCATGTTTTCTATTGACTTTTTTAATTTTTATGTTATAATTATATTGTTCATCCATTATGGATGTTTTCATACCCCTCATATAGTAAAGCAGTGAGGATTGATACTATTAGTAAATATAAATTTTCATTGCTTCTTAAGGGGAAGTAGTGGGAATTTTTTAATTTTTATTAATTAGTTGAGATTCTCACTGTAGGGGGAAGAGTATTCTTCTCCTTTTTATTTTTGTAAATTAATTTAAAATAAAAGAAGGACAACTAATATTAGTTGTCCTAAAAGTCTAATTGTCAGACTTTTTAATAATAGCGAACATTCTACGCAGTAGGTCTTTATTCATGTTTAAGCCATTCTTTCATACCTCTTATTGCTACTTCTAATTCTACATCTGTTGGTATTTCAGTTGTAAAGTATTGCATATAATTTAAATGTCCCGTAATAATTAAAATAAGAACTACAATTATTGATAAATCCATAGCAATCCGCATGCAAATGTAATTAGGAATAAAACTCTCTATAAATAGCATAAAGCATGTTAATGGAATTTGTATTTGTACATTACTGCTACAACTATTACTAAACCTAGAAAATTTCCTTAATTCGTCAATTGATGGTATTTTACCTAATTTTCTATAGGCATTAAGTATCATATGTTCAGCAGAATGAAATTTTTTCCATCTATTTTCTTTAGTTTTTCCCAAAAAATAAATTTCAAAAGATATATATATCGATAGTATTGAAATAATTAGATAGCATATACCACTTTGGTGAATTATGCTAAGTTTATCTCCCCACATTAATAGAAGAATAGAAACAATAACTACTGGAAAGCTGAAGATTAATAGTTTTATAAAATTCTTCATTTCTTCTTTCTTATTTTTTGTTTCTTTATCATTATTTTGCCATTCTGAAATAATGTCTCCTTTATCATTAATTGTCGTAATTGAAAAATACCCTTTGTGTTTTATAGAATAAAATTTTATTCCATTTTCCATTGATTTAGCTTTTGATATTTTCAGATCTTTCCGCATAAATACTTCCCCTTTTCAAATTATATGCATATATTTTATCATATTTACATAAATAAGTCAAAATTAATTTAATACATATATTGAAAAATTTAATATACCTGCAAATATTAACCATATTAAATATGGAATTTGTAAAAACGCTGATATTTTATTTATTTTATAAAAATAGTATATCATTAATATTACAAATATAATCATTACAATTATCCATATAAAAGCAAATAATAATAAATTTAATCTAAAGAAAATTAATGTCCATAACATATTTAATATTAATTGTATGAAATATATTATAATTGCTCTTTTTCTATACTCACTATTTGAATTATATATAATATAAAATGATATTCCCATTAAAATATATAAAATGGTCCATACTATTGGAAATATAAAACCAGGAGGTGCAAAAGATGGTTTTATAAGCTCTTCAAATCCTTGTGATGCATTTCCTAATAAACTTCCAATAATACCTGCAACTAATGGAATTAATATACTAATAATTAAGTTTTTAATTTTTATCATAAAATCACCTAATACATTATATAAATTATTTTTTAATATATGCTTAATACATATATCTATTGTAATTTGGTATATTTTGATTTTGCATATTATAAGAATTTAATATATTATATGTAGAACTTGTAGTTGATATTGTTATAAATTTAATAGCATAAATATCTGCATATACTAAAGAATCATTTTCAAAAGATCTAAGCAAAATATAACTTGCTCCGACATCTTCTAAAATTCCTATTCTATCTACTAAGTTGTTCGTACCTATTAAAAATTCAACTCTCATTAATTTTCCTATGTTTTGTCTTAAAAAAGCTGGTGTATATATGTTGTTAGTAAGTATTTCTGGTGAGTTTGCATCAATTTCTACACTCCTATTTTCTCTTTTGTTTTCGATATTTTTATCTTCTTGCATTTTATTCCTCCTTTTTTAAGTATTTTTATATAAAGGTGTTGGCTTATAAAAACAATGCTCTCCAAGCCTAGTTTGAAAAGTACCTGATCCGTTTCTTGGAAATGTATTATCACATGTTGGTTTAAATGGATTTAAATACCATAGGCACTCTCCTACTTCATTTAATTTATTTCCAGATAATGCCCAATCTGCTATGTAATAGTGTATTTCTGTAGGATTCATATTATATATGTTTTGAGGATTATATTTTCCAAACAAATCATCTGTTGCACAATCAAATTGTCTAGGCTGAAATATTATATTTCTTACATTTCCATCTTGAGAAATTCTAGCATATTCTCCTTCAGTAGCATTTACCCTATTCATAATTATTGTTGCAACAGCTTTCATTCCGTTATCTCCTTCTCCACCCGCTTCACATTGCACTATTCTTGCTATTAATTCCCTATCAGAATAAGCCATTTTCATCACCTCTTATTTATTATATGAATTAATATATAATAAAAGTCAAAAAATTTAAAAAAGAACAAATAATTAAATATTTGTTCTTAATTTATTTTCTTTGCTATTAATGCTTTTATATTTATTCCTTGGCTTGTAAACATTTTTTCATGTTCTGTTTCTATATTGTCCCAAAAATCTTTTTCTTTGTGTAAATCGTAAGTCTTTTTAACAATTTCAAACCCTGATTCTTCAAAATATATTAGGCTTGAATTAAATAAATCATCATCATCAGTTTTAAAATATATTTCTCCATTAGGTACTAAAAATTCTTTATATTTTTCTAACTGTCTTGTATGTGTCAGTCTCTTTTTTCTATGTTTTCCTTTTGGCCATGGATTACAAAAATTTATATATATTCTATTTATAGAATCTTCCTTATCTAGAATTAATAGTATTCTTTCTATATCAAATCTGGTTAATATCAAATTGTTAACATCTTTATTTGCTTCTTTATATGTTTCTTCTACATTTCTTTTTGCTAATCCAAGCATTGCATCAACTAAATCTATTGCTATATAATTTATATCTGGATTTTTTACAGCTAACTTAGAAATAAAGTTTCCTTTTCCACATCCTAATTCTAAATGTATAGGATTATTATTTTTAAATACTTCTTGCCATTTTCCTTTATAATCTTCTGGATTATCTATATAAAATTTGCTTGCCTCTAGTTCTGGTCTTGCCCATGGTTTATATCTTATTCTCATCATTTTCTCCTTCTATGCAATATTTATTATACCATAATTTTATATTTTTTCTTGTTAATGTCTTATCTATACCATTTTTGCTTATTTCAGTAAAGACGTGTTGTAAAAGTTGTTTTATTTTATCATTAATTTTTAATATTTCTTTTTCTTTGTTCCAATATTCTAATGGCATATTACTATTAAAGTTTTTTCCATTGTATGTAATACTTGCTGCTAATCTATCACATATCATTTCTGCAGTATATTTATAAGGAATTACTGGTATTCTAACTGGTAAAGATGTAAAATCCACCCAATATTCACTGTGATGCTTATTTCTTCCCTTATGGTGAAGCCATGCTTTAGAATATTCATTTTTTTCTTTACAAACGGAAATCGGGCTTCTCTTTCCATTATAATATTTAACACCTTCAAAAAATTCAGTTGGTGAATATTTTGATAAATCATGTAATAATCCTCTAATTGGCATTCCAATTTTTGTACATAATTTAAAAACTACCCATCTATGTTTTGTAATTAAGCAAAAATGTTTTACTGCGTTTATTAGTAACATTATCATCTACCCACTTTCTTTTGACATTATATATTAAAGTATTTTATATTTCAACAATGTTTTTAAATTTGTAATTTATAATCTTTAGTTATATAATAATCAACAAGGAGTAGTAAATATTATGGAATTAGAATACTTTGTAAAAGATACTAATAATTATAAAGATATTAATCAAGTATTAAAAAATGAATTTAATATTTCAGCAAGATTGCTTTCAAAGCTTATAAAAAATAAGAAAATATTATTAAACGATTCATTCGTAGATACAAGAACAAAAATAAAAACAAATGATGTTATAAAAATATTATTTGATTATGATGAGGATAATTCAAACATAATTCCAAAAAAGATGAATTTAGATATAATATATGAAGATAATTTTCTTTTGGCTATTAATAAACCTGCTGGAATTACTGTTCACCCTTCAATTTTACACTATGAAAATTCTCTTAGTAATGGTATTAAATTTTATTTTGACCAAATTAATTTAAAGAAGAAAATTAGACCTATTAATAGATTAGATAAAGATACTTCAGGTATTGTTATTTTTGCTAAAAATGAATATATTCAAGAACAATTAATACATCAAATGCAAATAGGTACTTTTAAAAAACAATATATTGCATTAGTTGATGGAATTTTGGAACAAAATAGTGGCATTATTGATAAGCCAATTGCTAGAAAAGAAAATAGTATTATAGAAAGATGTATTTCTAAGGATGGTAAAAAATCTATTACAAAATTTGAAGTTTTAAAAAAATATAATAATTATAGCTTAATAAAATGTTATTTGCTTACTGGTAGAACTCATCAGATACGTATACATCTTAAATCAATCAATCACCCTATTCTAGGAGATTATTTATATGGGAATTCTTCTGAATTGATTTCAAGGCAAGCTCTTCATTGTTTAAAAATTTCTTTTAAACATCCAATTTATAATACTAATATTAGATTAATTTCTAAAATTCCTATAGACATTAAAAGCCTATTTATATAATAGTTTACTTTTTCATATTTATATGATACAATTTAATAGCAACTAATTGTATAGCAAATAAAGGAGGATAATATGGATATTAATGCAACTCGGAAAGACAACGAAAAAGTTTTCAGAACTTTTGGCACAATTTTCGTAAATGACGATGTTTCTTTTAATGTTTCTGTTGAATGTGGAGATTTAAATATTCTTGGATCTCTATCAGTTGATGGAAATCTTACTTCACGAAACATCTGGTTAAATGATGGAAATGGAGACTTGGAGGTTAATGGAAATTTAACTACCCACAACAGTCCAGGTGCAATTTGTGCAAAATCAGTAAATATTTTGGGAAATTGTTCCTGCATCTCTATTAAATCACATGGATTAATTTTAATAGGTGGCGACTGTTCCTGCGATTCAATGATATCATATAATGATGATATAATAATTGATGGTAATTTTACTGGAAATATCGATAGAATTCAACCTGGTGAAAATCATCATGTTTATATTGCCGGAAATTGTGTAAAATGAAAATTTAATCCACCAAAAAAGTGATAGGTATTTTCCTATCACTTTTTTATTCGCTTTAGCGTGTCGAGCCAGGAGCGAGACAAAAAACCGCTCGCTACGCGAGTGTTGTTTTAAAAACTT